>NZ_OW824151.1:3000000-3300000 GCF_942548115.1 Aeromicrobium sp. Leaf245
CGTCGTCGGGCAGGTCGGTCGTCGCGGCCCGCGCGAACGAGGACATCGGGACGACGCCACCGACCTTCGGGACGGACCGGGTGGTCCACGAGGTCGACCAGATCGTCTCCCTCGCGTCCGGGACGGTGCTGGGGTCGGCGAGGAGGCCGACGGCGGCGACGGCGTCGCGACCCGCGCCGTCGGCCTGGACCAGTCCGGCTCGCACGGCGGCAGCACCTTGGGAGGCACCCACGAGGACCACCAGGCTGTCGGGGCAGCGACGCGCGACGTCGGCGGTGAGCGCCGCGACGGCGTCGGCACCGCCCCGCAGGCTCGCCGAGAACGTGGGCCAGTCGACCGAGTCGTCGGCCGGCGGGTACCCGGCCGCCGCGTACCGGACGGGCACCACCGTGAACGAGGTGGCCGGACGGGCCTCCTGCACCGTCGAGTAGGCACCGTGCAGCACGCCGAACGTCGGGACTCCCGTCCCGCCGAAGGCCGCGTCCTCGTAGGCGTCCGAGCCCTGCGGCGCCTCGCCCGAGCCACGTGCCCCGACCAGGACCACGTCGACGCAGGGCACCTGCGGCGCGTCCTCGGCGAGCCACGTGCTGCCCGTGCCCGGCGTGAAGCCCTGCCACGGAACCACCAGCGCGCCGTACCCCCGCACGGCGGCGCCGGTGCCGAAGGCCGCGGGCCCCGTCGGGCTCCCCCAGTCGACGTGGCGGGCGTCGGCGAACCCGTCGGAGTCGAGGCCGGCGGCGGAGGCCGCGACCGATCCACGCCACTGGGCGGACCCGCCCCGGACGACTCGCAGTGCGGTGTCGGCACCGGACACGTGCGACCGCCCGAGGTCGGCGTGCCCGCGCCGAGCGACCCGGATGCCCGGCCAGTCGCCCGCTCGGGGGGCCGTCGACGTGGACGTGAAGGTGGTGGTGCCCGAGCGACCGGCCCGCAGGGTCCCGTGGACGGTGAGGGCGTGGCCGGCGGAGCGCACCACCACGCCGTCCTCCACCGTGAGGGTGGCGCCCGCCGCGACGTCGACCGGACCGGTGAGCACGACGGTGCTTCCCGCCGCCCAGGTGACCTGGCCCGTGATCGTGCCGGAGACCGTGCGCGACGGCTCGGCCGCAGGCTGCGCCGGCGGAGTGGGAGTCGCGCTCGAGCCGGTCGCCGGAGGCGGCACCACCGTGACGGTGACAGTGGGACTGACGGCCGCGGCACGGTATGCGTCGCGCGGCGCGACGACGCGCACGGAGGAGGTGCCGACCGGCAGCTCGAGACCGACGTCGTAGCGGCTGCCGGCGCCCACCCTGCCGTCGGCGGCCCGCCGCCAGGCGCCCGCGACCCGGCGCTCGAGACGGACCGGCGCGCCCGTCCGCGCGTTCCTCACGAGACCCCTCACCTGCACGAACGTCCACGCCGCGGACCGGTGCTCGACGGACAGGCTCACGCTGCTGCCCCGGAGCACGTCCACGCGCCGGACACCACTGGTCACCGCCTTCCGCTTGCCTGCGGCCGGCACCCGGACGCGATAGGACCAGCGACCGGGTGACGCCGCGGCGGTGCGTGCCGTGAATCGCCCGCGCGTCCCCGTGCGCACGGTGGAGAGGCTCAGCCAGCGACGGCCGCTCCAACGCTGCAGCACGACCTTGGTGCGACGAGGCGTGGACGTCACGGTCCCCGAGACGCTCACGCTCGCCCCGACCAGAGGAGTCGTGGGGGCGACCGTCAGCGACACGCGACGCGACGCCGCGTCGGCGGGCCCCAGGCCCGCGAGGACGAGTGCCACCACCAGGCCCGCCAGCAGCGCCGGCCGGCGCGCGGCGCGTCCGGTCGTGTGCTGGGATCGAGCCATGGCGTGCCTGTTCTGCGACGTGGTCAGTAGGAGCGAACCTGCCGAGGTGGTGCTCGACGAGCCGGCGGTCGTGGGGTTCTTGGACAATCGTCCCGTCTTCAGGGGTCACACGCTACTCGTCCCCCGCGTCCACGTGGACACGTTGCTCGAGCTCCCGGACGAGCTGACGGTCCCGCTGTTCTCCGCGGCCCGTCGCACTGCTGCGGCGATGACGTCGGCCCTGGGCGCCCAGGGCACGTTCGTGGCGATGAACAACGTGGTGTCGCAGAGCGTCCCCCACCTGCACGTGCACGTGGTCCCCCGCACCAAGGGCGACGGTCTGCGCGGCTTCTTCTGGCCCCGCACGAAGTACGAGGAAGGCGAGGCTGCGGCCTACGGCGAGCGGCTGCGTCAGGTTCTGGTCGCCTGAGCGTCACCCGGAGGGGGTTGCGCCATGCTGATTCCTCGGGTTGGCATGGAGGGCATGAACACATCGGGGAACAGCACCAGACCGTCCGTCCTCCGCCGCCTCGCGGTGCTCCTGACCGGCACGATGCTCGGTCTCGGCGCCGTGGTCGGCCTGTCCACGTCGGCCTCGGCGGTGACGCAGGCCCAGGCCGAGTCGGCGTTCAGAGCGGCCGGCATCACGTGGTCGTCGTCGGGCGGATGCACCGACCGGACCAACCCCACGTGCACGTCGTTCGACGGGCTGCGCCAGACCAGCGTGGACGGCGCCCGCACGTTGAGGTCCGCCAGCGGCTGCGCACTCAACATCACGGGCGGAACCGAGACCGGTCACGCGGGTGGCACCTACAGCCACGCGAACGGCTACAAGCTGGACTTCAGCCTCTCCAGCTGCCTGACGTCGTACGTGACGAACACGTTCACGTACGTCGGCACCCGCAGCGACGGAGCGCGGCTCTACCGGTCGGGAGCCGGCAACGAGTACGCCCAGGAGGGCAGCCACTGGGACGTCACCTTCCACACCTGCGGCGGCTGCTGACCCGGAGCCGCCCACGACCTGCTCGAACGGAGACGGCGCCCCACCCGGTGAGGGTGGGGCGCCGTCGTGCTGCGGAGGGAGTCAGGACAGCTTCTTCTGGCGGTAGAAGTCGTACTGGTCCGAGCCGATGCCGTACGACAGCTTGCGGTAGGTGGTGCCGTAGGTGCCGCGCTGCTCGACGGCCCAGTACTGGGTCTTGGCCGAGTTGGCCCACTTCTCGAACAGGACCACGTGGCGCGAGGTGCTCGTGCCGTTGGGGTCGATGATCGTGTCGCCCTTCCTGAGGTTGTTCTTGCTGGTGAACCTCGTGCTGACGCTGGAGTCGGCCAGACCGACCGTGTTGAGGCCCGGCTTGCCGTACGCGTAGGCCATGCTCACGAAGCCGGAGCAGTCCTGGCGGTAGCCGTCCTTCCAGTTCGAGACCTGGCTGTACGGGACGGGCTTGCCGTTGTTGGCCGTCAGCCACTTCTTGGCGCGCGTGATGACCGTGGCGCCGCTGATCGTCGCCTTGGTCTGGACGGTGTCGTCGCTGACAGCGGTGACGTTGCTGCCGCTCGTCTCGCCCTGGGTCGGCGCGAGCGAGGCGCCGGCAACCGACGTCCCGGCGAGCGGGGCGACGAGTGCGGCTCCGGCGACGGTGAGGGCGAGCTTCCTGCTGATGCGGTTCATGAATCCCCCCGAGGGATCTCGCCGGGCCTGTCCCGGCTCTCGTCGACGACGCTACGAGCGGGTGCTGCGAATTCGCTGCGAAGCCCCCGGGGGTCTCCGGGGTCGCTCAGTCGGCCTCGGGGTCGAACCCGGCGACGGCCACGCGGGTGGCGTCGGCGATGAGGTCGTTGTCGTACTCGGCGTCCTGCTCGGTCTTCGACGACATGATGACGAGCACGATCGGGTCGCCGTCGGCGCGGCGCAGCACGGCGATGTCGTTGCGGGTGCCGTAGGCGGCGGCGCCGGTCTTGTCCGCGACCTCCCAGTTGTCGGGGACGCCCGAGCGGATGAGGTCGTCACCGGTGGTGTTTCGGACCATCAGGTCGGTGAGCATGGCGCGCGCGTAGCCGTTGTTCACGGCGTCACCGTCGGCCGGGAGCAGCGTGAACGCGCGCAGGGTGGTGGCGAGCGCCTCGGGCGTGGTGGTGTCGCGGTCGTCGCCGGGGACGGCCTCGTTCAGCTCGGGCTCGATGCGCGACACGATCGTCGTCTCGTCGCCGATCTCGCGCAGGACTCCCTGCAGCTCCTCGGGTCCTCCGAGCAGGTCGAACAGCAGGTTGCCGGCGGTGTTGTCGCTGTACCGCACGGCGGCGTCGGCGAGCTCACGGACCGTCAGGTCGGTCTCGCCCTCCTCGACGGCCTTCTCGAGCTCGGGCGAGTTCTCGACGAGGTCCTCCTCGCCCAGCTCGACCGTCTGGTCCAGGACAGAGCGAGGCTTCTCGTGCAGGAGCGCACCGACGGCGAGCGCCTTGATGGTCGACGCGTACGCGAACCGCTCGTCGGCCCGGTGCTCGACGACCTGTCCGGTGCCGGTGTCGATGGCGTAGACGCCGAGGCGCGCGTCGTACTCCTCCTCCAGGTCGGCGAAGTCGGCCGAGAAGGTGGGCGACGCGGTGGCCGTCGGCTCCTCGCCGCCGTCCGGGGTGTCGTCCCCGCCGGTGCACCCGGCGAGCACGAGGGCGGCGGCGATCACGGGCAGCAGCAGACGACGCATGCCCCTATTCGACCAGATCGCCTCGAACGCCCCTCCCTGACCCACATCCGTTTCGGACAGTTGAGGGGCGGTCAGGTCGGCCGGCACGACCCGGAAGTGTCCGAGACGGGCCCGCCCCGGCGAGTGGTACCGGGTCACGGTCGCCGCAGCTGCGACGACGCCTCCGCCGAGACGCGGGCCTGGTCGGGCCAGCCGGGCGGGGTGAAGGGCAGCTCGACGTCACGCTCGAGCCGGACGCTCACCGTGTCACCCCGGACCGCGACGTCGACACCGGCGACGTCCTCGCCCGCGAGGTAGCCGGCCACCAGCTGTCGCGACGCGGCGGGATCGAGCTCGATCGTCCGCTCGGCGTAGAAGGCGCCCTCGTCGAGACCGTCGGCCGCGGCCAGCGCGGCCCCGTCGGTCAGGTGGGCGAGCTCCTGACGCTGCAGGTACGCCGACGACGCGTTCACCACGACCGCGAGGAGCAGGCCGATCACCACGAGGAAGCCGATCGTCATGACCGTCACGCTCCCCCGCTCGTCGCGCCCCACCCGGCGCGTCATCGGCCCTCCCGGAACGAGCCGAACGGCTCGGTGTGGTCGGAGTCGACGGCGATGCCACCGATCCGCTCCCCCAGCGCCGACGGGGTGAGCGGCAGCGGCTGGACGGTGCGCACCGACACCCGCACCGAGGACCCGGGCTGCAGGCACGCGTCCGGCGTCGGGAGGCAGGTGACCACCACGTCGGCGTCGACCCGTTGGTCGGCGAGCGCCACCGCTGCGGCCCTGCGCGCCCGGTCGGCGGCTGTGGCGGTGTCGGGCGCCTGCACGTAGGCACGGGCCGCGGCCTTGCTGGCCGAGGAGACCCCGTAGGCGGCGCGCTGGGCGTCGAAGACCGCGATCATCACGTAGACGAACGGCACGAGCAGGAGCACCGTCAGCCAGACGAACTCCACCGGGGCCGAGCCGCGCTCGCACCTCACGGCTCCTCCTGCAGGAGTGCGCGACCGCGGACGTCGAGAGAGACGCTCGGCCCGAGGACCCCCAGCGCCGGCACCTCGGCACGCACCCGCACGACGAGCGCCGGGGCGCCGTCGACGGACCCCCGCGATGCCGTCACCGACCTCGCGAACCGCTCGGACAGGCTGCCCGAGATCATCCGTCGCGTCCGCGCCACCGCCTCACCGCTCGAGGCGCCGAGCGGGGCACCTGCTCGCGCGCCGTCGGACGCGGCGGCGGTGAGGGTGTTGCGGACGTGCAGCACGAGGCCCAGCTGCATGATGCCGAGCACGAGCGGGACGAGCACCACCACGACGAGCACGTAGTCGACGACGGCCGACCCGCGCTCCTGGTGTGCTCGACGCTCGCGGCGGGTCAGACGCTCTTGCGGCGGAACTCCGGCTGGGCGATCGGCTTGTCGGCACCGTGCGACTTCTCGCTGCCGTCGTGCTCGGCGGTCTGGGCCGACGCGTGGTGCTTGCCGGCCTTCTTCTCGAGGGCCTCGCGCATCTTGGCCTTCAGGTCGTCGTTCGCCACGGTGCCTCCTAGGGTTCCGGCCACCGTACCCCCAGGGCACCCCGAACGGTGGCAGCATGCGAGCGCTCGCACTCGCGAGAGATCGGCTCCGCACCGGACCTCAACGCACCGAGTCGAGCGCGTCCCTGAGCATCGAGCTCAGCTCCGGGCCGGCGATCGCCGCCAGCAGCGCGACGAGGCCGGCGGACATGACCGTGATCATGACCCACCCGGGCACGTCACCCCGTTCGTCGTGCGGGGGATGCTGCAGTCGTTCGAGGACTCTTCTGTTCAGTCGTGACATGACGCTCCTTCAGCTGGAGAGGCGGAGGCCGACGAGGCCCGGGTAGAAGGCGAAGACGACGGTGACCGGCAGCACGAGGAAGACGACGGGGAGCAACATTCGTCAGCGCTACACCCGGCTGACACGAAAGTGCTCCCGCGTCGTCTGAAGCGACCGGGAGCGTGGACCGACCCAACCACCAACGAAGGATCGATCATGAGCAACGCTACCGCTCTCCCGCCGTCACTGACTTGCCTCGACGGGATGCAGCTCGACTCGTTTCGCATCTACCCGGAGCCCGGCGGCGTCTGGCACTATGCCGCCGATCCGGACATCGGGATCAAGGTTCAGCAGGGCGTGGGCCGCTCGTCGGAGCAGGCCGTCCAGATCGCGCATGAGCAGACCACGCTCGTGATCGTGCTGCATGAAGACGGTCAGGCTGGACAGCGATCGGTGACCACCGACAGCGAGGCCACGATCGTCGAGCTGCGTGAAGCGATCGAGCTCTTGCAGGCGATGCTGAGCGCTCACGAGGCGGTGCAGGCATGACCGCGCTCGAAGGCGAGACGCTGCCCGTCCAAGCGCGCGAGACGTTCACCTGTCCGAGGTGGTGCACCGCGGTTCACGACCGCGAGGCCCTGCACGCCTGGGACGACGGGCAGTGGACGGTGCATCACGAGGGCGAGGAGATCGCGTGGCCCACGTCGCGCGGCACGGAGATGACCGCTCGGCTCGTGTGGACGGAGATCGTCGGCTCGCGGCCGATCGTCGTCGAGGGTTGGACTGACTTCGACCCCGTGAGGATCGAGCTCGGCGGCGACGACGGCAGCGGCTACATGGGCACCCACGAGGTCATGCCGAGCGACTGGCCAGAGTGGCAGCGTGTGCTGACCGCGCTCTGGGAGAAGGCCAAGTCGTGAGTACCGCACGATCTCCTCGTCCCGAACTCGACCCAAAGCTCGCCGAAGCTATCGCTCAACGTATGTGGACTCGCCCTTCCGCGTACCAACCGTGGACCGATCTTCGTTCGCGCAGAGGCGTGGACATGCAATGGCACATCGGGAAGGTCAGCAAGTGGGACCGGCCCCTCGGAGTCACCGACTTCACCAATCTGTCCATCACCCTCCGCGCCGATCTCACAGAACAGCAACTGCGATGCACTCTGACTCATGAACTCGTGCACCTCGAGCGTGGGCCGACCAACTACACCGGCCTTTCTACGCCACGCGAGGAAGAGAAGGTGCATCTTGTTGCGAGTCAGCGACTGGTCGATCCGGTGCTGTTCGAGCTCCTGGCGAAGGACTCTGACGACCGAGCCTTCTCCGGTCCCGCGCGCATCCGCCTTCTAGGAGTGGATCTTCGGACTCTCAAGGTATGGGCGAAGTGGCGGGCCGGAGTTCAGATGAAGACCGCTCTGGCTCGATTCGAGCAATTCCATCCTGAGCAGCCTCCTCAAAGGCCTGCGCCATGGATGGAGCGCTACCGCGCGTCGCACCCCTGGGTCGAGGCGGCCTTTGAAGAAGAGGCGGCCGCGCAGTGATCGCCCGCTTCAACCTCACCCGAGGCTCACCCGGCCCGCCGTCCCTCGAGGGCGGCAGAGGCATTCGTCAAATGACGATTACCTCGCTCGAGCGGTAATCGGGATTCCCCGATTGACCCTGTCCACATTTGTAGACACGCCGACCCCTCGCAGGTGTTCAATCCTGAACACCTCAGACAGGACCCCTCATGCCCACCACCCCCACCGTCGAGATCGTCGACGTCTCCCCCGAGCTCGCCGAACGCTGGCTCGCTAAGAACCCGAACAACCGCAACATCCGCAAAGCCGTGATCGACGGCTATGCCCGCGACATGACCACCGGCAACTGGGTCCTTAACGGCGAGACCCTCAAGTTCGACACCGCCGGCCGGCTCATCGACGGCCAGCACCGACTCTCGGCCGTGATTGTCGCCCACACCACTGTCCCGATGATCGTGGTCCGCGGGGTGGACGAGACCGTGATGGACACGGTCGATGCCGGCGCGAAACGTACCTACGCAGACGCTCTCAAGCTCCAGGGCGAGGAGAACACCACCACCCTGGCTGCGGTCGCCAGACGGGCTGTCATGTGGTCCAAAGGCGCCCGCACGAACACCGGTGCTGTCCGTCCGACGCCACGCGAGATGAATGCGTTTCTGGAAACCCACCCGAGCATCCGGACGTCGGCCGACGCAGCAGTGCGCCTTGCCTCCCGCACGCTCCTGCCCGCATCCGTGGTCGGTCTCTGCCACTGGCTGTTCGCCGACCTCGACACCGACGATGCCGACTGGTTCCTCGCGCGCATCGCGGACGGAGACGGCGTGCCCAGCAACTCCCCCGTCGCCGCCCTGCGCAACCGCATCGTGAAGATGCGCGTCTCCGGCGGACGGGTGAACGAGACGGAGGCACTGGCGCTCGTCATCTACGCCTGGAACGCGCACCGCCGCGGCGAGACACGGAACAAGCTGCAGATGCCGAAGGGTGGACTAACCCCCGAGAACTTCCCGGAGCCGCGCTAGAGGTCGTACCACTCACCGCGCCAAAGAGTTGTAGGTTTCCCTTGTGACTGGCGCTCGTCTATGGAGTTCTGCACTCATTCTTGAGTGGGATCCAATCCTCACGTTCGCTCGCCGACGATCCGAGTTGCTGGACTGGTACGAAGAGAACCTGACGCCCAAGGCCTTCATCGACGAGGAAGACATCGTCGGCGTCGCCGTCGGATCCTTGCAACACCGGGTGAACACCGGCCGCAACTCGCTGGTGCTCCAACAAGTCACCACAGAGCGCTTGCCCAGTTCGGTGGCACGAACCATCGAAGGAACGCTCAACACGATGCGCCCCCAGAACATCCGCGTGAGCGGCTTTCGCGCATTGATTAGCGTGCCCGTCGACCTCGACTTCGACGAAGTTCGCGAGTCGCTGGCGCAGCGCGCAGTTCGGTTCAACTTGTCGGAACGCGTCCCGCCGACGTTCCGCGCATCAGATGTGGCCATCCTTGCTGACATCGAGGACGAACTCGGGCCACTTCAGGTCGAGTTCGGCGTCGTGAACGCTCAGCAGTTGAGGGAGCGCCTCCGCCAGGACGTTCGCGGTCGGACCTTGAAGTTCGGTGCCCAGCATGTGCTACCTGCGGACCCGCGAGAGAGCGAGCTGCCGCCCTGCTCAGTGTTCGGCGAAGTCCTGATCTTTCAGCCATCGACTACTGGTCTCACCAGCGCGAACGAGATCTTGGCGGCCCGTGAAGGTTTCGTCTCAAAGGCAACGGGCGTCGTGCGGGAACTAGCGGCGGGGCTGTAGTGTTTACATTCTTAGAGCAGAGGGGAGACGACCATGACGACTATCGCTTACACAGACGCACCCAACACGGTTCGCGCAGTGGACGAGGCAAGTTGGATCGTGGTTCGCTCATCCAGCCGAGCGAAGTCCGCTTCACTCACACCTTCCGAGCTTGCTCTTCTGGCAAGCGACTCGGACGCGCCGATCGCTCACTTCACGCCTTCCAAACCGCGTCCAGCCTTCGACTGACATCCTCCGGCGCGTCCGATGCCCGGACGTAGGGCCGAGGAGAGCGACCGGCACGATCTTGAGTCGTTTTGTTGTCAGTCTCCGGAACGTGAGTGGGAAGCTGAGGTCGAGGATGCCATCCGCGGCGCTCTCGGGTGGCAGGCTGAGCGGCAGGACCGCGAGGTCCGGCTGTTCCACTTCAACCACGATCTATCGGTCGTAGTTGGGTATGAGGACGCCGACGAACACGACCCTGAGGCAGGCATTTTCGTAGCCTTTATGGGCGTGCACCTGTTCCACCAAGGGAACGAGTATGGCCCTCACGCGTTCGACACCCTCCTCCCGGAGTTGCGGGAGAGAGCTCTTGGGGGACGCATTTCCGCGCGCGTGCACCCGTTGAATGAGCACAGCAAGTCCGCGCTGAGCAAGCTCAACTTTGGTCTCCTCGAAGTTGAGGAAGACTACGAGCTCTGGCGCACTGTCTAGACCTCGCACTCGGCGCTCACTGCGTGCGTTGGGATGCATGCAGCTTCGAGTCCGAACCGGGCGTTAGCACGCTCGACGTCGCGCCACGGAGCTCGGCGGCCTGGCGCTCGTCGACCGGAAGCATGCTTCCGGTCGGAAGTGAGGTAACCGTCGCGGCTGCGTCGATTGACATGCTTCGACTCAAAGGTCGCCAGGTTCTCCCCGATCGAGGATCGTAATGGTCCCCTCAGACCAACGGTGGGCATGGCGACGGCGCTTGAGAGGAAATGACACGACTCGCGCGCGACGTGCCACGTTCAACAGGGCGGGCAAGATTGCGAGCCCAGCGAGCGCCGACACGACCCCCCAAGCCGCCACTACAGCTGCTGAAACTTCGCCCTCGCGAAGGGGAGCGAGCAACGAGCCGAGGAAGGGTGTGCCCGCCGGCACAGTTCGCAGTTCACGCACGGCCTCCGCAAGGGATGGTACGGAGAAAACCAGGGCAACCACTAGGGCAGCGGCGGCTAACCATACGCCGCGAGATGCACTCTTTTCCGATCTCCCCACGGCGATGAGCGAGCCGAGATCTGAAACTCTGTCACGGAGCCGGGCTCGCGTCCCAGAAGCCCCCATCGCTTCCAACATGCGGCTGGCATCATCGCTTGCGGAACCGTAGGAAAACACTGGGTGATCGAACTCTTCGAGCGCCAGAATGAGCCTCAATTGATGCTGTCGAAGTCCCCGAAGGCCTTGTCCGGCCGCCACCGCAAGGGCGTCGCTAAGAACGCGCAAGGACATCAACTGGATAAGGAAGATCTCGACCACAATCTGAGCGGTGGCGAACCTCTCAATCTGATTCTCGATGACCTCGTCCGGCGCGCTGAGAGACACTGTGATCGCCTGTGAGTGCCAGAGGGACGAGCGTTCCATGAAAGAGGTGTCCGGGGGAACGGCTTCCTTTTGTTGGCGGGTGAGCGATCTACGATCAGGCAATTTGAGCAGGATGTTTGCAAGGTCGTTCTCGTGCTTCTTGCGCCAACTCTGGTGAGAGCGACAGCATCCGCCGGCACGGAACTGCAAGGTGGGGTAGCACAACCACTCTCCGTAAGACTCAAGCTTCGCAGCTCGCAATACAGCTTCCTGGAGAACGGCCCAGACGTCGTCGAGCCCCAATCCCATTGACTCCTGGGACCGGGGTAGACGGACCCAGCCTTCAGCGTCCGTTTCTTGAGCGTCCGACGCCAGGCTTGAGGATGCAGCCAGCCCCGGCGCAAGCCAAGCGTCTTCTAGCCGTACCTCTGAGGCCCGTAGGGCCTCGAGTAGATCGACGGTCTCAATTGACTCAGGAAGCTCCAATTGGAGCGACACCAGAACCACGCCGCCGGAACCAAGCAGCAACAGAGGATGGCAAATCTGCTCCACTCGTTTGCCCGCCAACTTGACCACGAGTTTGATCGGCCGCAACTGCACTCTGACGGCGGTCGATCGATCCAGGTAGGACGGCCTGAGCATCCGCATCTCAAAAAATCGCAAGGCAGCTAGGTACACCTGCGCGGATGCTGCCGTCGAACGGATCTCCTGAGCGGCCTCTTCAAGAACGGCGATGGTCTCCTGAAGGCTCTGACCCTCGTCCGGCGTAGATCCCGGAACCGGACGCCGTGGTCGTGCGGCCTCCAGTGCAACTCGAGTCAACGTCCCGATGGTCCTCGGGTTTCTGGCACTTAGCCTGAGCAGATCACGGAACCCGACTCTGTCGAGTTCCACCAACTGGCGCAGGACGTCCGCGAGGTCGTCTGCCTTCCTCATAAGTCGATCTCGCTGACGGAACTCCGGTGCGAGGAGGACATTCGACCTAGCTGAGTATGAGACGGCATCCGCCATTCCGCTGCCGAGCAGACGGTCGGCGGCTCCGCTCAAGCCCTTGAGTTCGACCCCGAAGGCCCAAGTGAACAACACATGGCTGTCCTCGAACACGGCCTCATGCGTCCTCCACATAAGAGCGAGCGTGCCATATGCCCAGGTCTTTCACGGGTGCGTTTTCAGCCGCGAACGACACGTTAACCTCAGGGCCCCATCGCATGAAGTCGCATGTTGCCGTGACCGTGGAGACCCAGCGGGGTCGTCGGGTCTCACTGACGGCGTCAATCGCCAGGACTCCGTCGCTCACGTCAGCCCCCCATCGAGTGGAGGCGCATGTTCCCCCGGTCGTCAGCTCGCCAGGTGGCTCCGGTGAGTCCCTTGATCACGCCTCGGGTGACGGCGGCCTGCAAGTCAGCAGTTGAACTTCCCGAGGACTCAGCAGCCGTCTTCGGCTTCATGTTCGCGATCCGCTTGGACTCCTGCGCCGTGTGAACCTGCGAGCCCTTCGGGAGGTTGATGAGCTCGGGGCCGCGCTCACCCACCCAGGTCAGACCGCCGCGCCAGTTGTCCGTGCCCTTGGCGTTGTTGCCGACCTTGACCTTCGCGTTCTTCGCGATGATCGAGTCGAGACGCGAGCCGACTGCCGCGAGCCCGGCGAGCGCTCCACCCAGGCCATTGATCCGAATCTCCGCGGCGACCTTCTTGCCGTCGAGCTTCCCGAGTGCCTCGTTGGTCTGGTTGAGGCCGCGGCGGAACCCGTTGATGTTTGACTGAACACCACCGATTGACTTCGAGAGAACGTCGACGGATGCCTTGGCCGCCAGGTTCGCCCCGTAGCTGTCTCCCTGGGCGGCTACGTAGCGGTTCGTAGCAGCGTTCACGCGGTCGAAAGCGGCCCTGTTGCCCAGTGCTGCGTCCGTGACGTCTGCAAGCGAGATACCCATTTCCTCGGCGATCGTGAGGGCTCCGCTGTCCTGCAACGACTTGGCGGCAGCGGCACGGGATGCAGCACTCAGCGCACCCGTCTGCTGATTCAGGGTGGCAACGACTGCGGCGCCGGCAGCCTTGAATCGCGCCTGTGATGCTGCGGCCGCATCGGACTTGCTCGTGAAGATCGACAGCACTCCGCCGGCAGCGCCAAACGCCGCACCCCAAGGGCCGCCGACGGCGAACCCTGCGGCCGCACCAGCGCCGACCGTCGCGAGGGAGCCCAGCGAGCTGGACGCGCCGCCGGTCTTGCTGGCGAGCGTCGCGAACCCAGCCGCGGCGCCGAGGGCGCCAACCTTCAGTCCAACCGACTTCGCCGTGGTCAGCGCGGCCTGACGATCGAAGTTCGCCAGCGACGGCGTGGCGATGTCGAAGCGGCTCTTGAGGACCAGTGCGGCACCGGCCAGCAGGAGGATCTTCTGCGCGCCGCCGGGGAGTGCCGCGAAGCCGCCCGCGATCGCCTTCAGGACGGGGGCGACGGTCTTGCCGGCGTCCGCAATCGACTTCAGCACATCGACGGTCGGCGGACCGACATCCTCGATGAACGTGCCGAACCCTCGTCCGAACTTCTCAGCAGCGGGCCCGAGCTCGTCGAGGCGCTTGGTGACTGAGCCCATGCCGCCGGAAAGCTTCGGGAAGACTCCGGAGAGGGCGCTGGCGCCGAGCCGTCCGAGGGCGGCGTTCATGTTCTTGAATGCGCCAGAGGTGGTCTTGCCGGCCTCCATCGCCGCCCCGCCAACCTGCCGACGAAGCGCCTTCTCAAGGACTCCCGCGCTGATCTTGCCCTTCGAAGCGAGATCCTTGACCTCGCCAGCGGAGACGCCGAGTTCCTTTGAGAGGAGCTGATAGACCGGCAGCCCGCGCTCCGCAAGGGTCTGAAGTGTGTCGTTGTACGCGGCGCCGATCGTGCGCGCCTTGTTCAAGACCCGGCCAGACTCCTCCATCGAGGTATTGGTCTGGGCGGCGACGTCCGCCACGGTGCCGAGGTACTTCGCCAACTGCTGGCCCGGCTTGATTCCAGCGGCGACAGCGCCGGCAGCCGTAGTGGCGGCCTCGTCCAAGCCAAACGCGGTGCCCTTCACGGACTCCAGTGCGTTCGCCATGATCTTGTCGATGGACTTCGCCGAGTTGCCCAGCCCTCGCAACTTCGCCTCGGCGTCCTCGATCCCCTTGAGGCGTCCGAATCCCTTTGACAGCGCAGTGCCGACGACAGCGCCGACGCCCACCGCGGCGACCTTCATGCCCGTCTTGGCGACCTTGCCGAACGCGGCCGTGAGGCTCTGGCCGCCGCTCTTGCCCGCCTTGTCGAGAGGGGTGGCGATCTGCTTGTTGAGTTTGGATTCCCAGCCTTTGAGCGATGGTGCCACCGTCACATAAGCGGGGCCTGCGACTTCAGCCACGATGGGCCTCCTCGTCTAGGAAGACGGCGACCTGGTTGGCGATCACGTCCTCGTCATTGGTGATCGCCTCACGGAGGATGCGACGGCGCTGGCGCTTGCTCTTGGCGGGCAGTCGGTCGGTGAGCTGGATCAGGCAGTCGACCAGGTAGGCCGCAGCCCACTTCGCCTCTGCTTCATTTGCGCTGTTGATCAGCCTGAGCGACCGTGCGCTGTCATCGAGCGACGCCGCGGCGACTGCCTGCTGAGCAAGTCGGATGCCGTTGCCGGCGTCAGTCGAGGAGGTCATCGCGGGCCTCCCCGCGTGACCAGGGGGAGGTCCCCGTTCCTCCTGGCCTCGGCCCTCCTCCGGCACAGGGCCTTGCCCCCCATTCGCTTTTTCCACACGCCTGAGGATCCAAGCTCTGTGTGTGTGAAAGGCCGTATGCGTCGAGACTGCCTGCCGTTGCAGGGACCGGGGGCCTCCCCCTGGGTCATCGATCGAGCCATCAGTCGAAGTACCTCTCGTCTCGGAACTCATGACCCATCAGCTCGCTCGCGAACTTGCGCCGCTCGTGGTCGGGGCGCCGCGTCTGCTCTGCACCACGACCTTCGCGCGATGCGCGGTTACCTCCGGCCAGGTCTGCGGGCCGGTCGGTCTTGCCCTGGCCGTCGGCGAGCGGTGGCAACACCGACTCTCGTCCGAGCAGGCGGTCGGCGAACTCGCGCGCCGCAGCGTCCGCGCTGCTCATCGGTAAGCCGGCTCGGTGAGTGCCTGGATCTGGTAGCTGGTCATGCCGCTCAGCCGTCCGCCCCTCAGTCCGGAGAGGGCGAAGGCAGTTCGCATGGAGCCTCGGCGCGGAGAATGCTCGGCCGCCCAGAGTCGCTCGAGTCCTGCCTGGTGCTCGGGTCGGGCCGAGAGGTAGCGGTTCACGGTCTCCTTGTCCCCTGCCTGCACCGCCCACTCCAGGACGGCACGAGCGAGGACCTCGTCACCGGAGCGCAGCGCCCGGTCAAGGAGGTTCCTCTTGTCCTCCACCGAGTCGCTGGCGTCCACGCGGTCACCCGCATCACGCCGTGAGATCGCCAGGCTGGCCGGGTCACCGTCGAGGTCCTTCACACCGAAGATCGTCGAAGCGTCGTCATGGTCTACGACGGTGACTCGTGAGGCGAGGTCGCTGAGCTTCTCGTTTACCTCGTCCATGACGCCGAGGTAGTAGGTCGCCTGCCGGCGCTGCTTCGCCTCGTCGTTCAGGTCGGGGTCATCCTCGATCGACTTGTACGCCGCGCTGGTGCGGTCGTGCATCCCCTCGAGGATCTCCACGACCTCGTGCTCGCGACCTGCCTCGGTCAGGATCTTTGTCGCCTGCTCTCGATCCATCTTCTGTCCCTTCATCCCGCTCGCGCGGCTCGGTACTGCTCGAAGTCCTCTCGGCTGACCTGGAACCTGTTGCCCTCTTGCTGGGTGGCCCGCAGGCGGCCGGCGCGGATCGCGTTCCGTACCGCCTGCGGGGTGAGTCCCAACCGCTGAGCAACCTGTCCAGTTGTCATCCACTGCTCCGAGCATCCGGCGACTTTGCGCTCGCTGTCGTCCTCGCTTTGCGTTGGCGCAAAGTCCGGTGCTGGTGACCAGCTCATCGCCACGATGCGGACGGCCTCGAGCACCGCCGACGCCTCGGGATCGATGCCGCGGGTCCGCACCCGGAGGGCTGAGATGTCCGTCCCCCGTTCGAGCAAGGCAGCGATACGAGCCGGCACCATCACCATCGGCTCGCTGGCCTTGAGGATGTAGGACCTTCGCGAAGTGCTCACGAGACCACCCCCAGCCGACCTAGGCTGTGCGAGTGATGCGACAGATCGGACCGACCGAGATCCTGCTGGTGCTGATACTCCTTGTGCCCGTCTTCCTGGTCGGCGGCGTGTACTTGCTCTCGCGTGTCTGGCACCGAGGTCGCCGTGATTCGGAGCGCGCTGCTCAGCGTCGTCACTAGATCGCACCTCACGAGGCACCACCCCGCGCCAGCAGGTCGCGCGTGTGTCGACCTCTCGTCGCCGGGATGCGCGCAGCCCACACGCCACCGTCCTCCGGCCACTCGTCGATGTAGGCGCGACAGTCACGAAGTGCCGGGCAGGTCGTGCAGGCCCGTGCCGCAGCCTCCTGCACCTCGACGTCCTCGCTGAGCCACCACGCACTCAGCTTCGGGTTCACGCACGGGACCGATCGGCCTGATTCTTCGTGCGTGAAAATCTGCTGCATCAGATCGGCGAGAGCCTCCTGACGGGTGCTCTTAACTTCACCGGGACGGGGGACGAGGTTGCCCTCCACCGAATGCCCCTTCTGCACCCCTGGTCCTCGTCCCTCCTTAAGGGGAGGGACGAGGGACGAGGGTGGTGCAGCCTCGTCCGGGACGAGCCGGGACGAGCCGGGGACGAGGGGACGAGAGTCAGTCATTCGACTCACCACCCCACGGCTTGAGCAACTCGTGCGGAGTGCTGTCCGTGACGTACTTCTCGACCTGGAGCAGGAGCCTGGCCTGGCGGATCGTCGTGGCCTTGCCCTTCACGAGAGCCTCGATCTTGGCGGCCGACAGTGGCCCGTGCTCCTCGAGCACCCTGCAGATCTCCGCCATAAGGGCGGTCGGCCTGAATGGCTCGTTGACCCGAGCTTCGGGAGGCGCGATCTCGACCTCGAGGAAACCCTCTGCGTGGCTGGTCAACCGCAGATCGGCGAACCAGACGAGCCCTTCCTTGCCGGGCAAGCCATGCTTGCGGAGCTGGCCCGGCCGGTCCTTCGCCAAGCGGACGGACGTGACGCCTGTCAGCCCCACGCCAAACGGCTTCCTGTTCTCCAGGACGAAGGCGGCGCCGTCGAGACCGTTGAGCTTGTGCACACCTCCCATGGCGTAGCGGCCTCGGTTCTCGCTGGACTTCACGACGTGATCGAGGCACACGACGGCCGGGCCGGCCTCGGCGATCGCGCGCGGGAGCATCCGCCCGAACGCAGCGACGTCCTTGTTGTTGAGCGGGTCCATCCCGTGCAGGGTCATGGCTTCCGTGACGCCGTCGAGCACGCACAGTGTTGGCTTGAACTCGCTCAGGACCGAGCGGAGATCGTCGTGATTGATCCCTCCGCCGAGCGCCTCGTGCGGCCGCAGGTAGTGGAACTGAGCGGCGATGACCTTCGGGGCGATCTGGAGTGCGAGGAGCCGACGGACCAGCGTGCCCTCGTCGTCCTCGAAGTCCAAGTAGAGGACGTGGCGCCCGGCTGTCAGCTCATCGATGCACGCCGAGAGCGCCAGCCACGTCTTGCCGGCCTCGGACTCACTCGCGATCGTGTGACTCTTGCCAGGATAAAACAGCCCCACACCGTCGCTCCGGCGTCCCACGGCGGCCTCAGGCGGCTCCCAGGACCCATCGAGCACGGCGCTGAGGTCCACGGGCTGCCATGGCCTTCGATCCGTCTGATCAACGAGCTCAGGCACGGCGGCGAGCGCGTCGGCAGCGCCCCAGTCATTCATGCCGCACCGCCGAACTCGTCGTAGCTGACCTCGTACCCCTCGAGCTCGGCCAGCGCGATGACGTCAGAGCCGCGACGGACCCCAGTCATCCACGCCTGATAGGTGCGGTTCCAGAGCGGCTTGCCGCCCACGGCGTAGATCAACTCCCTGGACTTGTAGCCAGTGATGAAGACCGTGTCCTTGCCGACCAGTCGTCGGACCGTGAGGCGCTTCATGCGGCCACCGCCCTCGGGTCTGCCAAGCGCGCCCGGATCTCCCAGTCGGACCAGCCCTGACGCCGCAGTTGCGCCGCGTAGTCCCGCAACTCATCGGCGGTCATGCCCCAAGAGTTCGGCTGGATTGGGTCGGGGCGCACGAACGAGTCGAAGAACTGCTGCCGGCGTCGAGCACGCCGCTGCTCGTGACGACGTGCCTTTCGCGGGTCGCACGCAGCCCGCTGCCTAATCCGAGCGAGAACATCGTCCTCAGCCCTAAGATCGAGGTAGTCGTCAGCCTGGCCGTTGCTCGACTCCGGCGCCTCGTGGTTCGTACCCGCGAGGCGCCTTCTCTGTGAGTAGGTCATGCGGCGTCACCGCCGCTCAGCAGGACGGCCAGACGCTGGCGCTGCTCAACAGAGAGCGGCGGCGCAGCATCTACTGCAACTCGGATGTAGTCAGCCAAGCGCTCGGCGCGGATCTCAGCGTCGAGCCGCGCGGCCTCGGCCTCGTTGCCGAGTCGAACAGCGACTCCCTTGCGGGCGCGCAGCTTCCGCCGCTTCTCGGACAACTGCCCGGAAACAACAATGGACATGAGGAACCTTCCAGTTCCGCATGCCCAGGCGATTCTCTACGGGTTGACCCGAGGGGCGAGGCCGTCACTACGACGACAAGTCAAAGTTACCCCGACTGCTTGTCTCCGGGGTCCGCGACACGCACATCGATGTCCGTCGGGCGACCGCGGGATTCGGATGATCGAAGTGCGGACTCGATCTGGTCATACGAGAGCGCGGCCTTTAGGTGAAGACGCTGCCGACCTGTCTTGACGAGCACCTGGATCAATCGCCCAGGCGGGGGGATGTCGCACTTCCGGCATCTGGTGAACCAGAAGTCCTCACCTTCAGACGTGTTCTCTCGCGTCGCCACACCCAAGACGCGCCGGCACTTCGTGCATCGAACGCGGACCGAGGGGGTCATGACTTCCATCCAATCTGGACCTGCGTTGGCGCGAACCGCTGCCCCGCCCCGGACGGCAGAACAGTCACCTTCATCAGCGCGTCGATCACTGCCCGCTTGCGGTCGAGCGACTGCGCCTCCCACCGAGCCCTGACGCCAAGCCCTACGAGCTCGGCGTACTCCGGCGACGGGCTCGCCGCGATGATCCGTGCCTCAGCCTCCGCGAGCTTCGGTCTGAGTCGTGCCGTACCGCGCTCGAGCTGCGACCCGGTGATCAGCCCATCGGCGAACTGATCCGCTAGCAGATCCAGGCGAGCTTCAATCGCGAGCTTCTCGCTCGTCGCTTGAGTCATCGCGTCGGAGTCACCCGCGAACAGGTCGGCCGCATCCGGTCGTTCGAGGCGGGCGATCACCACACCCTCAACGACCTCGTCGACCGCATCTGCCTTGCGCCGAACCCGGTAACAGTTCTGGCAGGCGTAGGACCGCGGCTGCTTCTTCTTGCCGTACTCATGCGCGGCCGCGCCCCTGAGCCGCTCGCCACAGTTGCCGCAGATCGCGATGCCACTGAGGAGGTGCTTCACTCCCCCGTTGTTGCCGGTCCGACGTCGAGGGTCTCGGAGCAGTGCGACGAGCCGATCGAATGAGTCGTCGTCGACGATGGCCGGCCAGTTGCCCTTGCCGATGACCTGCTTCTGATGGACGCGGCGACCCGCGTTCCTCTCGCGGAGGAGCACCTGTCGAAGAGTGGTGCCGGACCATGGCTTGCCCGATGGCGACATCGACCCCGTCTCGTTCAGCGCCGACGCCACCGCCCGCAGCGGCTCGCCGGCCAGAATGCGCTTGGTGGCGGTCTGGATCACCGCCGCCTGCTCGGGGTGGAGCATCTCGGTGTACCCACGGACCGTGCCGGTCTCATCGATCACCGGCTCACGGACGTAGCCGAAGGCAACCTTGCCGTGTGAAAGTCCGCTCTCCGCGCGCTCGAGAAACTTCCGCTTGAGCCGCCGCGAGGACTGCTCGACCTCGTGTCGAGCGACGCTGCCCTTGATGCGGGCCGTGAGTTGTCCCTGTGGCGTTCCGAGGTCGACCTCTCCTCCGACCGATGCGAGCGCAACACCGTGCGCTTCGGCCAGATCGATGAGTGTCTCGAGCTCGGCTGGCGTGCGGGTCAGCCGGTCGATGTCCCAGACGACGAGGGCCGAGACCTTGTCCCGCGTGATGTCACTGAGCAGTCGCTCGTACTCAGGACGACGCCGTCCGGTGCTCGCACTGACGTCGTTGTCGACGTAGGTCTCGGCGGTGGTCCAGCCGCGATCTGTCGCCAGCCGAGTGCAGTCTTCGATCTGTCGCGCGACACCAAGCGCGCTTCCGTCGTCCGATGAGATTCGGGCGTAGATCACAGCGGAAGTTTCTCGGTTCACATAGACAATGGTAGTACCCCGGATGCATGATGTGCGGGACCATCATCAGGATCTCCTTGCGGCCGCCGGCCTCCATCAGGTCGCGACGGGCGGTCTCGCGCACGTCGGCAGCCTGGGCGTGCAGCACGTCGACGAGCGGGGTGCCGCGGTCGACCGCGACGGCGAGCCCCTCGGCGAACCGGGCGATGCTCGCCACGCCCGTTCGGGCCGCGAGGGCGTCGAACGCCGCGGGCACGGTCCGCCCGGTCCGTACGTCGGCCAGGACGGTGCCGAGCTCGTCGGCCAGACCACCCCTCAGGACCTGGAGCACCCGCTCCAGCCCGGCCACCGGACTCTCCCCCGCAGCGACCGCCAGGGCGAGGAGGTCGGCCACGACGGGGAACTCCTCGGCCAGCCGGGCCTCGTGACGCTTGACCTGCGACGAGAGACAGGTGTCCCGCCCGAGGACGCCCGCGACGAAGCCGGTGACGCACACGACCATCAGGACCAGGGGCGACCCGCCGTAGGTGGTCCACACGACGGTGCAGATCACCGACGCCACACCGAACCCGAGAGCACCCCAGACGAGCTGCTGGATGCGGAGCTCCTCGACCCCGTAGGGCGACCCGAGCCGCGTCAACCGTCGCTCGACGCCGGAGGCACCACCGGTCACCCGGCCGACCACGTCGCCGACCGAGCGCAGGAGCGGCCCGTAGACGGCACCCACGGTGCTGGTCGAGCGGGCCGACGTCGGCAGGACGTCGCCGAGGTAGGGGTCGATCCGCATCATCGGGGTGGGGTGCCGGACACGCCGCCAGGACGTGAGCACCAGGAGCAGACCGCTCGCGAGGACGGCACCGAGGACCGCTCCGACGACGGGGCTCATGCGAGGACCCGCCGCTCCTGCGGAAGCCGACCGATCCACAGCATCAGCCGGAAGGCGACCACGCACACGACCGCGCCCACGGTCAGGACCACGGCCCCGGTGGCGGTGGCGTACCTGGCGACCACGTCCGGCTGCAGGCTGAGCGCCGCGAGGACCACCCAGGGGGCACCGACCGCGAGGCGTGCGGCGTTCACGGTCCAGGACTGGCGCGCCTCGAGCTCACCGCGGGTCCGAGCCTCCTCGCGCAGGAAACCGGAGAGGGCGCGAAGCATGCGTCCCAGGTCTCCTCCGCCGACGTCGCGCGCGAGACGCAGCGCCTCGACCACGCGATCGCCGGTCGGGTCGGCGAGGCGCACCTTCAGGCGGTCGAGGGCCGCGTCGAACCGTCCGGTGGACTGGTAGTCGCGCCCGAAACGCACGAACGGCTCCCGCAGCCCCTCCGGGCCCCGCTCCCCCAGCTGCACCACCGCCTCGGGGAGCGAGAGTCCGGCGCGCACCGCGGAGGCGAGATTGTCGACGGCGTCGGGCCACAGGTCGGCGTGCTCCCGTGCACGCCGACGTGCGCGACCCCGCAACGTCGCCACGGGGAGCAGCGCCGCCAGCGCGCCGAAGACGAGACCGACGACCAGGACCCGCGACACGATCGTCATCACGAGACCGGCCACGAGGAACGACCCGCCGCACAGCCCGAACAGACCGGCCGGCGTCACCTCGGAGAGCCCGGCGGCGTCGAGCAGCTCGCGCAGCGAGCGGGTCGACCGACCCCGAGGTCGCGGGTGCGGGTCGGCCAGCGCCCACAGCACGAGCACGAGGCCCAGCCCCAGGACCAGTCCGATCAGGGCGCCCATCCGGAGTCCTCCTCGGGCACCAGGACGTCGTCGAGATCGATGCCGACGCGCTCGAACGCGTCGCGCCGAGCCGGTCGACCGTGGCCGCGCCGCAGCGTGCCTCCTTCGCGCTTGAAGACCGTCTCGGTCTCGATGAGACCGTTCTCGACCCTCCCGGTGACCGCCGCGACCTCCTGCACGGCTCGCCTGCCCGCGTGGTCGATGGAGGTGTGGACGACGAGGTCGACGGAGGTCGCGACGGTCGGCACCACGAAGTCGCTCGTGATGTTCGCCCCGGCGAGCAGCGGGAGCGTGCAGAGCTTGGTGAGCGCCTGACGGGCCGAGCTCGCGTGCACGCTGGCCATCCCGGGGAGACCGGCGTTGAGGGCGAGCAGCATGTCGAGACACTCGGCGGAGCGGACCTCGCCCACCACGATGCGACTCGGGCGCATGCGAAGCGCCTCCTTGACCAGCATCCGCAGATCCACCTCGCCGGTCCCCTCGAGGCCGGCCTGGCGGGACTGGAGCGCGACCCAGTCGGGGTGGCGTCCGCACTGCAGCTCGAAGACCTCCTCGACCGTCAGCAGACGTTGCGACCCAGGGATCGCGGCGGCCAGGCAGTTCAACAGGGTCGTCTTCCCTGCCTGCGTCCCCCCGGACACGACGACGTTCAACCCCGCCACGACGCTTGCTCGCAGGAACCGTGCGGCCGTGGCGTCGATGGTCCGGAGGGTCACGAGGTCGTCCAGCGAGTGGGCCCGCGCGACGAACTTGCGAATGTTGACCGCACTGAACCCGCGCGAGATGCCCTCCAGGACCACGTGCAGGCGGTGACCTCCGGGCAGCATCGCGTCCACGAACGGCTGCGACACGTCGAGCCTGCGGCCGGACGACGACAGCATCCGCTCGACCAGCTCGCGCACCTGCGCAGCCGTGAGGATCACCGACGTCAGCTCGTGCTTGCCGTCGCGCGCGACGAACACCCGGTCCGGCTCGTTGATCCACACCTCCTCGACCGTCGGGTCGTCGAGGAACGCCTGCAACGGCCCGAACCCGGCCACGTCGGCGACGATGCCGCCCACGATCCGGTCGGGTTCGTCGAGGGAGCGCACCGCACCCGTCAGCGACCGCTTCTCGTGCTCGGCCACCACGTCGATCGCGAGCTGGCGCACCGCGTCGGCCTCGACCTGGGGATCGATGCGACGGCGGCGCACCTGCTCGCGGACCTCGTCCGCGAGCGTCGCCTGAACTGGATCCACCTCGACCCTTCCCCCGAAAAGTCCTGCAGTGCCGGAGAGTCTCCCAAAGAAGACCCCATCCGTGAAGGCCCTCGTACGCAGGGTGTGGACGGACGTCCGGACTCAGGTCGGTGGACGTCGGCGGCAGGCGTCCCGCTGTGTCGGGGAGGCGACCCAGAAGTCGCGCCCACCTTCGCGTGAGCCTCGAGCCACGCCGAGGCACCCTGAGAGCAAGAGGTCCTTCCAAGGACTAGCGGCGAAAGACCCGGGTCGCCTACCCTGTGTGGTGTCGGCCACGCGGAAATGGTCCTGAAGAACCAGGGACCATCGCCTCGTGACCTGCCAGCATCTTCATGGGAGTGGGGAGAAGTGGTTTCAACATGACGATCACACATGTGGCCGAGCGCCCGTCGAGCGACGACGCGTTCTCCCGTCATGCCTGCGTGCTCGAGCTGGTCGTCGGCGCCGCGCTCATCCCCGCGCGCGAGGGGCTGAGCCCCGTGCTCGAGCTCGTCGCCACCGCGGCCCGCGAGGACAGCCTCACCCCCGAGACCGCCTTCGACCTCGGTCAGCAGCTGCGCCTCGTCACCGGTGACGAACCGACCGACGACGACCTGGAGGGCCACCTGCTGCTGCGCGCCCTGCTGTCGGAGCTCATCGAGTACGCGAGCCTCGTCGAGGGCGTGCACGTCGACGACCTCGAGCCGCTCGTCGACCACCTCATCGCCGTCGGCGACCTCGCCGAGGCGCGCCGCACCATGCACCTCGCCGAGATCGCGCGTGCTCGCGTGCGCGCCCTCGAGGCCCCCGTGGCCGCCGACCTCGGCGCCGCCTGAGAGCAGCACGGAACCACCAGCACCCTCCGCCCACACCCAGGGCCGGAGGGTGTCTCCGTCTCGGCACGCCGAGCACTCGCCTCGCGGACCCGGCCGCACCAGCGCTCACAGGAACGTCACAGGTGACTCACGGACAGCCGACGGACAGCCCGGCCACACTGGAGACATGAACGCCTCCCTCACGCGCGCCGACGGCAGCCGGCTGCGGGTCCTCGTGGTCGACGACGAGCCCAACATCGCCGAGCTGCTCATGATGGCCCTGCGCTACGAGGGCTGGGAGGTGCGCACCGCTGGCACGGGCCGCACGGCTGTGAACGCCGCCCGTGAGTTCGGACCCGACGTGGTCGTCCTCGACTGGATGCTCCCCGACTTCGACGGCCTCGAGGTGCTGCGCCGCATCCGCCAGCGCGACGAGCACGTGCCCGTCCTCTTCCTCACCGCGCGCGACGCCGTGGAGGACCGCGTGGCCGGGCTGACCGCCGGCGGCGACGACTACGTGACCAAGCCGTTCAGCCTCGAGGAAGTCGTGGCCCGCGTGCGCGCGCTCGTGCGGCGCACCGGCGCCCGGGAGGCCCGTGCCGAGCACGTGGTGGTCGTCGGCGACCTGGTCCTCGACGAGGACAGCCGCGACGTGACCCGGGCCGGCACCGCGATCGAGCTCACCGCCACCGAGTTCGAGCTGCTGCGCTTCCTCATGCGCAACCCGCGCCGCGTGCTCAGCAAGGCGCAGATCCTCGACCGGGTCTGGAACTACGACTTCGGCGGGCAGGCCAACGTCGTCGAGCTCTACATCTCCTACCTGCGCAAGAAGATCGACGCCGGTCGCGAGCCCATGATCCACACCAAGCGTGGAGCAGGGTACGTGCTCAAGCCGGTCGAGCCCGCGTGAGCGAGAACGTGCGAGCGTCGCGATGAGCCTGACTCGACGACTCGTCCTCACCGTCGTGGCGCTCGTCGTCGCCGTCAGCCTGCTCGTCGCCGGTGCGGCGACCCTCGTCATGCGCGCCTACCTGACCGACCGCCTCGACGCCGAGCTCGCGCAGTCCACCGAACGCGCCCGGGTCCAGGCCGGCGGGAACCCGGTCGGCGACGGACCCGGTGGTCCGTTCGGCTCGCGCCCCCGGCCGAGCGCCCTGTGCGGCGAGCCCCCGCGGCCGTCCCTCGGCCAGTCCGCCCGCAGCCTCACCGCCGTCTACACCGACGACTGCCGAGCCGGTGTGCAGATCACCGAGAGCGCGGGGCTGCGTCCGCTCTCCAGCTCCGCCCTCGACGCGCTGGCCGACGTCGACCCCGACGACGAGCCCCTCACCGTCGACCTCCCCGGCCTCGGCTCCGTGCGCGTGGCCGCCACGACCACCGCCGACGGCACCGTCGTCGTCCAGGGCCTGCCGACCGGCGACCTCGACGAGACGCTCACCCGCCTGCTCTGGTGGGAGGCGCTGCTGACCGTGCTCGGCGCGGCGGCCGCCGGGCTCGTGGGCGTCGTCCTCGTGCGCCGCCAGCTCCGTCCCCTGCGCGAGGTCGCGGCCACCGCCCACGAGGTGACCACCCTCCCGCTCGACAGCGGCGTGGTGGGCCGCACCGTCCGCGTGCCCGAGAAGCTGACCGACCCCGGCAACGAGGTGGGCCAGGTGGGCGAGGCCCTCAACCGGCTGCTCACGCACGTGGAGCAGGCCCTCGACGCCCGGCACGAGAGCGAGCAGCAGGTCCGCCAGTTCCTCGCCGACGCCTCCCACGAGCTGAGGACGCCCCTCTCGACGATCCGCGGCTACGCCGAGCTGGGTCGGCGCACCGGGACCGACCAGCTGACCAAGGTGGAGTCCGAGGCCGCGCGCATGTCGACCCTCGTCGACGACATGCTGCTGCTAGCTCGGCTCGACTCCGGCCGCCCGCTGGAGCGCGAGCCCGTCGACCTGAGCCTCCTGCTCGCCGAGTCCGTGAGCGACGCCCGCGTGGTCGACGGTGGGCACACCTGGCGCCTCGAGCTCCCCGACGAGCCGATCGAGGTGCCCGGCGACGCACTCCGCCTGCACCAGGCCGTCACCAACCTGCTCGGCAACGCCTCCCGGCACACCCCACCCGGCACCGTGGTCACGGCACGGCTCCGCCTCCCCGACGCGGACCACGCCGTCGTCGAGGTGCACGACGACGGGCCCGGCATCGGACCCGACCTGCTGCCCGTGGTGTTCGAGCGCTTCACCCGCGGCGACTCGTCGCGCACCCGCGAGTCCGGCGGCGCCGGCCTGGGCACGTCCCTCGTCGCGGCCATCGCCGAGGCCCACGGCGGCACGGTCGCCGTCACCAGCGAGCCCGGCAGCACCACCTTCGGCATCACGCTCCCCCGGACCTGACGGCCCGCCGACACCTCACAGCAGCGGCACAGTCCGCCGAGGGCGCCACCCCAGGAGCGCCGTCGAGCATCGGCGACATGGACCAGACCGCCACGATGCCCGAAACCCACCAGACCCGCAGCACCCCCGACGCCGGCTCCTCCGACGCCGGCTCCTTCGACGGGCCCACGTCGAGGACGCCGGGGGTCCTCGCCCGAGCGTGGCGGGGCGACTCCGCCGACCACCCGGCGGCCCGACCGGCGCTGGTGCTGCTGCTCGTCGGCACCGCGGCGCTCTACCTCTGGGGCCTCGGCTCGTCCGGTTGGGCCAACTCCTTCTACTCGGCCGCCGCGCAGGCCGGGTCGGACTCGTGGAAGGCGATGTTCTTCGGCGCGTCCGACGCCGCCGGGTCCATCACCGTCGACAAGACCCCCCTGTCCATCTGGGTGATGGCTCTCTCGGTCCGGCTGTTCGGACTGTCCTCCTGGAGCATCCTGGTGCCGCAGGCCCTCATGGGGGTGGCCACCGTCGCGTTGCTGCACACGACGGTGCGCCGCACGACGGGCAACGCGTGGGCCGGGCTCGGTGCCGGGCTCGTGCTCGCCCTCACCCCGGTCGCCGTCCTGATGTTCCGGTTCAACAACCCCGACGCCCTGCTGGTGCTGCTCCTCGTCGGCGCGACGGCGGCGACCCTCCGTGCGCTCGAGGACCCCCGGCGTGCCGCGCGATGGCTGGCTCTCGGCGGGGCGCTCGTGGGCCTCGGCTTCCTGACCAAGATGCTCCAGGCGTTCCTCGTCCTCCCGGCGCTGGCCGGTGTCTACCTGCTGGCCGCCTCCGTCCCCCTGGCCCGCCGTCTGGTCCACCTGGTCGTCGCCTTCGCGGCCATGGTCGTGGCCGGCGGCTGGTGGGTCCTGGCGGTCGAGCTCTGGCCCGCCTCGAGCCGCCCCTGGATCGGCGGCTCGCAGGACAACTCGATCCTCGAGCTGACCCTCGGCTACAACGGTCTCGGTCGGTTGAACGGCAACGAGGTGGGGTCCGTCGGCGGCGGCGGGATGCCCGGAGGCGGCGGAGCCGGCTGGGGCGAGACCGGGCTGCTGCGCCTGTTCTCGAGCGAGATCGGCGGTCAGGTCGCGTGGCTGCTGCCGGCGGCGCTGCTCCTGCTGGTCGCGGCGCTCTGGCTCACCCTCCGCGCCGGTGAGGACCGTCGCACCCGTCCGGTCACGGCCGGGCTCGTCGTGTGGGGTCTCTGGCTCCTGGTCACGGGCCTGACGTTCAGCCTGATGGCCGGCATCTTCCATGCGTACTACACGGTGGCGCTCGCCCCGGCGATCGCCGCGATCCTGGGGATCGGCGGCCACGTGCTCTGGCAGCACCGGCACACCGTGACCGCGGCCGTCACCGCCGTGGCCGTGCTGCTGTCCACCGCGGCGATGGCGACGGTCCTGCTCGGACGCTCCGACGGCTTCCTGCCCTGGCTCGCGCCGCTCGTGGTCACGCTGGCCGGCGTCAGCGCGATCATGGTCGTGCTGCTGAAGTTCGTCCCCGCACGACTGCGTCGACGTGCCGGGCTCGCCGTCGCTCTCGCGAGCCTCGTCGCCCTGCTGGCCGGGCCCACGGCCTACGCCGTCGACACCGCGGGCAGCGCCCACACCGGGTCGATCCCGTCCGCCGGCCCCAGCACGGGCCGCGGCGGATTCGGCGCCGGCCCGGGAGGTGGACGCGGCCCCGGCGGTGGTCAGCCGCCGCAGCTGCAGGACGGCCGGACCGGCCAGGGACAGCCGCCCCAGGGCGCGGGACCGCAGGGGGCTCCGGGTGGGACCGGCACGGCCCCGGGCGGCGGAAACCAGGGCGGACCAGGAACCGGTGGCCTGCTCGACGGCTCCACGTCGTCGGAAGCCATCGACGCCCTCCTCACCCAGGACGCGGGGTCGTACACCTGGGTGGCCGCGGCGATCGGCTCGAACAGCGCCTCGGGCTACCAGCTCTCCACCGGGGAGCCGGTCATGGCGATCGGCGGTTTCAACGGCTCGGACCCCTCCCCCACCCTGGCGCAGTTCCAGCAGCTCGTCGCCGACGGCGAGGTCCACTGGTTCATCGGCGGAGGCGGAGCAGGTGGACGCGGGGCAGGTGGACGCGGCGGTCCCGGCGCGAGCGGCGGAACGAGCACCCAGATCCAGGCGTGGGTCGAGGAGACGTTCACCGCGACCACGGTCGACGGCACCACGCTCTACGACCTGTCGGGCGGGATCGCATGAGCGCGGCGCACCTCGCGGCCACGGCCGACACTTCGGGCTCGACCGTCCGCCGCACCGGGACCATCGACGTCGTCGTTCCCGTCCACAACGAGGAGCGAGCCCTGGTCGCGTCGGTCCTGACCGTCCTCGACCACCTGGCCACCCTGCCGTTCCCGTCTCGCGTCACGATCGCCGACAACGCCAGCACCGACCGCACCGCCGAGCTCGCCGACGCGCTCGCCGCGCAGCACGCGAGCGTCCGGGTGGTGAGGCTGGGCGAGAAGGGACGGGGCCGCGCGCTCAAGGCAGCCTGGTCGACGTCCGACGCCGACGTCCTCGTGTACATGGACGTCGACCTCTCGACCGACCTCAACGCCCTCCTGCCGCTCGTCGCACCCCTGCTGACCGGACACTCCGACCTCGCGATCGGGTCGCGGCTGGCCCGCAGCGCCAGGACGACCCGCGGCCCGCGGCGCGAGATCATCTCGCGCGGATACAACTACCTCCTGCGCGGCACCATGCGCGCCCGCTTCAGCGACGCCCAGTGCGGCTTCAAGGCGATCCGACGCGACGTGGCCGAGCGCCTGCTGCCCCTCGTCCACGACGACGCCTGGTTCTTCGACACCGAGCTGCTCGTCGTGGCCGAGCGGGCCGGGCTGCGCATCCACGAGGTGCCGGTCGACTGGGTCGACGACCCCGACAGCAGCGTCGACGTGGTCCGCACCGCGCTCGACGACCTGCGTGGGATGGCTCGCCTGGGCCTGGCGCTGGTGCGGGGGCAGGTGCCGGTGGCTCGGCTCGGCGAGGAGCTCGGTCGCGCCACGCGGCGCAGCGCCGGCGGTGGGGTGTCGGCGCAGCTGGTCGTGTTCGCCCTCGTGGGGGTGCTCTCGACGCTCGCGTACGCCGCGCTGTACCTCCTGCTCAGGTCGTCCCTCGGCGCCCAGGGGGCGAACATGGCGGCGCTGCTGGTCACCGCCGTCGCGAACACGGCCGCCAACCGACGCTTCACGTTCGGGGTTCGTGGTCGCGACCGGGCCGCCGTCCACCACCTGCAGGGGCTGGCGGTGCTCGCAGCTGGGGTCCTCGCGACGAGCGGCGCCCTCTGGACGCTCCACGACCTGGCCGGGACCGAGCACCGGGTGCTGGAGGTCGGGGTGCTCACCGCAGCCAACCTCGCGGTCACCGTCGCCCGGTTCGTCCTGATGCGGACCTGGATCTTCCGCACCGACGACCGGCAACCGGGTTGAGGCGGGCGCGCCGGGCCCGGCTGTTGTCCCGCGACCGCCCATCGGCCAAGATCGACACGTGATGTCACCCTCCGTCAGACGTGCCCTGGCCGTGACCGCGACGCTGCTCGCCCTGGCGATGGTGGGTGCGGGGCCGGCGGCGGCCGAGGACCCGATCGACGTCACGGGGAACATCACCGACCGCGCCGACGCCCTCGGCGGCGACACGGCCGAGGTCCAGACGGCGCTCGACGCCTACTACGAGCAGACCAACCGCCAGCTCTTCGTCGTCTACGTCAGCGACTTCGGCGGCCTCACCGGCTCGGAGTGGGCCGCGCAGACCGCCGAACGCTCGGGCCTCGGACGCGCCGACGTCCTCCTGGCGATCGCGCTCGACCAGCGCTCCTACGGCTACGACGCCGACGCCGAGGACTTCTCCGACGCCGACCTCGAGAAGGTCGACCGCGACTTCATCCTTCCCGCGCTGCGCCAGGACGACTGGGCGGGTGCGGCCGTCGGGGCGGCCGAGGGGCTCACCGAGGTGAGCCAGGACTCGGGCATCCCCTGGGGCTGGATCGTCGGCGGCGTGGGCCTCGCCGCTGCCGGCGGTGGCTACGCCATCCACCGCTCCCGTCGCCGGTACGACCACACCCACCCGGTGGTGGACGAGCACGGCCGACCGGTCGACCCCGCCAGCATCCTCACCGACGAGGAGCTCGAGGCGGCGGCGGCCAAGGCGCTCGTCGACGTCGACGACGCCCTCCAGTCCTCGGCCCAGGAGCTCGGCTTCGCCGAGGCGCAGTTCGGCACGACCGCCACCGCGGAGTTCCGCGCAGTGATCGAGGACGGTCGCTCCCGCGTCCGCGAGGCCTTCACCCTGCGTCAACGACTCGACGACGCCGAGCCCGAGACGGACGCCGAGCGCCGCACGCTCCACTCCCGGATCCTGCAGATCTGCGACGAGGTCGACGACGCCCTCGACGCCCAGGTGGAGCGCTTCGACGCCGTCCGCGACCTGCAGACGCGCGCTCCGGAGGCGGTGGCGGCGCTCCAGCCGGTCCTCGCCGCCACCGTCGAGCGGCTGCCCGCCTCCCGCGCCACGCTCGAGTCCCTGCAGTCCACGCACTCCGGCAGCGCGCTGGCCGCCGTGGCCGACAACGTCGTGCGGGCCGAGTCCCTGACGACCAAGGCCGCCGAGCAGGTCACCCTCGCCCAGGGCGCCCTCACGAGCGGTGACGCCGCGACCGCCGCCCTGCACCTGCGCACGGCCGAGGACGCCACCGCCCAGGCCACCGCCCTGCTCGACGCCATCGACACGGCCCGGACCGACCTCGAGACCATCCGCGACGACGCCGACGACCTGCTGGGACAGGTCGTGGCCACCGTCTCGGCGGTCACCACCTACGTCGAGACGCACCGCGGCGCGGTCGGCAGCACCGCCCGCACCCGGCTCTCCGAGGCTGCGCGCCTGCTCGACGAGGGACGGCTCGCCCTGACGGGTGACCCTGCCGGCGCCACCCGCACCCTCGAGCGCGCCGCGGCCCTCGTCAAGGAGGCCCAGTCGACGGCCGAGGCCGACGTGGCGGCGTGGCGATCGACCTCCGACCGCGACGACCTCTCCCTCGGCGGCATCCTCGGAGGGGGCGGCGGTGGCGGCGGTGGCCTGCCCCGACTGCCCGGTGGGTTCGGCGGCAGCTCCGGCCGGAGCCGCCGCCCCTCCCGCAGCAGCAGCTCCCGACGGAGCAGCTCCCGGAGCAGCAGCTCACGGCGCAGCAGCAGCCGACGCAGCGGCGGCGGACGTTCGCGGCGCAGCGGCGGCGGACGCTTCTGACATCCTGACCACCCACCCCGACACCAGCACCTCCCGACCCAGCACCCAGCACGCCGACCGGAAGAGAGAGCACCATGGCACAGAAGCAGTCCATCCTCGGACGCATCGCCCAGCTGACCCGCGCGAACGTCAACTCGATGCTGGACAAGGCCGAGGACCCCGAGAAGATGCTCGACCAGCTGGTCCGCGACTTCACCAACAGCATCGCCGAGGCCGAGGAGGCCGTGGCACAGACCATCGGCAACCTCAGGCTCGCCGAGGCCGACCACCGCGAGGACGTCGCGGCCGCCAAGGAGTGGGGCGGGAAGGCGATCGCCGCCTCCCAGAAGGCCGACGCCCTGCGCACGGCGGGCCAGACGGGCGAGGCCGACCGCTTCGACCAGCTCGCCAAGGTGGCGCTCGGCAAGCAGATCGGCTTCGAGAACGAGGCGAAGGCCGCCGCGCCCTCCATCGCGTCGCAGAACGAGACCGTCGAGAAGCTCAAGACCGGGCTCATCACCATGCGCACGCGTCTGGACGACCTGAAGACCCGCCGCGACCAGCTCGTGGCCCGCCAGAAGACGGCCGATGCGCAGTCGCAGGTGCAGCAGGCCGTCTCGTCCATCAACGTGCTCGACCCCACGAGCGAGCTCTCGCGCTTCGAGGAGAAGGTGCGCCGCGAGGAGGCACGGGTCGCCGGCCAGGCCGAGCTGGCCTCCTCCAGCCTGGACTCGCAGTTCGAGGAGCTCGAGGCCGACTCGACCGCCCTCGAGATCGAGGCGCGGCTGTCCGAGCTCAAGGGCCAGCTCGGGGCTGCCCCGGCCGGTCAGGTCGAGGCCGGCCAGGACGCCCCCGAACAGACCACGCCCTGATCCGAGACCTGCAAGGATGACGCCATGAAGTTCAACGAGACCTACTCCTACGGCGATGCCGACGTCGAGGCCGTGTTCGGCCTCATCTCCAGCCAGGAGTTCCGCACCGAGTCCGGTGAGGAGTCCGGCGCGAGCGACATCGACGTCGACGTCGACGAGTCCGGTGACGGCGTCACGATCACGATCGTGCGCACCCAGCCGGCCGAGATGCCCGACTTCGTCAAGAAGCTCACCGGCGACACCGTCAAGGTCAAGCAGACCGAGAAGTGGAGCGCTCCCGCCGCCGACGGCAGCCGCCGCGCCGACGTGAAGGTCAGCATCATCGGCCAGCCCGCGGAGATGCTCGGCACCGCGGTGCTCGAGTCCACGGGCGGCGGCACCGAGTTCACGGTCAACGGTGACGTCACGGTCAAGATCCCGTTCATCGGCAAGAAGATCGAGCCCGAGGTGGCCAAGGCCATCCGCGGCTCGCTGAAGAACGAGGTCGAGCTGGGCATGACCCGCCTCTGATCCAGCACCACGCGAAGGGCCCCGACCGGTCGGTCGGGGCCCTTCGTCGTGCCGCGCCGTGTCGTCCTGGCGCGGGGGCGTGCGGCGTGGTCAGCCGAGCAGGGAGAGCACGGCCTCGATCTCCTGCGGCGCGTACCAGGCGAGCTGACCGCTGCCGTCGGCGTCCACGTGGAGCGCCTCGACGTCCGACGCGGTGACGTCGGCCAGGGCCGTCGCGCCATCGATGTCCGTCGTCTCGACGTCGGCGACGACCACGACGGGGCCGTCCTCGGCCGCTGCGACGAGCGCCTCGTACTCGTGCTGCTCGTCCTCGGACTCCGCGGCCACCACCTCGCCGCCGAGCGCGCCACCGTCGCGCAGCCGGCGCAGGCCGTCGGCGTCGACGCCCACCCAGACCCGCACGTCAGACCCGTCGCGGCTTCTGGCGGCCGCGCGGGGCCCGCCCGCGCCGGGGTCCGACGGTCTCGACGAGCTCCTCCAGCGCCTCGCTGATGCACTGCCCCAGCACGTCGACGTCGGGCACGGCCTCACGGTCGGCGACGATGCCGAAGAACACGCGACCGTGGTACGACGTGACCGCGATCGACACGGCTCGATGGTCGATGAGCGGGATCGCCTGGTAGACCTCGGCCAGCTGCTCGCCCGCCATGTAGACGGGTTCCTGGGGGCCGGGGACGTTCGTGATCGTGATCTGGTGCCCGCGGGACGTCTCGGCGGCCGCGACGCGCGCGCCCACGGCGTGGAACGTCGACGTCGCGAACCCGGGCAGGCTCGCCAGCTGGTTGGCCGCCACGGCCGAGCCCGTCTCGCGGTGGTCCTTGAGGGCGTACGACACCTGGTGCAGGCGGACCACCGGGTTGGACTCGCCGACCGGCAGCGAGAGCAGGTGCCCGCGGACCTTGGACCCGAGCGACGTCGGCAGGCCGTCGTCGGCCACCACCGACATCGGCACCATGGCCCGGAAGCTGGTCTTGGCGGTGACCGGCTCGGCGCGGGTGAGCATCCACCCACGGATGCCACCCGTGATGGCCGCGAGGATGACGTCGTTCACGGTGCCGCCGTGCTGGTCGCGGACCCGGCGGTAGTCGTCCAGACAGGTGGAGAGCGTGGTGAACCGGCGGTGGCGGGACAGCTGCGCCGACAGCACGCCGCGCGTGGCGACCGGTCCGCCGCCCACGACCGGGAGGTGTCGCGCCACGCGACCGACGTTGAGCTCCGCGATCCGCAGCGCCTCGCCCGGATGACGCACGTTCCGCTCCAGCGTGGCCGAGACGGCGCCGAGCGGCCCGGGCGCGGAGCGCGGGTTCCAGTCCTCGTGAGGGATCTCGCGCACCCGGTCGGTCTCCTCGAGCAGCACCTGGGCGAGGTCGATCGTCTCCGACCCGTCGACGAGCGCCTGGTGGGCCTTGAACAGCAGCGCCACGCTGCCGTCCTCGAGGCCCTCGATGAGGTAGAGCTCCCACAGCGGACGGTCGAGGTCCAGCCTGCGGGCCACGAGCCGGCCGACCAGCTCGTGCAGCGCGTCGCGGGTCCCCGGACGTGGCAGGGCCGACCGCCGCACGTGAAGGGAGATGTCGAAGCCCTCGTCGTCGACCCACAGCGGGGTCCCCAGCGCCCCCGGAACCTTGCGCGGCACCTGGCGGTACCGCGGCACGATGTCGAGCCGCTCGTTGATGACACCGATCAGCCGGTCGTACGTCAACGCCCCGCCGGGCTCGAGGATCGCGAGCGACGCCACCTGGCGCGGGACGTCGGGACTGTCCTGGTTCAGGAACATCGCGTCCAGCGGACTCAGTCGCTGCATCTCACTCCTCACGGATCGCGACGAACCTACCACCGCCGTCACGGCGACACAGCGGTGTGCGTCACCCCCAGCACGTGCTGCGCGAGGTCGGAGACCGCGGCCACGAACGGCGAGCCGGAGGCCACCTCCCGCGCGGTGGCACCCCGGAGCGCGGCGGTGTCGAGGGTGGGGCCGTCCTGCGGCAGCAGGGCGACGGGCCGGGCGCCGGCCAGCCGGTGCACGGTGGAGGCCAGCTCCTCGGCACCCCAGCCGATGCCGGCGCGCACCTGGTTGAGCACGACGAGCGGGCGCACGACCCCGAGGTCGTCGAGGTCGTGCAGTCCCCTCACCAGACGCGTCAGGCCCACCGGGTCGGCCCGACCCACGGCGACGACGACGTCGGCGAGCTCGAGCAAGGCCGCCGTGGCCTGGTTGCGGCCCGCCCCGGCGACCCCCTCACCCGGCTCGAGGCAGAAGCCCACGTCGGCCACCACGACGTCGGTCGTGTCACGCAGCCGTTCGACCACGCGCTCGAGGGCGGCGCGTCGGACGTGGATCCACATGTCGGGCCTCGGGAGACCGGTGAGGACCGAGAGCGAGGGACGCAGGGCCTGGAGGTGCTCGCCCAGGTCCACGTCCCGGCCCTGGTTGGCCACGCGGCACGCGGCCATGAGGCCGGAGACCTCGTCGAGCAGTCCCAGCTGCTGCGCCTGGGCACCGCCGTAGGTGTCGGCGTCGACGAGCACGCACCGGGCGTCGTCGCGGCCCAGCTCGTCGGCGAGCGCCAGGGCGACCGCGCTGCGCCCCGGCGCGCCCGCGGGCCCCCACACCACCACCAGCGTGCCGCGTCGCCGCGAGGTGCTGCCGTCCGCGACGTCCGAAGGCCCGGCGGGCTCGACCGACGCAGGACCGGGTGCGAGGTCCTTGCCCGTGGCGGTCGCGGACACCTCGACGGCACGGACGGCGTCGAGGACGGCCGAGCCCGGGCCCACCACGTCGATGCCCAGGGCCTCGGCGCGATCCGTCGGTCCGAGCCCGACCAGGGTGACCCCCGCCGCCCGCACCGCTCGGACCGCCTCGAGGTCGAGGCCGGGGACGGACAGGTCGACCGCGGCCACCGAGACCCCACCCGCCTGAGCCACCGCGATCAGCTCCGCGACGTCGACGCACCGTCGCACGAGCACGAGGTCACGGGCCGACTCCAGCTCCCGCACGGCGTCGACCTCCCACCCCGCACCGGCGGCCGCGAGGACGACCCGACGGTGGGGCCTGCCGCTCATGCGCGACGCACGATCGTCACGTGGCGAGCGGTGAGGGCCGCGACGATCTCGCCGTCGAGGTCGAGCCCGGCCACGTCGACCAGCACGGTGCGCGTGCCACCGGCGCCGACGACGGCACCGTTCCTGACCACGGGAACGTCGGTGAGTGCGAGCGCGGCCTCGCCCGCCTCGGCACCGTCCTCGGGCGACGGTCCGACCCACACGTCGACTCGGTCGCCGCTGCGCAGGTCGTCGGGCGCTGCGCCGAGCCGCACGGAGAGCGGCAGCTCGGTCGCACCTCCGGCGCCGTCGCGGGCCATCGCGGACCGCTCCACGAGCGCGCCGCCGCGTCCAGCGCGCGCCCACCTGAGGGACGCGAGGTCGGCAGGCAGCTCCTGGTCGGTGCGCAGGAAGGCGCCGGCGGCGCGCTCACCGAGACGCGCGCGCGACTCGACGAGGTCGGACCGCTCGACCGGGTCTCCGGCGGCGACGTCGCGACTCAACGCCCAGTAGGGCTCCGTGTCGTCGCCCGCTGCCACGACGTAGGCACCCAGCACGGTCGCGCCGAGCACGAGCAGCACGCCCAGCACCAGCCGAGGATCGCTCCACGGCTGCTGACGCACGCGCGCCGCTGCGCCCGTCCGTCCGGTCGTCCCGCCGCTCGATCGTGGCCCCCGCCAGTTCGCCATGGGCATGTTTGTACTGGGCGACGGCGTGGGCGTCCAGCCCTCGCTGTGGAGAACGGTCCCCCGTCCGGTCGTCCACAGGTCGGACGGCCGCGACTCGACGTGACACCGCAGCGTGGAAAACTGGGACCCATGTCCGATGGGTCCCCCCGCTTCCTCACCCTGGCCGACGTCGGCGAGGTGCTGAACGTGACGGTTCGACAGGTCTACGCCCTCGTGCGATCCGGGGAGCTCAAGGGGATCCAGATCGGTGGCCGCAACCAGTGGCGGGTCGAGAAGGACCAGCTGGAGGACTACATCCAGCGCCAGTACGCCCGCGCCGAGCAGGCCGTCGCCGACCTCGGCGAGGGCGATCTGGCCGACGCCGACCTGGCGAGCGACGACGACGCGACGGTCTGATCCCCGCCTTCCGGTCCCCGCCTTCCGATCCTCGCCCGTCGCCGGGCCGATCCGGTCTCAGCGCGGGACCGTGACGACCGCGAGCGCCTGCAGCGGCACCAGCAGGGTCCGTTCCGCGCTGCGGACCAGCACGCCCCCGTCGACCACCTGCTCCACTCGCGCACGCAGGCTGGAGCCGTCGACACGCACGAGCAGCACCTCGTCACCGTCGTCACGCATGCGGCGGAGCACGTGGCCCCACCCCAGTCGCGCGTCCACCGACGTGAGCGCCGGCGCACGTCCGTCCGTGCGGACGCCCAGCACCGCAGCCAGCGCGACCACGTGCTCCAGCCCCCCGGCGTCGAGACGAAGGAGCTGCTCGTTGACCAGCCCCACGGTCCCGCCGAGCCGACCTGCCCCGGCGACCTCGACCTCCACCTGACCGCCGAGCAGCTCGCGCCACGGCGTCCGTGACCACTCCTCGTCGCGCAGCTCGGCCACCATCGCGTCGCGCTCGACCAACGCGTCGTCGTCCGCGGCGGCCTCGAGGTCGGCGAAGAGTCGGTCCCAGCGCATGGCAGCACCGTAGCGCGGGCACGGGCGTCCGACCCCTGTGCACGAACCCTTGACGACACGACACGAACGACCTTCACTGTCATCAAACGTCGTCAAACGCTAGGAAACGACCGATGCGCTTGTCCCGGACCGGGTTCGTCACCTGGAGCCTCGCCCTCACCTCGCTCGTCCTGCGCCTGCCGCACGTCGCCACCACCGTCGACCAGCTCTCCTCGCCGTCGTTCCCCGTGGCCCTGGGCGCGCTCGTCGAGCTGGCCCTGCTCGCCGTCGCGACGTGGACGTCGCTGGCCCTGGGCGCGTGCGTCCTGGGCGGCGGTGCGGCCCGAGCCGCCGGACGCCTGGTCCCCCGCGCCCTGCGAGGCATCCTGCTCGCCGGGGTCGTCACCGGGTTCGGGATCGGCACCGCCCACGCCGGCGTCGACCATCCTCGTCCGGATCGGCAGACGACCGACCAGGGTGCCCTGCACCGGTCCGACGCCGGGCACCGGATTACCGGTGTCGGACTCGACGGACTGTCGCTGCCCGACCGGCCGGTGCTCGTGGCCCCGGTCGAACCGTCGGCACCTCCGCCACAGGGACGCGAGATCGTGCTCGTCGCCCCCGGCGACACCCTCTGGTCCATCGCGGCACGCTCGCTCGGGCCCTCGGCCCACGACGGCGAGATCGCCGACGCGGCGAGGCGGTGGTACCTCGCGAACCTCGAGGTCATCGGCTCCGACCCCGACCTCATCCGTCCCGGCCAGCGTCTGGTGGCCCCCGGAGGAGCAGCATGAGGGCCGCGACCGAGCTCCGGACCCCGGCGCGCTTCATCACCGACGAGGACGCGCTCCCCACCCAGCTGCCCCTGCCACTACCCGGTTCACCCTCGTCCGTGGTCCCCGTCCCACGGACCCGCGACGGCGAGGAGCTCGCACGGCAGCTGCGCGCGCCGATCGCCCGCTTCATGCAGGGGCTCACCGAGGTGCTCTGCGGGGGCCGACCGGCCCGTCAGCTGTCGGCCTGGATGACGCCCGACGCCCACGCGGCCCTCGTCACGGCGCTGGCGGGCGAGCGCTCCGGACGACCCCGACGTCGCGACGAGCGCGCCGTCGGCGGACGCCTGGCGTCCGTCCACCTCAGCGTCGTGCACGCGGGCGCGGTCGAGGTCACCGGACGCATGGTGCACCGCGGGCGATCGCGGGCCGTCGCCCTGCGGCTGGAGCTCGTCACCTCGCCCCGCGGGCGCCAGGTGTGGACCTGCACCGCCCTCGTCTGGGCCTAGGACCCGCCCTCGGGCCCTCGAGCCCGCGACCGGAGGAGTCCTTGCTCGCCGGGCCCTCGGACCCGGCGAGCCCGGCTCAGCGGTTGCGCTTGCGGGACTGGCGCTGCGCCTTGGTCTTCTGGCGTGCCTTGGACTTCTGCTTGGCCTGACGCTGCTTGTCGGCAGCGGGGTCCTCGTCGTCGGCGCGGACCTCGACGTCGCCGTCCTCGGACGGCGCCGAGTAGGAGAGCTTCTGCTCCGCCTTCGGCTCCAGACCCTTGGCCTGGACGTGCGGGTGGTCGTGCGTCTCGTCGACGGCGCTCTCCTCCACCTGGACGTCGAGGTTGAACAGGAAGCCCACCGACTCCTCGGCGATGCTGTCCATCATGGCGCTGAACAGGTCGAAGCCCTCGCGCTGGTACTCCACGAGCGGGTCACGCTGCGAGTAGGCCCGCAGACCGATGCCCTCGCGCAGGTAGTCCATCTCGTACAGGTGCTCGCGCCACTTGCGATCGAGCACGCTCAGCACCACGCGGCGCTCCAGCTCACGGGTGACCGGAGCCCCGAGCTCCTCCTCGCGGCGCGCGTAGGCGGCGAGTGCGTCCTCGGTCATGGTCTCGACCAGGCCCTCGCGGGAGAGGTGCTCGCGTCCGCCGGCCTCCTCCTCGACCTCCTCCACGGTGCGGGAGACCGGGTAGAGCGTGCCGAGGGCGGTCCACAGCTGCTCGAGGTCCCACTGCTCGGGGAAGCCCTCGGTGGCGCCGTTGACGTAGCCGGTGACCGTGTCGGTGATCATCGTCGTGACCTGGTCCTGCAGGTCGGCGCCCTCGAGCACCTTGCGGCGCTCGCCGTAGATGACCTCGCGCTGACGGCTCATGACGTCGTCGTACTTGAGGATGTTCTTGCGGGTCTCGAAGTTCTGCGACTCGACCTGGCTCTGGGCCGAGGCGATCGCACCCGTGACGCGCTTGTTCTCGATGGGCACGTCGTCGGGGATCTTCATCGTCTGGAGCACCCAGTTGACCCAGTCGGCCTTGAACAGGCGCATCAGGTCGTCCTCGAGCGACAGGTAGAAGCGCGTCTCGCCCGGGTCGCCCTGACGGCCAGAACGTCCACGCAGCTGGTTGTCGATGCGGCGCGACTCGTGGCGCTCGGTGCCGATGACAGCAAGGCCGCCGGCGTCCGTGACGGCCTGCTTCTCCTCGGCTACCTGGGCCTCGATGCGCTCGAGGGTGGCCGGCCAGGCGGCGCTGTACTCCTCGGCGTTCTCGAGCGGGTCGAGACCCTGCTTGCGCAGGGCCGCGTCGGCCAGGAACTCGACGCTGCCGCCGAGCATGATGTCGGTACCTCGACCGGCCATGTTGGTGGCGACGGTGACCGCACCGCGGTGACCTGCGACGGCGACGATGGCCGCCTCACGCTCGTGCTGCTTGGCGTTCAGGACCTCGTGCGGGATGCCGCGCTTGCGCAGCAGCTTGGAGAGTCGCTCGCTCTTCTCGACGCTCGTGGTGCCGACGAGGATCGGCTGGCCGGTCGCGTGCCGCTCCGCGATGTCCTCCACGACGGCGTCGAACTTGGCCGCCTCCGTGCGGTAGACGAGGTCGGGCTGGTCGGCACGGGCCACGGGCTTGTTGGTGGGGATGGGCACCACGCCGAGCGAGTAGGTCTTGTCGAACTCGCTCGCCTCGGTCATGGCCGTACCGGTCATGCCGCCGAGCTTGTCGTACAGACGGAAGTAGTTCTGCAGCGTGATGGTCGCCAGGGTCTGGTACTCCTCGCGGATCCGGACACCCTCCTTGGCCTCGATGGCCTGGTGCAGACCCTCGTTGTAGCGACGTCCGTCGAGGATGCGGCCGGTGTGCTCGTCCACGATGATCACGTTGCCGTCGAGGACCACGTAGTCCTTGTCGAGCCGGAACAGCTCCTTGGCCTTGATGGCGTTGTTGAGGAAGCTGATGAGCGGGGTGTTCACCGCGTCGTAGAGGTTGTCGATGCCGAGCTGGTCCTCGACGCGGTCGATGCCCTCCTCGGTGACCGAGACGGTGCGCTTCTTCTCGTCGACCTCGTAGTGCACGTCGATGGTCATCGCGCCCACGATGCGCGCGAACTCGCCGTACCACTTCACCTCGTCCTCGGTGGGGCCGGAGATGATGAGCGGCGTGCGGGCCTCGTCGATGAGGATCGAGTCGACCTCGTCGACGATGGCGAAGTTGTGTCCGCGCTGGACGCAGGCCGCGATGTCGTCGGCCATGTTGTCGCGCAGGTAGTCGAAGCCGAACTCGTTGTTGGTGCCGTAGGTGATGTCGCACGCGTAGGCGTCGCGGCGCTCCGGCGGGGTCATGCTCGGCAGGATCATGCCGACGCTGAGCCCGAGGTAGGTGTAGACCCGCCCCATCCACTCGGCGTGGTACCGCGCGAGGTAGTCGTTGACCGTGATGACGTGCACGCCCTTGCCCGTGAGGGCGTTGAGGTAGCTGGGGAGCGTCGCGACGAGGGTCTTGCCCTCACCGGTCTTCATCTCCGCGATGTTGCCGAGGTGCAGCGCGGCGCCGCCCTGGACCTGCACGTCGAAGTGCCGCTGCCCGAGCACCCGGCTCGCGGCCTCGCGCACCGTGGCGAACGCCTCGGGCATCAGGTCGTCGAGGGTCTCGCCGTTGTCGAGGCGCTCACGGAACTCGGCGGTCATGCCGCGCAGCTCGTCCTCGCTCATCTCGCGGAACTCGTCCTCGAGCGCGTTGACCTGCTTGGAGATCGCGGCGAGCTGTCGCAGGATCTTGCCTTCGCCTGCGCGGAGGATCTTGTCGATGACCTTGGGCACGGTGGACGCACTCCTGAGTTGGTAAGTCGGGCTTCTCGCAGTCTATGCCGAGCGGCCTGACGTCCGGGGTCGGGTCGTGGACCCCGTCTCCGAACCACTACACCCGGTCGCGCAGCCCCTCGACGAGGTCGCCGCGGTGGCCGATCTCGATCGCGGTGAGACCGAGCCAGGCCGCCATGGTGCGCAGCTCCTCGGCGAGCTCGGCCGTGGTGTCGCCCGGCGCGCCGGCCTCGGCCCAGGCGCCGTGCACGACGAGCGTGCCGCGCGACCGGTCCGCCTTGAGGTCGACCCGGGCGACCAGGTCGTCGCCGAGCAGGAAGGGCAGCACGTAGTACCCGAACTCGCGCTGGGCCTCGGGCACGTAGATCTCGATGCGGTAGCGGAAGCCGAACAGCCGCTCCGCACGCTCGCGCTCGAAGACGACCGGGTCGAACGGGCTGAGCAGGGCGCGTGCACGCACCGCGCGCGGCCGGACGGCCTCGTGGTGCAGCCAGGCCGGCCGGTCCCACCCCCGGACCTGGACCGGCAGCAGGACGCCGGCGTCGGCCAGGTCCTCGATGGCGGCCCGCGTGGGTTCGGGGGCGGAGCGGAAGTAGTCGCGCAGGCACGGGGCGGTGGCGACCCCGTGGGCCCGCGCCGCGTGCTCGACCATGACCCGGTGCGCCTCGGCCTCGTCGAGCGCGGGTCGCGCCAGCACCGCCGCGGGGATCACCCGCTCGGGCAGGTCGTACTGGCGCTCGAACTGCGCGGTGCGTCGCGCCGACGTGAGCTGCCCGGTGTGGAAGAGGTACTCGAGCGCGTTCTTCGTGGCCGACCAGTTCCAGCCCCAGTGGGACCGGTCCCGATCGGCCTCCTCGCCGACGGCGGCGTCGACCTGGCGAGCGGTGCGCGGGCCGTGCGCGGCCACGTGCTCCAGCACGGCGTCGACGAGGTCGGGCTGCTCCTGCGCCACGCGCTCGGGTCCGCCCCACAGACCGCGCCGGCCCGCCATGCGGTGCTGCATGGCCGGCCACAGGTCGACGTCGACGAAGGTCGCGACGTGCGCCCAGTACTCGAACATCGCGCGCGGTGCGCGCCCTGCCGCGCGATGGAAGACCTCGAGGTCGTACGGCCCGACGCGTGAGTACAGCGGCAGGTAGTGCGCCCGTTGCAGCACGTTCACCGAGTCGATCTGGAAGAAGCCCAGACGGCGCAGCGTCGAGACCAGGTGGCGCCGCTCGACCGCGTCGGGGCGGGGCCGCGTGAAGCCCTGCGCCGCGAGGGCGATCCGGCGGGCCTGCAGGGTCGAGAGTCGTTCGGTCACACCGTCGATCCTGCCCTGCCGCACGGACGGATCCTGCAGGAGCCGTCACCGCGGATCGACCACGACCCCGGGAACGCTCAGACCGAGTCGTCGAGCAGGTTGCTGCGCACCGCGTACATGGCTGCCTCCATGCGCGACTTCATCTGCAGCTTCTCGAGCATGTTGCGGATGTGGTTCTTGACCGTGTTCTCGCTGATGTAGAGCTCCTCGGCGATCTCGCGGTTGCTCAGCCCCTTCGCGACCAGCCGCAGCACCTGCAGCTCGCGCTGGGTCAGCTGCGCCGTGGCCGGCGCCGGGCTGCGCGACATCTGCACGAACTCGTCGAGCAGCTTGGTGGCCATGCTGGGGCTGATCAGCGACTGGCCCGCCGCCACGAGCCGGACGGCCTCGGCGACCTGGTCGTAGGTCGATCCGTCCTTGAGCAGGTACCCGGAGGCGCCGCTGCGGATCGACTCGTAGAGGTCGGACTCCTCGTCGCTGGCGGTCAGCATGATGATGCCGGTCGAGGGCGAGATGGCCTTGATCGCCTTGCAGACCTCGACCCCGGAGCGACCCGGCATGCGGACGTCGAGCAGGACCACGTCGGCCGGGGTCTCCTCCACCGCTGCGATGGCCTGGTCGCCGTCGCCGACCTCGACGAGCTCGAGGTCGGCGTCGGCGCTCAGCACCATCGACACGCCACGACGGAACAGCTCTTGGTCGTCGACGAGCAGCACGCGGATACGAGGTGCCCGAGAAGTCACTCCCGCATCATGCCACGCAGCGCGCGTTCGCGTCAGGGGGCGATCCCGCCCTCGATCGAGCCCGACTCGTCGACGTCGAGGTGGATGACGCCGTAGTCGTAGCCCTTGCGCAGGTACACGACGCTCGGACGCATCGAGTCCTTCTCGAGGAACAGGTAGAAGTCGTGACCGACCAGCTCCATCTCGTAGAGCGCCTGCTCGAGGGTCATGGGGACGCCGCTGTGCGTCTTCTCGCGCACCACGAGCGGGCAGTCGCCCTGGACCTCCACGCCGGCGATCGTGGTGGTCTCCACGTCGGGGTCGTCCTGGCTGCCGTCGAGCAGGTCGGTCGAGAGGTCGGCCGGCATCTCCGCGATCGAGGTGGGTCGACGCTTGCCGTGGCTGATCCGGCGGCGATCGGTCGCGCGACGCAGCTGCGCCTCCAGCTTGTCGATCGCCGAGTCGAGCGCCGAGTGCTGGTCGGTGGAGCTCGCCTCGGCCCGGACCGCCGGCCCTCTGGAGCGCAGGGTCATCTCGACGCGGGCGGCATGCTCGTGCTGACGAGGGTTCTTCTCGTGGGTGACCTCGACCTCGACGCGGTGGATCTTCTGGCGCTGGTCGTACTTCTCGATCCGGTGCAGCTTGTCCTGGACGTGCTCGCGGAATCGTTCGGAGATCTCGCTGTTCCGGCCGTTGACGACGATTTCCATGGAGGGCCTCCCTGCGCTCGGTCGTGCGTTTCACATATCAGTGACCGTAGACCGCCGGGGGCCCATATTCCAGAGGACGGCCGAGTTCGTCCCGAACGGCGGGTGTCCCCGCCCACGACCCCGGCCCTCGCGGACGTCCCTCGTGGTCGATCCGGGCGCCGGACGTGCTGTCACGACGGCGGCACCGAGCACACCGACGCCGTCGGAGACGAGCACGCGGACGGCCTCGGCCAGCGTGGCCCCCGTGGTGACGACGTCGTCGACGACCACCACGTCCGCACCACCGGTGAGGCGACGACGCGACCGTCGCAGCGCGCCGTCGAGATTCCCACGACGCTCCCGTGCAGCCAGGCCCACCTGGTCCCTCGGCTCCCGCTCGAAGGTCAGGGCGGGCACCACCGTCGACCGCAGCCCCACCGCCTCCAGGCGCCGCGAGGCCTCCTGCACCGCGCTCGTCAGCAGGTCACCACCGCGCCGACGTCGGCCGCGTCTGGTGGTCGGCACCGGCACCAGGCAGACGGCGGGGCCCGGCTCCAGCGCGCACACGGACGCCGCGACGAGCGCACCGATCGTCGGGCCCAGCCGCGTGTGTCCGCCCCGCTTCCAGGCCAGCATCACGTCACGCAGCACACCCTCGTGCTCCCCGACCGCCACGACGGGGACCGGTCGGTCCGCGACCAGGCGCGGTCGCGGTGCGATCCTGCGCCGGCACGGTCCGCACAGGTCCACGGCCGGGGACCCGCAGCCCGCGCAGGCAGCGCCGAGCAGCAGGTCGGCCGCGGCGAGCAGAGGGTCCACCCCACGAGCGTGGGCCGGCCAAGGACCTCGCACCAGGGGTGCCCCGCAGGGTGTGGACGAGGGGGACCACGACCCGTCGGCGGGATCAGACCCCTGGGGACAGCGTGCTCACCGCTCCGACGCCGAGCCGCGTCCAGGTGGCTCCGGGCCCGAGGTACCAGAGCCGGTCGCGCCGGTCGACGGCCCAGCGCTGCTCCCCCGCGACCACGAGGGTCCGAGCACCGACGTCGGGCAGCACCGGCGCTCCGCCGGCCCCGCCACCCTCCAGCTCCGTGCCGTCGGCCATGCCCTCGAAGACCTGCCGCCCCAGGTCGGTGTCACCGAGGAACGCCAGGCGCGCTCCGTCGACCCAGGCCACCGAGGCCGGCCGGCCGACGTCCCATCGCAGCGCGACGGACGCACCGAGTCCCACCACGCGGTCGTCGGCGGACCGCTCCACCGCCCCGATGCGGACCAGGCCGCCCCCGCCGGTGCCGTCCTCCGCCCCCGGCCCGGAACCCCCGCCCGCTCCGTCCTCCGCCCCCGGCCCGGAACCCCCGCCCGCGGTCGTGATGGCGTACCGCGACCCGTCGGGCGAGAGGGCGAACGACGTGACGTCCAGCGACGCGAGCGCCGCCGACGGGATCGACCGCGTGGCGTCGGGCTCGACGACCCGCACCCGCGACCCGCCGCCCGGGCGGTCGACGACGACGAGCACGTCGTCGGGGAGCCACCGGGCCGAGACGAGGTCCGTCACCGCGACCTCCACCCGATCCTCGCCCGTGGTCCTGCGGACCACGAGCACGTCGCCCGAGCGGGACAGCGTGGCCACCCGCGACGGCCCCACGTCGATGGCGGCGGTCTCGTCCGGCTCGACGGCCCACGCCTCGGGCACCGGGCGGATCGTGGCACCCACGATCTCGACGACGCCGGCGTCCTCCCCGTCGAGCACGGCGAAGGGCCCCGACTCCACGGCGCGGGGCACGTACCGCCGCCACGACCCGACCGGCTGGACCCGCTGTCCCCGCGGTGTCAGCACGGTGGCGCCCGCCGAGACCCGCACACCGGTCACGTCGCGGACCTGGCTCAGCGTCCAGACCAGCTGTGCCGCCAGACGCCCCTGGTCGGCGACCGACAGCTGCGCGGCATCAGGCCCCAGGTCGACCTCGGCGACGCCCTCGGCGTCCACCGGGACCGAGGGGCGCAGGTCGCCCAGGCCGGGCACGTAGGTCCGGAGCTGGGCGGTGGGGTCGGACGGACCCCGCGCCAGCGACGTCACGAGCGACGTCGCGAGCTGTTCACCCGCCGGCAGGTGCACCACCGAGGGCGCCAGACGCTCACCGGAGCGGTCGAAGAAGAACACCGGGAACGCCCGGTAGTAGTCGGTGTAGAACTTCTCGGTGACCAGCAGGCCCTCCGGTGGTGCCGAGATCCGCCACTCCCCGTCCACCTGCTGCAGGCCGAACGAGCGTCGTTCCCGGGTGGCGGCGGGCTCGACGCGACCGCGCGCGTCGAGGTCGAGCACCCCCCGTGCGGTCAGCTCCACCTGCATGCCGTCGTCGCGACGGTCCGCACGCACGGCGGACACCAGCGGGTCGCGGTAGACGTGCGTGGCGGCGGCCGGGTTCCAGCGCTCCGCCGCGCCCTGCGTGAGGTACTGCTCGGCCACACCGGTCGACGGCGGGAACGCGAGCATCGCGTCGAGGTAGCCGGAGACCACCTGCTGCGGCGTGGCGCCCGGGCTCGGCGGGGCCGGGGCGTAGCGCACCGTGCTCTGGCCGAGGTCGTCGTCCTCGCGGACCTGCTGCACGGTCCCGCCGGTCGGGATGCCCGAGCAGCCGGCCACGACCACCAGGACGGTCGCCGCGGCGACCAGCCGCAGGCCCCTCACGCGAAGACCCTGCGGACCACGGGCAGCGGCGCGACGGAACGTCTGGCCGGGTCGACGACGCGAGGGAGGGTCAGCACGAACTCGCTGCCCTCGCCCGCCCTGCCCCATGCCTGGAGGGTGCCACCGTGCAGCACGGCGTCCTCGCGCGAGATCGCCAGGCCCAGGCCGGTGCCGCCCTGGGTGCGCGCCGGATCGGCGCGCCAGAACCGGTCGAAGACCCGCAGGTTCTCGTCACCCTGCAGGCCCACGCCGAAGTCGCGGACCGCGAGCGAGACCGCGAACGCGTCCTGGGCGACCTCGATCTCGACGACGTCGGACCCGCTGTACTTCGCCGCATTGGCCACGAGGTTGCGCACGATCCGGTCGATGCGGCGGATGTCGGCCTGCACCACCGCCGGACGATCTGCACCCACCGCACGGCCCACGATGCCGCCGCGCGCCAGGATCGGGTCCTCGGCCGCGGCGCGGGCCACCCGCGCGAGGTCGACGTCGGCGAGCTCGAGCTGCGCCGCTCCCGCGTCGAACCGGCTGAGGTCGAGCAGGTTCGACAGCAGCTCCTCGAACCGGTCCAGCTCCCGCTTGAGGAGCTCGGTCGAGCGAGCCGTCTGGGGGTCGAAGCGACGCCTTGCGTCGAACAGCACCTCGCTCGCCATCTGCACCGTCGTGAGCGGGGTGCGCAGCTCGTGGGAGACGTCGGAGACGAACCGCTGCTGCAGACGCGAGAGGTCCTCGAGACGTCGGATCTGGCTCTGCAGGCTGGCGGCCATCTGGTTGAACGACGTGGACAGCCGGGCGATGTCGTCCTCGCCACTCACGTGCATGCGCTGCTCGAGGCTGCCGGCGGCGTACCGCTCCGCGATGCGTCGGGCCAGCCGGACGGGCGTGAGGACCTGGCGCGACACGATGAAGGCGACCCCGCCGACCATGAGCACCATGGCCAGGCCGCCGAGCAGCAGCGCGTTGCGCACGAGCGACAGCGTCTGCTGCTGCTCGGAGAGGGAGAACAGGTAGAAGAGGGCGTAGGTGTCGCCCGTCCCCGGCGACCGCAGCTGGCTGCCGACCACCACGGCCGGGCTGGCGTCGGCACCCACGAGCGACAGCTCGGAGTAGCGCCAGAACACGCCCGGACCGTCCAGGACCTCCGCTCGCAGGTCCGTCGGCAGGGACCCCGGGGCGAGCTCGGCCGACGAGCGGATCGGCGGTGCCCCGCTGCCGGAGCCGAGCGGCCCCTCGAGCACGAGCTCGTAGGCACGGTTCTCGCTGTCGGTGTCGGTGACGGAGTCAACCAGCTGGGTCAGGGTGGGAGCCTGCGCCTGGGGCTGCGTCTCCACCGCCGCGTCGAGCTCGGCCTGGGCCTTCTCGAAACCCGTCCGGGCCTCGGCCACCGCGGTGTCGCTGCGGCTCTCGGTGAGACCGTCGGCGACCTGCTGCAGCAGCGCCCACCCCACGAGACCCACCACCAGCGCCACGAGCAGGACGGTGCTGGTCACCACCCGCGTCTGCAGCGAGCGACGCCAGAGCGAGGCGACCCGCCGGATCACGTGGCCCGCCGACGCCGGGTGGCCGGAGCCGGCGTCGTCGTCATGGCGCGATGGCCTGGTAGCCCACGCCGCGCACGGTGCGGATCACCTCGGGCGACTCGGCGTCGTCCTCGATCTTGGACCGCAGCCGGGTCATGTGGACGTTCACGAGCTTGGTGTCGCCCGGGTGGTGGTACCCCCACACGCGCTCGAGGAGCACCTCGCGGGTGAACACCTGCTCGGGGTTGCCCAGCAGGCACGCCAGCAGGTCGAACTCCAGCGGTGTCAGGTCGAGCGGACGTCCCTTGCGGCTCACGGTGTGGGCCGCCGGGTCGAGCACGATGTCGCCGAACTCGAGCACCTCGCCCACCGCATCGGTGCGACGCAGGCGCGCCCGCACCCGCGCCACCAGCTCGGTGTTCTTGAACGGCTTGGTGATGTAGTCGTCCGCCCCGGCCTCGAGACCGCGCACCACGTCGGGGGTGTCGGACTTCGCCGTGAGCATGATGATCGGCACGGCCGAGCCGGCACGGATCTGCCGACACACCTTCATGCCGTCCATGCCCGGCAGCATGAGGTCGAGCAGCACCACGTCGGGCTTGAACGCCCCGAAGGCCGTCATCACCTCGTCGCCGGACCGGCAGACGAGGGTCGTGAGCCCCTCGGCCTCGAGCACGATGGTCAGCATCTCGGCGAGCGACGCGTCGTCGTCGACGACGAGCACCCGGTCGCGCTTGCTGCGCCGGTAGCTCATCGACGCTCGACCGCCGTGTGCCGGACCATCGTGCTCGCTCTCACCACCCTCAGTAGCGGTAGAGGTCCGACTTGTACGGCCCCGCCACGTCGACGCCGAGGTACGCGGCCTGCTCCTTCGTGAGCTCGGTGAGCTCGACACCCAGGGCGTCGAGGTGCAGACGGGCGACCTCCTCGTCGAGGTGCTTGGGCAGCACGTGCACGCCCAGCTCGTACTGGTCGGCCTTCGTGAACAGCTCGACCTGCGCGAGCACCTGGTTGGTGAAGGAGTTGCTCATCACGAACGACGGGTGGCCGGTGGCGTTGCCGAGGTTGAGCAGGCGACCCTCCGAGAGCACGATGATCTTCTTGCCGTCGGGGAAGATCCACTGGTGGACCTGCGGCTTGATCTCGTCCTTGACGATGCCGGGGATCTTGGCCAGGCCCGCCATGTTGATCTCGTTGTCGAAGTGGCCGATGTTGCCGACGATGGCCTGGTTCTTCATCTTCTCGAAGTGCTCGACGGTGATGATGTCGAAGTTGCCCGTCGTGGTGATGAAGATGTCGGCCGTCTCGACGACGGACTCGAGACGCTTGACCTCGTAGCCGTCCATCGCGGCCTGGAGGGCGCAGATCGGGTCGATCTCGGTGACGATGACGCGCGCACCCTGGCCGCGCAGGGACTCCGCCGAGCCCTTGCCGACGTCGCCGTAGCCGCACACGACGGCGACCTTGCCGCCGATCATCACGTCGGTGGCGCGGTTGATGCCGTCGATGAGCGAGTGGCGGCAGCCGTACTTGTTGTCGAACTTGCTCTTCGTGACCGAGTCGTTGACGTTGATCGCCGGGAAGAGCAGCGTGCCCTCGCGGAAGCGGTCGTAGAGGCGCAGCACGCCGGTGGTGGTCTCCTCCGAGACGCCCTTCACGAGCGGCGCGCGGTTCGTCCAGCGCTTGGGGTCGTTCTCGAGCGAGCGGGCCAGGACGCGCAGCACCTCCTTGAACTCCTCGTTGTCGGTGGAGTCCTGGGGCGGCACGGCGCCGACCTTCTCGTACTCGACGCCGAGGTGCAGCAGCATCGTGATGTCGCCACCGTCGTCGAGGAGCATGTTGGGTCCACCCACCTCGCCGTCGACGCCCGGGAAGTCGAAGACCTTCTCGGCCTCGTCCCAGTACTCGGCGAGGCTCTCGCCCTTCCAGGCGAAGACCGGGACGCCCTGCGGGTCGTCCGGCGTGCCGTGGGGGCCGACGACGACCGCAGCGGCCGCGTGGTCCTGGGTGGAGAAGATGTTGCAGGTGGCCCAGCGGATGTCGGCACCCAGGTCGGCGAGGGTCTCGATCAGCACGGCGGTCTGGACCGTCATGTGCAGGGAACCGGCGATGCGGGCGCCCGCGAGGGGCTTCTTGTCCCCGAAGCGCTCGCGCATGGCCATCAGGCCCGGCATCTCGTGCTCGGCGAGCTCGATCTCCTTGCGTCCGAACTCGGCGAGCGACAGGTCAGCGACGTTGAAATCCATGTCGCCCAGGATACCCGGCCCGCCCCTGGTGCGTGGGGGGAGTCAGGAGAGAGCGCGCGCTTCCTCGACCAGCATCACCGGGATGTCGTCACGGACGGGGTAGGCGAGGCTGCAGGCCTGGCACACCAGCTCCGACGCGTCGTGGTCGACGAACAGCGACGACCGGCACTGCGGGCAGACCAGGATCTCCAGGAGTGCGGGGTCGAGGATCATGCGTCCACTCTAGAGGGCTCAGGACCGGATCGCGGCGAGCACCTCGTCACGCACCCGTCCCATGGTGGCCTCGTCGGCACCCTCGACGTTGAGCCGCAGCAGCGGCTCGGTGTTGGAGGCCCGCACGTTGAACCACCAGTCGGCGGCGGTGACCGTCAGGCCGTCGAGTCGGTCCTGCTCGTGGTCGGCGTACGCGCGGACGAGTCGTTCGATCACGGCGTCCGCGTCGTCGACCCGACTGTTGATCTCGCCCGACGCGCTGTAGCGGGAGTACTCCGCCATGAGGGCGCTGACCGTGGAGTCGGTCTCGGCCAGGGCGGCCAGGACGTGCAGCGCCGCCAGCATCCCGGAGTCGGCGAGGTAGAACTCGCGGAAGTAGAAGTGCCCGGAGTGCTCGCCGCCGAAGACCGCGCCGGTGCGGGCCATCTCCGCCTTGATCAGCGAGTGCCCGACGGGCGTCCGGACGGGCACTCCCCCGCGCTCGGTGACGATCTCGGGGACGGCCCGCGAGCAGATGACGTTGTGCAGGATGGTGGCGCCGGGCTCGAGGAGCAGGTGGCGCGAGGCCACGAGCGCCGTGATGGCGGACGGCGCGACGACGTCGCCGTGCTCGTCGATCACGAAGCAGCGGTCGGCGTCCCCGTCGAACGCCAGGCCGAGGTCGGCCCCGTGCTCACGGACCGCGGCCTGCAGGTCCACCAGGGTGGTGTGGTCGAGCGGGTTGGCCTCGTGGTTCGGGAAGGTGCCGTCGAGCTCGAGGTACAGACCGATCACCTCGAGGTCGAGGCGGCCCAGCACGGCGGGGACCGTGTGCCCGGCCATGCCGTTGCCGGCATCCACCACGACCTTCAGCCGACGGCCCTCGACCGGCGCCAGGCGCAGCAGGGTGTCGGCGTAGGTGGTCAGGAACTCCAGCGTCTCGACCGTGCCGACCGGTGCCGGCACGGCGGACTCCTCGCGCTCGAGCAGCGGACCGGCCGCCTCGGCCATGGCCGCCAGGCCGGTGGACAGACCGATCGGTCGCGCGCCCGCACGGCACAGCTTGAGACCGTTGTCGGCCGCAGGGTTGTGGCTGGCGGTGACCATGATGCCCGGGACGTCGAGCACGCCGGACGCGCAGTACAGCATGTCGGTGGAGGCGAGCCCGATGTCGACGACGTCGGCGCCGCGCGACCGGATCCCGTCGGCGACCGCCCGGACGACGTCGGGCGAGGAGGCCCGCATGTCGCGGCCGACCACGGCGCGTCCCCCGCCGTCCGCGATGCCGACCTCGTCGGCGAAGGCCTCGCCCAGCGCCCGCGCGATCGTGGTGTCGAGCTGGTCGGGGACCCGACCACGGACGTCGTAGGCCTTGACGACAGGGCGCAGCCGTGCGTGCATTCAGTCCTCGTTCGGTGGGGGGACCAGGGTCAGTCCCGGTGGTCCCGGTGCAGGGCGCGGACGTCGGCGGCCCACCTCGCGCACCGCGTCGGCGAGCGCCAGGAGGTCGTCGTGGCTCGGGCGCACCGTGGACGGGTCGGGTGCGAGCCGCAGCACGCTCCAGCCGTTGGGCGCGGACAACCGGGCTGAGTGCGCCTCGCACAGGTCGTAGGTGTGCGGCTCCGCCGCCGTGGCCAGCGGGCCGAGCACCGCGGTCTGGTCGGCGTAGACATAGGTCAGCGTCGCCACAGCCGGCTGGGAGCACGCGGACCGCGTGCAGCGTCGAACAGCACCCACCCGCCGAGCGTAGCCGTGTGATCGGCCTCCGGGCCGTTAGGCTCTCGGTGTGGCGGGACGTCTGCAGCACCTCGGCGGGGCGGTGAGCGGACCCCGGCCCGGTCGGATGCGGGCGCGCCGACGCGCTGCACGCGGGCCACTCGCCCTGCCCGGCCCGTTGTCACCGGCGAGCGTCCCGGCCCACCGGACGCCCCGCGAGGAGTTCGACCACCTGGTCGCCGGTGTGCTTGCGCCGCTCGAGAAGCACTTCGACGCCGAGCCCGACGAGGTCGAGGTCGTCGTCGAGGACGTCCCCCTGCTGCCGGCCGACTGGACCGACGAGGTGCCGCTGAGCAACCTGTCGCGACGCGGCGACGTGGCCCTCGTGGTGCTCTACCGCCGACCGCTCACCGACCGCTGCACGAGCCGGGTCGAGCTCGAGGACCGGGTCTGGGACGTCGTCCTGCACCGTCTCGCCGAGGTCTGGCAGGTCTCCCCCGACGACCTCGATCCTCGCTGACCACGACGACCGGCACGGCCGGGTCGTGGGCGGGGCTCAGGGCGCCGGTCGGACCCGTGGTGCGAGGACGTCCGTCGGGGCAGCGGTCAGCGCCAGGCTCGCTCTCCGGTCGCCGTCGCTGAACTGCGCCGCGCCCACCACGCCCCCGGTCGAGCGGACCACGAGCGACGTCACGCCGTCGAGGTCGAGCTCGTCGTCGGGGTCCACCCCGATCGTCGTGCCCGCGGGGACCGCGACCTCGGCACGCGACACCACCTCGAGGTCGGCGTCGCGGGCCTCGAGGACGACTCGTCGGTCCACGTCGGCGCCAGGGGCGCTGAGCACGAGCTCGGGCACGCCGAGGCCTCCCTTGACCGGCACGACCGCCGGGCCGGTCCACGGTCCGACCGCCTCCGTCGTCACCGTGTCGTCACCGGTCGGGGACACCGAGGCCGTCGCGACGACCGGGGTGTCGGCGACCAGGCGGAGGGCGACGCGTCCCGACCCCGCGCTGCGCGGGACCTCGACCGACACGACCCGCCCGGCCCCGACCTTCACCTCGCCCAGGCCCTCGGGGACGAACGCACCGTCCGATCCCAGCACCTCGACCGCGACACGGGCCGTCGACCCCGACGGGTTGAGCACGTGGAGCGTGCGGCCGCGTTCCCCGGCCGGGAGCCCGGCCACCACGAGACGGCGCGCGGGCTCGGGTGCCGGGCTCACGAGCTCCGAGCCCTGCGAGGCGCCCGTGGAGGTGTCGAGCACGGAGACCGCGACGGCGCCTCGACGACGGGAGACGTGCACCCCGAGGTCGGGCTCGCCCGCCGCGAGGTCGGCCAGGGGCACCGTGCGGGTGTCGCCCGGCTCGACGACGAGACCGTCTCCGCCCACCGCGTCGACGGGGCCGTCCGCCGACCACAGCGACACGTCGACGACGGCCGGGGTGTCGGCGAGGTTCGTCAGCACGAGGTCGCTCAGGTGGCGCTGACCCGACCCGAGCCCGGCGTACCAGGCGTCGGCGACGACGCCCTGGCACCGGCCGACGACGAGACCCTCGCCCTGGTCCTCGTCGAGGGTCCCGGAGACGAAGCCGACCGCGCCGGACCCCGTGCCGCGCTGCGTGACGACGAGCGCGTCGGCGTCGTCGCCCAGCACGTCGTCGAGCTCCGAGCGGACCCAGCTCCGTGGGTCGGCGGCACCGTCGACGGCGGCGCCACCGGGCCGCGCTCGAGCCGAGGTCGAGGATCCGGCGTCGACCTGGCCCGTCGCGAGGTCGGGCGCACCGGTGCAGGCGTAGGTGGTCTCGCTCGCGGGCACCGGGCGCGGCGCCTCGGTGGACCCGGGCGCGGCGGGCGCGAGCCCTGCCGCGACGACCAGGCCCGCCGCGATCACCGGCAGCAGGGCGAGGGCGAGCCCGCGACCACCGCCGGGGGCGGATCGAGATCGCGATCCACCGCGCACGCGTGTTCCGCCACTCATGCCCGGACCTCCTCGGCGTCGTCCTCGACCGTGCTCTCGCGGCGCCGGACCGGTGCGGTGAGCACGATGGCGAGGAGCCACAGCACGAGCTGACCGCCGGCGACCCACGGCCGCCACGGCACCCCGTCGACGGCGGGCCGCGCGGCCGGCTCCACCATCGTCCAGACGCGCGACGTCGGCGCGTCGCTGCCCGAGGGCTCCAGCAGGGGTGCGGCGTCGAGGGCTCGGGCCACGTCGGCGTCCACGTCGGGGGCGTACACCGCGTCGATGCCCAGGGCGCCCAGCCGCCGGATCCCGTCGGCACCCGGCGCCGACAGCACCGACTCCACCGCTGCCGTGAGGTCCGCCGTGGAGCGCTCGGACGGTCGCAGGCCCTCCTCGCCGATCACGGGCCCCTCGCCGCGGACGACCGAGACCAGGACCCCCTCGGCCGTCGAGCCGGAGACGACCAGCGTGTCACCGGGACGCTCCGTGAGGAAGGCCGGGACGCTGTCGGGACGCGCCCGGTCGATCGGGTCGGCGACACCGCGGGCCACCCACCAGACCCCCGTGCCGACGGGCAGGACCAGCGCGACGACCAGGACCGCGACGCCTGCGCTCCGGCCCCGGTCGGCCATCAGGGTCGGCACGCCGACCAGTGCGGCCGTGCCGAGCGCCAGGACGACGGCCCCGACCGGGACGCCGACCCACGGCTGCACCGGGACCGGGCTCCCCGGGACGGCACCGTCCACGACGACGCCGACGACCGCGACCGCCAGGGCCAGCAGTCCGAGCACCCAGCACACCCCGGCGACCGAGCGCGTGGCCCGCGGCAGGAGCGCGAGGACCGCCAGGACGACGAGCCCCGCCCCGAGCCAGAGGGGCGCCTGCTCCGGCGAGCCCGCCCGGCCGACGACGAGTCCGAGCGCGGTCCGCCACCCGGGCCCGGCGCCGGGAAGGAGCTCGCCGCTCTCCCACCACCACAGCATCGGGTGCAGCACCCGGGTGAGCAGCCACGGGCCCACCAGGACCACGGCGACCGCCACGCCGATCAGCGCCGGTCGGGCGAGCCTGCGGTCGACCAGCAGCAGGACCCCGAGACCGAGGACGGCCAGCAGGAGCACCACGGGGGCGAAGGCCGTGCCCACGGCCACCCAGATCCCCCACCGCAGGGCCGTGCGACGCGGCGCCTCCCCGTGATCGGCCAGCTGCAGCGTCGTGGTGACCACGACGGGCAGCACCACGAGGGCGACGACCGTGCCGAGCCGACCCTCGGAGACCGCTCCGGTGGCGACGACCGTCAGCGCGTAGCCGACCGCCCAGACGATCCGCAGCCTGCGGTGGTCGGTGAGACGCCGTCCCAGACGGTGGGCCGTGAGCCCGGCCAAGGGGACGGCCAGCAGCAGGAGCGGTCCGACGACGAGCCCTGGCGCGAACCACACGGGCGTGGAGGCGAGGGCCAGCAGCAGCACCGTCGTGGGCACCGGGTCGGTGCTGCCCAGGCCGACGTCGTGGCTGCGCTCGAACCAGATCCGCCACCACTCCCCCGCAGAGCCGGGGGTGGCACCGAGCGCCCCACCGGTGAGCGAGCTCCCCGCCGGCCCGACGAAGAGCCCCCGGGCGGCCAGGAGCGAGAGGAGCACGAGCACCGACACCGTGACGAGCCAGGGCCTCCGCCTCCACAGCGACGGTCCGTCGTCGAGGGGCGCGTCGCCGACGCCCTCGTCGGCCGTGGACCGGCGTCCCGTCGTCTCGACGGACTCGGGTCGCACGAGCGCCACGACCGCGTCGCGCGCGGCGTCGTACCCGTGCCGGTAGGGCAGCCAGAACGGCGCGAACAGGTGTCGGACCTCCCGGTCGTCGCGGCGGGCGGTGCCGATCCGGCTCCGCCGGGCGTCGCGCAGCCGGCCGGGGTGTGCGTAGACGGAGACCAGCGCCTGCAGCTCGTCGCCGGCCGCCTCGGGGTCGCGGGCGACGAGGAGACCCAGCGTGCGCAGGAGGGTCCCGGCCAGCAGCCGGAGGTACTGCCACCAGAACCGGCGACCGGACACGTTCGCGAGCTGCACGTGGAGCGCTGCCCGTCGCTGCTCCCAGGGCTCGACGTCGCCCGCCACCCGGCGCCGGGTCCCGCGACGCGAGGCCTCGGCATGGAAGAGGACGGCCCGCGGGGCGATCCGGGTGCGGTACCCGGCCCGTGCCACGCGCCAGCCGAGGTCGACGTCGTCGAAGTACAGAGGGAGCTCGGCGTCGAGTCCGCCCAGCTCGTCCCACACGTCGCGACGCACGAGCATGCCGGCGGTGTTGACCGCGAGCACGTCGCGCGGCCAGTCGTGCTGGCCGGCGTCGGGCTCACCCGTCTCCAGCCCGGTCTCCCTGGCACCGGTGGACGTGACGGTCAGACCCACCTCGACGAGGCGCCGCAGGGACGGCCACTCGCGGATCTTGGGACCGACCACGGCGATGTCGTCGGCCGTGGTGGCCTCGTCGAGGAGGGCGGCCAGCGTGTCGGGACGCACCGCCGCGTCGTCGTGCAGGAGCCAGATCCAGTCCGTGCGCGGCATGGCCGAGACCGCCCGGTGGACGGCCTCGCCGAAGCCGGTCCCGGCCGGCGCGTAGGTGATGCGGTCCGCACCGAACGAGGAGCGGACCAGGTCGGCCCCGTCGTCGGTGGAGCTGACGTCGACGACCCGCCACAGGGTCGGGTCGTGCTCGAGGGCGGCGAAGGAGGCCAGCACCTGAGGGAGCCACCGGGCTCCGTTGTGGGTGACGAGGACCGCCCCCACCGTCGGAGGCGACGATCGCCAGGCGGGGACGACAGGTGCCTCGTCGTCGGTACCGGGCTCGTCCATGCCCGCCAACCTAGCGGGGGGCGAAAGTGCGGCCGGGTGCGCCCGGACGCCGCCTCAGGCGCGCTTCTTGAGCTTGCGCCGCTCCCGCTCGGAGAGCCCGCCCCAGATGCCGAACCGCTCGTCGTGGGCCAGGGCGTACTCGAGGCACTCGCCCCGGACGTCGCAGGTGAGGCAGACCCGCTTGGCCTCCCGGGTCGAGCCGCCCTTCTCGGGGAAGAACGCCTCCGGGTCGGTCTGGGCACAGAGCGCACGCTCCTGCCACATGAGCTCCTCTTCGGGCGACAGTGGCAGACCCAGATCGAATGACATGTCCGTAATTACACGCCTGGCGCTGCCATACGTCAAGCGGAATTGCACGATCCGCGGAACCTCCGGCGTGTCGCGCCGCCTTCCAGGGGCCGCGCCGTGCTCACCGGCCCCACCCGACCGCGCTCGCGCCACGGCGGGAGGATGGACCCATGCCCACCCTCGCCGACCTCCTCCCCGCCGTCCGCGAACCCGGGCGACCGCTGCTCACCTGGGACGACCGCACGACCGGCGAACGGGTGGAGCTGAGTGCCACGACCACCGCCAACTGGGTCGCGAAGACGGCGTCCCTGCTCGTCGACGAGCTCGACGCCGAGATCGGGACCCGCGTCCGGATCGGCCTGCCGAGCCACTGGCTGCGCTTCGTGTGGCTGCTCTCCTCCTGGACCGTGGGGGCGGTCATCGTCGACCGCGACGCCGACATCGGGGTCAGCGGCCCCGACCTCGTGGGCGACGAGCCGGTGCGTCTGGCCGCGTCGCTGCGTCCGCTCGGTGGCCCCTTCGTCAGCCCGCCGGAGGGATTCGTCGACCTCGCCACCGTCGTCCCGGGGCAGCCGGACGCGTTCACGCCCCTCGACGTCCCGCACGCCGGGTCGGCCGCGCTCGACCTGGCCGGCGCGGACCCGCTCGACCACGCCGGGCTCGTCGAGCTCGGCGCTCCCGATCCGCGGCGGGTGCTCGTGGAGCCCGGCGACCTCCGCCGGGACGCGCTGCTCCTGGTGAGCGCCCTGCGTGGTGGTGGATCGCTCGTGGTCGTGGCTGGTGCCGACGCCGACCAGCTGGAGCGCGTGGCGCAGCAGGAGCGGGCCCATGTCCAGCCCTGACCCATCCACTACACTTTCGACGGCTGCATCCCCTTCCCCGCCCGCCGCCGCGACGACAGAAAGGCCCTCCGCCAGGATGAGTCGTCACCGCGCGATCGCCAGCAAGACGGGCGGGACCCACGGGCTCACGAAGGTGGGTGGACGGCCGCCGCTGCTCCGCTACCTCGCCGAGGTCCTCCGGCGCCGCGAGTTCATCTACTCGCTGGCGCGCTACCGGCTCGAGGCCGAGAACGGGCGCAACCGGCTCGGCATGGGCTGGGTCGTGCTCAAGCCCCTGCTCAACGCCGCGGTCTACGGACTCGTGTTCGGCTTCCTGCTGCAGACCAGCCGCGGCGTCGAGTCGTTCGTGGCGTTCCTCGTCATCGGGGTCCTGATGTTCGAGTACTTCTCCACGTGCTTCACCACCGGCGCGAAGTCGATCACCTCCAACGCCGCGCTCGTCCAGAGCCTCAGCTTCCCGCGCATGTCCCTCCCGCTCGCCCTCGTGGCGCAGCGGTTCATGCAGTTCGTGCCGATGGTGGTCATCATGGCCGCCGTGGCGCTGGCCTACGGCAGCGTGCCGGACGTCGAGTGGCTCCTGCTGGTGCCGCTCGTCCTGCTCTTCACGGTGTTCAACACCGGGCTCACGCTCATCACGGCGCGTCTCACGGTGCACTTCCGCGACCTGACGCAGCTGCTGCCGTTCGTCTCGCGGTTCTTCTTCTACACGTCGGGCATCTTCTACAGCATCGACCAGCGCTTCGACGCGAACTCGATCTTCCGGACCGTCGCCGACGCCCAGCCGATCCACGAGTTCCTGTCGCTGGGTCGGGCCATCCTGCTGGACGGGCCCTCGTACACGATGCCCTGGCACTTCTGGGCGTACGCCTCCGCCTGGTCGGTGGCCGTGCTGGTGTTCGGCACCATCTACTTCTGGGCGGCGGAGGAGCGTTATGGCCGAACCGACTGACGACACGGGCCTCGACGACACGGGCCTCGACAGCGCCGGGCCGACGGGGGAGCTCACCCGACGTCCCGTCGTGGAGGTCGTCGACGTGCACGTGGAGTACAAGGTGCTGGCCACCGGCAAGCGTGCGACCGCGGCCGACGCGGGGCGCAAGCTCATGCAGCGGTCCCGCAGCACCCGCACCGTGCACGCCCTCAAGGGGGTCTCGTTCACGGCCTACGAGAACGACAGCATCGGCGTCATCGGCTCCAACGGCTCGGGCAAGTCGACGCTCATGCGCGCGATCGTCGGCCTGACCCCCACCTCCAAGGGCGCCATCTACGCGTCGTCACGGCCGAGCATGCTGGGGGTCGGCGCCGCGCTCATCAAGGACCTCTCGGGCGAGCGGAACGTGATCCTGGGCGGACTGGCGCTCGGTCTGTCCCGCGACGAGATCGAGGCGAAGTACGACGAGATCGTCGAGTTCTCCGGCATCCGCGACTTCATCGACCTGCCGATGCGCACCTACTCCTCCGGCATGACCGCGCGCCTGAAGTTCGCGATCGCCACGGCGCGCGACCACGAGATCCTCATCGTCGACGAGGCGCTCGCCGTCGGCGACAAGGGCTTCCGCGACCGCAGCGAGGCCCGCATCCGCGAGATCCGCGACAACGCCGGCACCGTGTTCCTGGTCAGCCACTCGATGCGCTCGATCCGCGACACCTGCAACCGGGTGATCTGGATCAACAAGGGCGTCCTGATGATGGACGGACCGCCCGACGAGGTCATCCCCGCCTACGAGAAGTCCAAGTAGCCGCGCCCTCCGGTCACGACATCGCCTCGATGGCAGCGACCGCCCGGGCCGCGCTTCCCTGGTCGCCGGCATGGGCGAAGAAGCGGTGCACCGCGGCGTCGGCGGCGGGGTCACGGCGCCCGGCGTCCAGCCGCTCCACCACCGCTGCGACGGCGGCGTCGACGTCGCGCACGACGGTGGCGATGCCGATCTCGTCGACCTCGAACGCGTGCGGGCGCCCGGCCTGCTCGAACGCGGGGTCGACGTGGGCCGCCACCACCGGCAGGCCGAGGAGGGCCGCGTCGAACAACGTCGAGGAGTAGTCGGTGAGGAAGACCGAGGCGCGGCGCAGCACCGCACCGAACTCCTCACGCTCCTGGTCGACCAGTCGCACGTCCGACCGGGCGTCCACGAGGTCGGCGAGCAGCCCCCGCGCCTCGTAGTGGGGCAGGACCTCCAGCACGGCGCCGTGACGCTCGAGCGCAGCAGCCAGCGCGGGGTGCTCGACGACCCCACGGACGAGCTGCGCGTACCCGGACTCCTCCACGCCACGGACGGGGCCACCGCCGCCCTCCCGGTAGGAGGGCACGACCAGGTCGGCCCGCCACGTCGGCGCGAAGAGGACCCGAGGCCCCCCGGCGGCAGGCTCACGGACGAGCAGGTCGTGGCGAGGCAGTCCGGTGAGCACCGCACGGTCCCCGTACCCGAGCCGTCCGGCGATCCAGTCACGCTCGGCCGCTGCGGACGTGAGCACGAGGTCGTACCCGGCGACCAGCCGCCCGATGACCGGCGCCAGGTCGCGGTAGACGACGCCGTGCTGGAGGAACACCCGGCGTGTGCCGACCCGGGGCCGGACGTGGCGCACGTAGTCGTCGCGTCCCCACGCCTCCGGGATGCCGTAGACGTCGGGGTCGAAGGCGTTGACGAGGTGGCTGGCGTGCCACAGCAGCAGCCGGTGCCGCCACGACCCGTGGGCCACCACGCGACCGAGCGGACGCATCCGGGCCCAGCCCGGGGTGCCCCGCTCGACGACGTAGTACGCCCGCAGGTCGCGCCGGTGCCGGCGCAGGTGCGCGAAGAGCGCAGCGCCGTTGTCCTGCGCGGTGTCACGTCGCTCCCCCACCAGCCAGAGCGGGCGGCGGTGCATCCACCCGGTCAGGGCACGGAGGACCCGCCAGCCCCAGAGCGGCTCACGCCGGCGCACCGCACGCAGGTCGGAGCGGCGCCTCAGCCGCGCCGCCGCACGCTCCCCACCGTCGAGCAGCTCGACCACGACCGCGTCGCCGTCGGCTCGCACGTCGAGGGCGACGTCGCCGTGGGCCCCGAGGGTGGCGTTCCTGAACAGGGCCCGTGTCGGGCGGAGCCGCAGCACCCGGCCCTCGACGGCCATCTCGGGGCGGACGACGCCCCGCGGCCACGCGGCGAGGGGCACCTCGACGACCAGTGCGGACCAGGGGCCGTACCGAACCCGGCGGTCCGGTCGTTCCACCCATCGCGCCCCGACCCGGACGTCCCCGAGCCGCAGCTCTGCGTCCAGGCCCGGCCGCTCGTCGACGCGGGTGTCCGGCACCCGCAGGTGGGCGTGCAGCGTGACCGTGCCTGCGTCGGCGTCCACGTCGATCGCGTCGACGAAGCCCTTCGAGCCCTCCAGGTCGGCGGCACTCAGCACGCGGCGTCCAGGTCCTCGACGTTGTTCGCCGCGGCCTGGCTCGGGTCCTCCGAGGGATCGGTGGAGGGCGTCTGCGTCGGGTCGCTCGGGTCCGGCGTCGCCGACGACTCGGGCTCGGCCGACGTCTCGCCCTTGTTGGCGTCGCCACCGTGCGTCTCGATGATGGCCTGCTTGATCATGTCCTGGATGAGCGGGTAGTCCGGGGTCACCGTGGAGACGACCGGCGGGACGAGCGAGACCGTGCGGATCTTCGTGTTGCGGGCCTTCAGGGCCATGTCGGCGAACTCGCCGAGCGCCTCCGAGGGCATGTTCGTCGACAGGAGCTCCGCGCCCGACTTGGCGATGTCGGTGGCGTTGAGCAGCACCGTCTGCGGACTCATCTGGTCGAGCATCGCGACCATGAGGCACTTCTGGCGTCCCATGCGCGTGTAGTCGTCGGACTGGATCCGGCTGCGGGCGTACCAGAGCGCCTGGTTGCCGTCGAGGTTCTGGCGTCCGGGCTCGATGTACGTCTGCTTGTAGGCGTCCTCCTTGCCGAACATCGCGAGCCGTGTCTTGACGTCCATCTCGACGCCGCCGACCGCGTCGACCAGGGAGCGGAAGCCCTTGAGGTTGATCATCACGTAGTAGTTGATGGAGAGGTCGGTGACGCCCTCGACGGCGTCGATGGTCGCCTCGAGCCCGGGGTCGGCGGCACCGGGGTAGAGGTCGCTGCGGTTCTCGGCGGCCGTGTGCACGGCGTTGAGCAGGCACTCGGAGCCGCAGTTGTAGCCGAACGGGTACAGCTGGTGCATCGGCGACGACTCGCGGAACGGCACGTTCTGCAGGTTGCGCGGCAGCGAGACCAGGACCGTCTTGCCGCTCGAGGCGTCGATGCTGGCCACCGTCATGGAGTCGGGCCGGATGCCGGTGCGGTCCTTGCCGGAGTCCGAGCCGATGAGCAGGATGTTGTAGCGACCGGCCAGCGGAGGGCTCGTGGTCTCGGCCGAGAACACCTCCTGCACGGCGTCACGGCTCGCCGTGCTCACGCGCGAGGCGTAGACCGCCGAGCCGAGGACACCGACGACCAGGGCGGTGTTGAGCACCACCACGACGCCGGCCCGCGCGGGCGTCAGGCGCAGCGGACGCGCGAGACGCCAGGCGTCGATGAAGAGGGCGGCCCAGGCCACCGCGAGCACGCCGACGCCGATGCGGAAGACCTGGAGCACGTCGGGGTCGGTGACCAGCCCGATGATGCCGGCGCGGTCACCTCGGTAGGTCCACACGAGGTAGCCCAGCCCGGCGAGCAGCAGCACGTACACCGTGAGAGCGATGCGACCGACCCAGCGGTTGCCGACGGCCAGCTGCGCCGATCCCGGTGCCACGGCCGACATGAGGCACAGGCGGAGGGCGCGACGGAACCGCAACCGGGGTGTCAGGTCGTCGACGTCGGGTCCACGGCTGAGCACCTTCGCGCGACGACGTGTCATGGTTCCTCGGTCTCGAAGTGCTGGCGACGCACCATTATCGCTCACCGCGCCAAGCCCTCTCGTCCACGACCCGTGAGCACGGCGTGATCAGCAGGACGAGTCGAGGTCGTCGCTCTGGTTCGCCTTGGTCGGGTCCTTCGCGTCACCCGCCGACGAGGGCACCGACAGGGACGCGGCGAGGATGCCGTCCTTCGCCTGCTTCTTGCCCTCGGCCTTGTCGATCGCCTTGGAGATGAGCGAGCGCACCTTGTCGTAGTCGGGGTTGCCGGTGAAGATCACCGGAGGCACGAGCGAGACCGACGAGATGGGCTGCGCCTTGGCCTTCAGCGCGAGGTCCATGAACACGTTGAGGTCACGGGCCGGGATGTCGGTGTCGAGCAGCGTCTTGCTCGAGTCGGCGATCTTCTCCACGTTCATGAGGACCTTCTTGGGGCTGAGCTCGCGCAGCATCGCCGTCATGACGCACTTCTGGCGGCCCATGCGCGAGAAGTCGTTGTTGAGCACGCGGCTGCGGGAGTACCAGAGCGCCTGGTCGCCCGTGAGCTTCTGGCGTCCGGGCTCGATGTACCCACGGATCGGCGAGCCGATGCCGCCGATCGCCGTGCGCTCCTGGACGTCGATGCTGACACCGCCCACGGCGTCGATCAGGTCGGAGAAGCCCGCCATGTTCACGAGGGCGTAGTAGTTGAGGTCGAGCCCGGTGATGGCCTCGACGGCGTCGATCGTCGCCTGGATGCCGGGAGTGCGGTGCCCGACCTTCTTCACACCCATCTGGGCCGCGTTGTCGTCGGCCCACGTGTTGACCGCGTTGAGGTAGCAGCCGTCGCAGTCGAACGTGGACGGGAACTCCTTCTTCATGAACGAGTCGGAGGGGAACGGCACGTCCTCGAGGTTGCGCGGCAGGCCGATGAGCACCGTGCGGCCGGTCTCGGCGTCGATGCTGGCGACGTTGAGCGAGTCGGGGCGCATGCCCGAGCGGTCCTTGCCGGAGTCGGTGCCCATGAGCAGGACGTTGTAGCGGCCGTCGACGGGCTTGGAGGTCGTGGAGGCAGCGAACACGGTGTCGAGCACGCCGGTCTGGACGCCCACGAGGTGCGCGCCGAAGAACATGGCGCCGGCGGTGACGAAGCACAGCGCGCCGTTCAGCCCGGCGACCCAGAACCGGTGCCGACGGGCGAGGCGCAGCGGCTGGCCGAGGCGCCAGGCGTCGACGATGAGGACCATCCAGAACAGGGCGCCGCCGATGAGGGCGTACCGGACGGGCGTCAGGATCCGCCCGTCGGTGAGGAGCATGAACAGGCCGGACCGTGAGGTCAGGGCGAGCACGAGCACGAGGGCACCGACCGCGAGGCAGCCGAGCCAAATGCGCAGGGCGATACGGCCGATGCGCTTGTTGCCGGTGACGATCTGGGCCGAGCCGGGCATGACCAGCGTCATGACGGTCAGCGTGAGGGCGCGGCGCAGCTGGATGCGCTCGGAGGCCGCGTGGGCCGCCGCCGGGCCCGTCGAGGGCGAGTGGGGCGAGGTACGGGTGTTCTCGTGCATGTCGTCCTCAGAGGTCGCTGCCGGGGGAAGAGCAGGGCGAGCAGGTCGCGTCGATCGTCACACAAACTCTGTACCCGAGGTCGAGGGCGCGCCGGGACGAGCAGGTTTCTGCGTGGCGCCACCGCGCAGAAGCACCGCCGACGGGTACCGCTCGGATAGGTTCGGACCCATGCCAGAGCAACGCCCCGAGGACAGCTACGGATGGTTGTACGGCTCGGGCGACGACCGCGACGCCGATCGCGACCGCACCCGGCAGCAGCCGCAGCAGACCGTGCGCCGAGACGAGCTGCCGCCCCCCAACCTGCCCCCGCCCGGGTCGAGCCGCCGACCCGCGGCGGAGCCGCCGCGCAGGAAGCGCGGCCGACGCGGGCCCGGGCGCGTCGTGGCTCTGCTGCTGCTGGCCTGGCTCGCCTTCCTGGTCGGCACGCCTCTCTACGCCTACTCGACCGCCTCGAAGATCCCGTTCCAGCCCGAGGCCGAGCGTCCGGGCGACCAGCCCGGGACCACCTTCCTCATCGTCGGCTCGGACAGCCGGGCCGGACTCAGCAAGGAGGAGCAGTCCGAGCTGAGCACGGGCGGGGACGGCGGAGGTCGCGGACGCACCGACACGATCATGCTGCTGCACACCGGCGCCGGTCCGTCGATGCTCATGTCGATCCCCCGTGACTCGATCGTCGACGTGCCGGGCTACGGCTCGACCAAGATCAACGCGGCCTACGCCTACGGAGGCGCTCAGCTGCTGACCCAGACCGTGGAGCAGAACACCGGCATCACGGTCGACGACTACGTGGAGATCGGCTTCGGCGGGCTCGTGAAGGTGGTCGACGCCCTGGGTGGCGTCGAGATCTGCCCGAAGGAGGACATCAAGGACAAGGACTCCGGGCTCGACGTGAAGGCCGGGTGCCAGGAGGCCGACGGTGCGACGGCGCTGGCGTACTCGCGCAACCGCCACAGCTACGCCACGCAGGACATCCAGCGCGTGCAGAGCCAGCGCGAGGTGATCAGCGGCATCGCGAAGAAGGCGGCGTCGCCGTGGACGATCGTGAACCCGGTCCGGTACTGGGGCGTCAACACCGGCGCGGCCAGCGCGGTGCAGATCGGCGAGGGCACCAACCCCTACGACCTGGTCAAGTTCGCCCTCGGTCTGCGCTCGGCCATGGGGTCGGACGGTCTGAGCTGCACCGTCCCCCTGGCCGACTTCTCGGTCCGCTGGGACGCCGAGCGCAGCCAGCAGATGTTCGACCTCGTCAAGGCCGACCGCACCGGGAGCATCGGCGACCTGTGCACGGCCGACGGCCTGCCCAAGGACTGAGCGGCGGAGCCGCCGGCCACCGGGCCGGTCGGCGCGGGTCCCAGCAGGTCAGCGAGGGGCGTTGAACTGCAGGTCCTGGTAGTCCGGGTGGCGCCCGATCCAGGCGAGCACGAACGGGCACGTGACGAGCGCCTTCGCCCCCCGGGCCCGCGTGTCGTCGAGGATGCCGCGTGCCAGGAGGGAGCCGATGCCACGGCCCTCGTTCTCGCGCGGCACCTCGGTGTGGGTGATGACGACCAGCTCGTCGGTGCGCTGGTACTCCACGAAGCCGAGGAGCTCGTCGCCGAGGCGCGCCTCGAACCGGTTCTTGCCGGGCTGGTCCTCGACGGTCAGCTCTGCCATGGGACATCCTCTCGGTCGTGCGCCGCACCAGTTCCGTACGAGTGCCGCACCAGGATCCTGTCACGTCACGGAAGGGCCTCAGTCGGTCCGGGTGTTGCGGGTGGGTCCGCGGGGCGGGGGTCGACTTCCGCTCGCTGCTGCGTCGCAGTGGCCGCGAGTCGGGGTGGTCTCCCAGGGCCTCGACCGGAACGGTGGGTCTCGAATCGGCTGGGTCTGCGGGGCGCGACTGGGCCTTCTCCTGTTGCTGCGTCGCTGTGGCTGCGAGGCCGGTCGGTCTCCGAAAGGGCCTCGACCGCAGCCGGGGGTCTGGGCTCGGTTGGGTCTGCGGGGCCTGGCCACGATTCTCCATCTGCGCGTGATCCACGCACAGTTCTTCCTTCGCGTGGACCGTGCCACGGAGAGGAAGAATCTCTGCCCACCCCACACGCACCGGGGCCCCGGCGGACGCAGGATGCTGCCTTCGCGTGCTCAAGCCCGAACGATGCTGCGTTCACGACGGGATCCAACCGCGAACGCAGCATCCTTGGCCCCCTGACGCACGAACGCAGAATCTTGCGTCACCGGGAGCCGCGCTCCGAGTGCTCGACCGAGCCCGGACCCCGCCGCCGGCCGAGGCCCTTTCGGAGAGCAGGTCGACGACGGGCCACAGCAACGCAGCCGCAAGGCACGACCCAGCCGGAGCAGCGCAGCAGCAACCGAAAGCCCACCTCGAGCAACGCACCCGCAGGAGAACACGGAGACCACCCGACCGCGACGCGGCGGCCGAGTGGAACCGCCTCGTCAGCGGTCGCTGATCGCGCCCACCGTCCGGTACGTCCGGTCGTGGTAGACCAAGGGCTCGCCCACGGGACCGAGCTGCACGTCACGGACCTCGGCGACCACGACGACGGACTCCCCCACCGGCACCCGCGCGAGGGGCACGCACCGCAGCGACGCGACCGCCTCGGGAAGCGTGGTGCCGACGTCGTCGGACGCCCAGCCCTGCTCGGGGACGAAGCGCGCGCCGGCCGACCGGCCGTAGGCGTCGGCCAGGTCGGCGAGCCCCGAGGGGAGCAGGTGGACGTCGAGCTCCGCCGCCTCGGCGATCGCGCTGCCGGACGTGCTGGACGTCAGGACCGAGAACGAGAGCGCCGGCGGGTGGGTGGACACCGAGGCCACGCTGGAGGCGGTGAGTCCGACCGGACCGTCCGGACCCGTCGCCGTGATGATCGCGACGCCGCTGGCGTGGCGTCGGAACGCCGCCTTCAACAGCTCGGCCACACCGGCGGAGCCGTGGGTCGAGATCGCGTCGGCCCCGGTCTCCACGTCCGTGCGCGTGCCCATGCCGTCTCCCTTCCTCGTCCTCACGACCCTAGAACCTCAAGTCCACTCGAGGTCAAGCGCTCCGTTCAGAGGTCCGACTGGATCCCCGCGAGCAGCTGACGAGCCATGACGATCCGCTGGACCTGGTTCGTGCCCTCGTAGATCTGGGTGATCTTGGCGTCGCGCATCATCCGCTCCACCGGGTAGTCGCGGGTGTACCCGTACCCGCCCAGGAGCTGCACGGCATCGAGGGTGACCTGCATGGCGGTGTCGGAGGCGAAGGCCTTCGCCGCGGCGCCGAAGAACGTGAGGTCCTTGTCGCCGCGCTCGGACCGACCCGCAGCGGCATAGGTGAGCTGGCGCGCGGCCTCGATCTTCATGCCCATGTCGGCGATCATGAACTGCAGTCCCTGGAAGTCGCTGATCGGCTTGCCGAACTGCTGGCGCTCCTGGACGTAGCCGAGCGCGTAGTCGAGGGCGCCCTGCGCGACGCCGACCGCCTGCGCGGCGATCGTCACACGGGTGTGGTCGAGCGTCTGCATGGCAAGGGCGAAGCCCTGGCCGACGTCGCCGATGATGCGGTCCTCGGGGATGCGGACGTCGTCGAGGTAGACCTCGCGCGTGGGCGAGCCCTTGATGCCCAGCTTCTTCTCGGGCGCTCCGAACGAGACGCCCTCGTCGGACTTCTCCACCACGAAGGCCGTGATGCCCTTGCTGCGCTTCTCGGGGTCGGCCTGCGCGAGGACGGTGTAGAACTCCGACTCCCCCGCGTTGCTGATCCAGCGCTTGGTGCCGTTGAGCACCCAATGGTCGCCGTCGCGCACCGCGCGGGTCTTCTGGTTCGCGGCGTCGGACCCGGCGTCGGGCTCGGAGAGGCAGTAGCTGAAGCCCTCGCCGGCCGCGAGGCGCGAGAGGTAGTCCTTCTTGATCCGCTCGTCGCCTCCGAGGATGACCGGGAGCGACCCGAGCTTGTTCACGGCCGGGATGAGCGACGCCGAGACGTCGACGCGGGCGATCTCCTCGATGACCAGCACCGTGGCCAGCGCGTCGGCACCGGCTCCGCCGTACTCCTCCGGGACGTGGGGGGCGTGGAAGTCGGCCGCCACGAGTGCCTCGTGGGCCTCGCGGGGGTAGCGAGCCTCCTCGTCGACCTCGGCGGCGAAGGGCGCGACCTTGGCCTGGGCCACGGCCCGGACCGCCTCGCGGATGGCCTGGTGCTCCTCGGACAACACGAACATGTCGGACACGGTGCGGCTCCAGATGCTTGACGAAGATCGAAATACTAGGACGACCTAGCAATAGTACGTCGCCCGCCCTCCGCTCACACTGCCGGGACGCGTGGGATCGCCCACACTGTGAGGCGTGATCCAACGATTCGACGGCCACATCGTCGGGCTCGGCACCACCAGCGGCACCCGGGTCGTCGTGGGCATGTGGGATCGGAGCCCGTACGGCCGCTTCGCCGATGCGATGGTCGAGCGCCCCGACGGGCACCGCGTGCTGCTCGCCCCCGACGAGCGCATCGCCGACCTGGTCTCGACCACCTACACCTTCGACGACGTCCGGATCGTCCCCGTGGCGCTCGCCGGATGGGGCATCGACGCCGGCCCACTGAGCGCCCGCTGGACTCCCGGGACGCGCGCGCCGATCGGCTGGCTGCTGCAGGCCGTCCCGACTCCCCTCGCGCACCGCGAGGCCTGGGCGCGCTTCTGCGACCCGATCGCACGACGCGTGATGCCGGGCGTGCGCACCCACGGCAGCGCCGGTCGGGGACGCACGGAGTGGTACGCCGCCTCCGACGCGTGGGGGGTGGAGTCCGCGTCCGTCGCGTGGGACGGCCAGGACCTCGGCCCACTGGCGCCCGTGGACCCGCCCGTCCGATTCGGCTTCGGCTCGGCGCCGCGGACCCCGACGCTCACCCGCGTCACGTCGTTCATCCGCGACCACTGACCCGAGGCGCGACCGCCGACCCGCGGCGGAGCGCCTCGGCTGCGCACCGGTCGGGGGCTAGCGTGTCGCCATGGCCGAGATCCACGACGTCGACGAGCTCCGCGAGGTGCTCGGCACCCCCCTGCCCCGCACCGTCGCGAAGGACCGGGACCGCCTGCACCCGCTCCACGTCGCGTGGCTCGATGCCTCCCCGCTCTGCCTGCTGTCGACGTCGGCAGCTGACGGCTCGTGCGACGTGTCACCCAAGGGCGACCCGGCCGGGTCGCTCGTGCACGTGGTCGACGAGCACACCATCGCCCTGGCCGAGCGGCCGGGCAACCGTCGGGCCGACGGCTACCTCAACGTGCTCACCAACCCCCACGTCGGACTGCTGTTCGTCGTGCCGGGTCGCGGCGACACGCTGCGCGTCAACGGGCGGGCGCGACTGCTGCGCACCGACCACGCGCCGCCGCCCTACCTCGAGCACCTCGAGGTCAAGGGACACCGACCGGTGCTGGTCTGCGAGGTCGCGGTCGAGCAGGTCTTCTTCCACTGCGCCAAGGCGTTCCTGAGGTCCGAGCTGTGGGAGCCGAGCACGTGGCGGCCGGACTCCGTGCCGTCACGGCCCGAGATCGCCCACGCCCTCGAGCGGCCCGACGAGACGCTCGAGGAGATCGCCGCCTACTACGGCGAGTCCTATCGCGCCGCCCTGTACTGACGGGCCGCAGGGGCCGGCGGCCCCGACGCGAGGAACATCACACACCTCCTGAGCAAGATCACACCGTTTCGAGTCGCGCTCACCGTGCCTCACGCGGGAGATTTGACGGTGCTGCAGACGTCGACCACGTCGTTGCCCCGGTGAGATCCAGGAGAGTCCGCGTTGAACACGCCCGCATCCCCCGTACGTCAGTCCGCCACACCCACGCGCATCACGACCGACGTGCTGCTCGTCGGCGCCGGCGTCATGAGCGCCACGCTCGGCTCGCTGCTGAAGACCCTGCAGCCCGACTGGTCCGTCACGGTCCTGGAGCGCCTCGAGGCCCCGGCGCTGGAGAGCAGCGACCCCTGGAACAACGCCGGCACCGGCCACTCCGCGCTCTGCGAGCTCAACTACACGCCGCAGCAGCCCGACGGCAGCGTCGACGTGTCGAAGGCGATCACCGTCAACGAGCAGTTCCAGCTGTCGCGCCAGTTCTGGGCGCACGGTGTGGACAACGGCCTGCTCAAGGACCCGTCGACGTTCATCAACCCCGTGCCGCACGTGAGCTTCGTGCGCGGCGCGGAGAACGTGGAGTACCTGCGCAAGCGCCACGACACCCTCGCCGGCCACCCGCTCTTCGCCGGACTCGACTTCATCCACGACCGTGACGAGTTCGCCCGGCGCCTGCCCCTCATGGCCGAGGGGCGCGACGAGCGCGAGGACGTGGCCATCAGCTGGACCGACCACGGCACCGACGTGGACTTCGGCTCCCTGACCGCCCAGATGCTCGGCACCCTCACCGCCCAGGGCGCCGACGTGCGCTACGGCCACGAGGTCAAGAACCTCGGCCGCGACACCGATGGCACCTGGCGCGTCAAGGTCAAGGACCGGACCGAGGACCGCACGGTCACCATCTCCGCCAAGTTCGTGTTCGTGGGCGCAGGCGGCGGCGCGATCCAGCTGCTCCAGAAGTCCGGCATCGAGGAGATCAAGGGCTTCGCCGGGTTCCCCGTGAGCGGGCAGTTCATCCGCTGCCTCGACGACACGGTCACCGAGAAGCACGAGGCGAAGGTCTACGGCATGGCCGCCGTCGGCGCCCCGCCGATGTCGGTGCCGCACCTCGACACCCGCGTGATCGGCGGCAAGCGGTCGCTGTTGTTCGGCCCCTACGCCGGCTGGACGCCCAAGTTCCTCAAGGAGGGCTCGTTCACCGACCTGCCCCTCTCGATCCGTCCGCACAACCTCATGCCGATGGCCGCCATCGGCGTCACCTCGTGGGGGCTCATCAAGTACCTGGTCCTCGAGCTCGCCAAGACCCGCGGCCGCAAGGTCGAGGACCTGCGCGCCTTCGCCCCGCTCGCCGAGGAGGAGGACTGGGAGCTCATCACGGCCGGTCAGCGCGTTCAGGTGGTGCGCAAGAAGGGCCGCTTCGGCGGGTCCCTCGAGTTCGGCACCACTGTCGTGAATGCCGCCGACGGGTCCATCGCCGGCCTGCTGGGCGCCTCGCCGGGCGCCTCCACCGCGGTCTCCGCGATGCTCGACGTGCTGGAGCGCTGCTTCCCCGGGCAGATCGAGGGGTGGCGGCCGCAGCTCAAGGAGATCGTGCCGTCCTACGGCCTGTCGCTCGGCGAGAACCCGTCGCTGTACTCCGACCTCAAGGACTGGACGGACCGCACGCTCGGGCTCACCGGCACCACCGTCTGAGCCCTCCTCAGCGGTCGCGGATCGCCTCGCCCTTGGCGCGGGCGGCGTCGGCCAGCTCGGCCTGGAAGTCCAGCATGCGCCCGGTCAGCACGTCGTCGCCGACGGCGAGGATGCGCACGGCGAGGAGTCCGGCGTTGCGGGCGTTGCCGATCGAGACCGTGGCCACGGGGACGCCCGCGGGCATCTGCACGATCGAGAGCAGCGAGTCCATGCCGTCGAGGTACTTCAGCGGCACCGGCACCCCGATGACGGGCAGGGGCGTGACCGCGGCCAGCATCCCGGGCAGGTGCGCCGCGCCGCCGGCACCGGCGATGATCACCTCGATGCCGCGCGTGTGCGCGTCACGCCCGTAGGCGAGCATCTCGTCGGGCATCCGGTGGGCCGAGACGACGTCGGCCTCGTACGCCACCCCCAGCTCGGCGCACGCCTGCGCCGCCGCCTCCATGACCGGCCAGTCCGAGTCCGACCCCATGACGATGCCCACGCGGGGCGTTGCGCTCATGGCCGCGATCCTAGCGAGGTCCGGCGCCGCCCCTCCCCCCGAGCGGTGAGTTCTCCACCGAGAGGTGCCGGGTGCGGTCGAGCGGTGCGGACTCCACCGCCCCAGCGCTGAGACGGTGGAATCCGCACCGCGCACCGGGTCTCCGCACATTCGGTGGAGAAGTCACCGCTCAGGGGGGGCGGTGCCGGCGGGTGGTGTCGGGAGGGCGACGTGGAGGACGTCGTCAGCCGTCCTGGAGGAGGGCGGCCGCGCGACGGGCGTCGGCCAGCACCACGTCGAGGTCGTCGCCGACGACGGTCACGTGGCCGACCTTGCGACCGGGCTTCACGGCCTTGCCGTACAGGTGCACCTTGGCGTGCGGCACGGCGGCCAGGACGACGGCCTCCTGCGCCTCGAGGTCCTGCACCGCGCCACCGAGCACGTTGACCATGACCGACCAGGAGGCGTGCGGCGTCGCCGGGCCGAGGGGCAGGTCCAGGACGGCGCGCAGGTGGTTCTCGAACTGGCTCGTGGCGGCGCCGTCGATGCTCCAGTGACCGGTGTTGTGCGGGCGCATCGCCAGCTCGTTGACGAGCACGCGTCCGTCGCTGGTCTCGAACAGCTCGACGGCGAGCATGCCGGTGACCCCCAGCGCGGTGGCGACGCGCACCGCGACGTCGGTGGCCTCCTGCGCGAGGGCGGGGTCGAGGTCGGGAGCCGGCGCCACGACCTCCTTGCAGATGCCGTCGACCTGCGTCGACTGCACGACCGGGTAGGCGACGACCTCGCCGGAGGGGTTGCGGGCCACCTGGGCACTGAGCTCGCGACGGAAGTCCACCAGCTCCTCCGCGACGAGCTCCTGGCCGTCGGCAGCGGCCAGGACCTCGGCCGCCTCGTCCTCGGACCGGACCACCCAGACACCCTTGCCGTCGTAGCCGCCCCGGGTGGTCTTGAGCACCGCGGGGTAGCCGAAGTCCTCGAGCTCGGCGAGGGCCTCCTCCGCCTCGCTCGGCAGCAGGAGGAAGAGCGGGCACGGCAGGCCGAGCACGCTGAGGCGCACCCGCATCTCGCCCTTGTCCTGTGCGTACAGCAGGGCGTCGGGCCCGGGCCGAGGCAGGTGTCCCTCCGCCTCGAGCGTGCGCAGGTGGGCCGGCGGCACGTGCTCGTGGTCGAACGTCACGACGGGCACGCCGTCGCACACGGCACGCAGGTCGGCGAGGTCGGTGTGGTCGCCCACCAGCTGGTCGGGCACCACCTGTGCGGCCGAGACGTCGGGGCCCTCGGCCAGCAGGCGGATGCGGAGCCCGAGGGCCACGGCGGGCACCTGCATCATGCGGGCGAGCTGGCCGCCACCGACGACGGCCAGGTGCGGGGTCAGCGGCATGGCAGGAGCCTACTGACCCCTCGTCCGCCCTCCGACGTCCCCCGCTACCAGCGCCGCACCGTGCGCGGACGGAACGCCCGCCGGCGGCTGATGGTGATGGGCGAGACGTTGCCGAAGCCGCGCAGCGGCCGTGGGGGCAGCGCGCGCATCTCGAACTCGTCGTCGGTGAGGTGTCCGGCGGTCTCGTCGTCGACGAGCACCCGGTTGCTGCGGGCCACGTGGGAGAGGCGCGCGGCCAGGTTCACGGGCGGGCCGAAGACGTCGCCCAGCCTGCTGATGACCGAGCCGGTGGCCAAGCCGACCCGCACGTCGGGCAGGTCGTCGCGCGAGCCGATGTTGGCCACGAGCTCGAGCGCCGTGAGCGTGGCCTCACGCGGATCGGGGTTCACGAACAGCACGGCGTCGCCGAGGGCCTTGATGACCCGGCCGTCACGCGACGTGACGACGTCGGTGCACCGGGTCTCGAAGTTCTCCACGAGCTCGCCGAGGCGGGCGTCGTCGAGCGTGTTGGTCATGGCGGTGAACCGCGACAGGTCGGCGAAGCCGATGCTCATGGTGGTCGACAGCAGCTCGGCGTCGACGGCCCCGAGCGCCTCGAGGCGGCCGGCCGCGGCGGCCAGGTGACGCCGCCAGGCGTACAGCAGGAGCCGTTCGAAGCCCGGCCCCACGTGCTCGGCGATCGCGACGGCGCTCTCCAGGCGGCTCGCGGCCCGGCCCGACTCGACGTCGGACTCCACCTGGTCGACGATCGTCTGGACCTCCCAGTCGGCCAGCCGCGCCAGCGTCTGGCCGAGCGCCCTGGTCATCCGGAAGATGGTGCGTTCCTCGAGGACGCCCTCCTCGAGCGCCAGCGCAGCGAGTCGCGCGGCGGCCACGTCGTGCTCGCCGTAGGCCGGATCGTCGCCGCTGTCGGCGAAGCCCAGCGAGCGCCAGAGCCGCTCGGCGCGGTCGAGGTCGAGCCCGGCCTTCCCGGCGACCTGCTCACCCGTGAGCTCCATGCCCTCCTGCAGGATCAGGCGGGCGAGCTCGTCACGCAGCTCAGACCGATTCATCGCTCTGGCGGTGCGAGTCGAACACGAGGTTGCTGACGGTGCGGTGGAAGCCCTCGATGCGCGGGATGTCGCGCAGCTCCAGGCCGGCCTCGTCGCTCGCGTTGTGGATGATGAGGGTCCCGCAGCCGAGGATGCGGTCGTTGAGGTTCTTCTCGAACGAGACGTCGTTGATGCGGCTGAGCGGGATGACCCGCCCCTCGCGCGTCAGGATGCCCTTCTGCTCGACGATGCGCTTGTTGGTCAGCGTGTAGGTCCAGAGGAACCAGCGCACGAACGGCAGCACGCTGCCCCACAGGACGAGCACGACGGCGATGCCGATGATCACCCAGCGCACGTACCCGTCCCCGCTGTTGCCGACCTGGGCGGCGAGGAAGCCTCCGGCGAAGGCGACCGCCAACAGGATGACCAGCGGCACGAACAGCACCTTGACGTGCGTCCGGGTCGTCGCGACGGTCTGTTCACCGTCCATCATCAGCTTGCGTGAGAGGGCCATGGGCTGATCCTCCCACGTGGCGCACGGGCCGCGGGCGACGTCTGGGCAAAGGCCTCCGTCGTCGAGCCTCCCGACGACGTGGGTGACCTGGGGACCCGCTGGTCGCACGGGCGGCGGAAGGCTCAGCCGACGGCACGGACGTGGGTCACGTCGCCCGCGCTGATCGCCCGCCCGTCCACGACGAGCCGGCCGAGCGGGTCGATGTCGTGGGCGACGCCGGTCAGCGTGGACCCGTCGGGCAGCTCGACCCGCACGCGCGACCCGAGGGTCACGCTCTGCTCGAGGTAGTCGCGCCGCAGGAGCGCCGGGTCACCGGCGCTCGCCAACCACGGCCGGTAGAGCCGCTCGAGGTGGCCCAGCAGGAGCTGGAGGACGACCCCCCGGTCGACGGTGGTGGCCCCCTCGATCGCGAGGGAGGTCGCCGTGGGCACCGGCAGCTCGTCCGGCGTCGACGACACGTTGAGGCCGATCCCCACCACGGCGGCAGGACCGGCGGGCCCGTCGGCACGCTCGAGCAGGATCCCGCTGATCTTGCGGCCCTCGACGAGCACGTCGTTGGGCCACTTCAGCCCGGAGGTCACACCGCAGTCCCGCGCCGTCAGGTCGACCGCGAGGCCCGTCAGCAGCGGCAGCCAGGTCCACTGTGGCAGGGCGACGCCGTCGGGGCGCAGGAGCACCGAGACCATGAGCCCCGCCCCCGGCGGCGTCTCCCACCGCCGGTCGAGCCGCCCCCGGCCGGCGGTCTGGTGCTCGGTCGCGACCACGAGGCCCTCGGGAGCGCCGGCACCCACCGCGGCGACGACGTCGGCGTTGGTGCTCGTGGTGGACGCGGAGACCTCGAGGCCCGTCCACACGCTCCCCTCGAGCAGCAGCACGCGACGCAGCTCGTCGACGTCGAGGGGATCGCGCCCCCCGGGCCCCGGCGTGTCGCGACGGTCGCTGCTCATGCGTCAAGCCTCACACACCACGGCGCGTCGAGGATCGTTACTCTGACCCACGTGAGCGAAGCAGAGGCAGAGATCGAAGAGCGTCCGGAGCTGCACACGACCGCCGGGAAGCTGGACGACTTCCGGCGCCGGCACCACGAGGCGACCGTCGAGGTCGCCGAGCGGGCGGCCGAGAAGCAGCACGCGAAGGGCCGCCAGAGCGCCCGCGAGCGCATCGACCAGCTGTTCGACGAGGGCTCCTTCGTCGAGCTCGACGCACTGGCCCGGCACCGCTCCACCAAGTTCGGGCTCGAGAACAACCGGCCGCTCGGCGACGGCGTCATCACCGGATACGGCACGATCGACGGCCGCCAGGTGTGCGTCTTCAGCCAGGACTTCAGCGTCTTTGGCGGCAGCCTCGGCGAGGTGTACGGCGAGAAGATCACCAAGGTCATGGACCTCGCCATCAAGTCGGGCTGCCCCATCATCGGCATCAACGAGGGCGCCGGCGCCCGCATCCAGGAGGGTGTGGTCTCGCTCGGCCTGTACGGCGAGATCTTCCGCCGCAACGTGCACGCGTCGGGCGTCATCCCCCAGATCTCGCTCATCATGGGCTCGTGCGCCGGCGGCCACGTCTACTCCCCCGCGGTCACCGACTTCACGGTCATGGTCGACGAGAAGTCGAACATGTTCATCACCGGGCCCGACATCATCAAGACGGTCACCGGCGAGGACGTGACCATGGAGGAGCTGGGCGGTGCCCGCACGCACAACACGCGCAGCGGCAACGCCCACTACCTGGCCTCCGACGAGGAGGACGCCCTCGAGTACGTGAAGGCGCTCATCTCGTTCCTGCCGCAGAACAACATGGAGGAGGCGCCGGTCTACGACGAGGGCGTCGACCTGGAGCGCAACGAGACCGACCTGGCGCTCGACACGCTGATCCCGGACTCGGCCAACCAGCCCTACGACATCCGCACCGTGATGGAGTCCGTGCTCGACGACGGCGACTTCCTCGAGGTCCAGCCGTTGTTCGCGCCGAACCTCGTGATCGGCTTCGGCCGGGTCGAGGGTCGCAGCGTCGGCGTGGTGGGCAACCAGCCCATGCAGCTGGCCGGCTGCCTCGACATCGACGCCTCCGAGAAGGCCGCCCGCTTCGTGCGCACCTGCGACGCGTTCAACATCCCCGTGCTCACGTTCGTCGACGTGCCGGGCTTCCTGCCGGGCACCGAGCAGGAGTGGAACGGCATCATCCGCCGCGGCGCCAAGCTCATCTACGCCTACGCCGAGGCCACGGTCCCGCTCGTCACGATCATCACGCGCAAGGCCTACGGCGGTGCGTACGACGTCATGGGCTCCAAGCACCTCGGCGCCGACGTGAACCTGTCGTGGCCCACCGGCCAGATCGCCGTCGTGGGCGCCTCCGGTGCCGTCAACATCCTGTACCGCCGCGAGGTGGCTGCGGCCGACGACCCCGAGGCCAAGCGCGCCGAGCTGATGACGGAGTACGAGGACACGCTCTGCAACCCGTACGTGGCGGCCGAGCGCGGCTACATCGACGGCGTGATCGAGCCGTCGCAGACCCGCGCCGAGGTCACCAAGGCCCTGCGCCTGCTGCGCACCAAGCGCGAGACGCTCCCGCCCAAGAAGCACGGGAACATCCCGCTCTGATGAGCGACGAGACGACGCCTGCGGCCGACGCCGCCGAGCAGACGCCCGCAGCACCGGTCACGCCGGTGCTGCGGGTGGTCCGCGGCGACCTGTCGCCCGAGGAGCTGGCGGCGCTCGTGGCCGTCGTGGCCGCACGCAACGCAGCTGCCGCGAACGCCGCAGCGGGCGCGAAGCCGGCACCGCGCAGCGAGTGGGGACACCCGGTGCGCGCGCACCGCACGCCGCACCGTGTGGGCCCCGACGCCTGGCGTCGCTCCGCCTGGGCCTGAGTCCTGCATGACCCTGCGCCACGAGCCCGACGTGTCGGCGGCGGACTGGATCGTGCGGGCCGACGCGGACTGGGGTGTCATCGCCGGCCAGGGACCGCCGGGCTTCGAGGCGTACGCGCAGGTCCCGTTCGACAGGGACGCCTCACCGGAACGAACTGACGACGTCGTCCACGCCGACGTCGTCCACCTGGCGACCGCCCACACCTCGACGCCCGACGACGCGGTCTTCGCCCTCTGGGAGGGGTGGGGCGACATCGAGGGTGGCGATGCCGTCTCGATGCTCTACCAGAGCCCGGCGCTCACCGGCTTCGGCCGGGTCTTCCGCCGCCCCAGGCCGCCGCGGATCCCGCCGGCGTTCGACGACGCCGTGATGAAGGCGCCGCGGGCCGACCTGGACGGGTTCCGGGCCTACCTGCTCTTCCGCGGCCCGCTGTCGGACGTCGGTCGCTGGGGCGCCCGCCCCGAGGCGCCGGACTGGCCACGTCGGCTGGCTCCCGCCTCGTTCGTCTGGCCGCAGGACCGGTCGTGGTGCATCGCCCAGGACGTGGACGACGACAGCCTGACGATCGGCGGCTCGCAGGCGCTCGTCGACGCCGTCCTAGCCCACCCGGACCTCCGCGCCGAGCCCGCGACGTACGGGTCCCCACCGCCGTTGCCCGACTGACGCCGCGCCGCCCTCGTCATCGGTGGATCCTCAACCGCAGGGACGGCGCTGAGGTTGCCGATCCACCGATGGCCGCCCCGAAGCACCCCTGATGTTGCGGATCCACCGATGGGGGGTCGAGAGCGGTCCTGCCACGATGGGCCCATGGTGCGCATGGTCCTGGCCTCACAGTCCCCCGCCCGGCTCGCGACGCTGCGAGCGGCCGGCATCGAGCCGGAGGTGGTCGTCTCCGGGGTCGACGAGTCGCAGGTGCAGTCACGCGACGCCGCGAACCTGGCCGCGGCCTTGGCGCAGCTGAAGTGCCGCGCGGTCGCGGCGACGGTCGACGACCCGGACGCGCTCGTCGTCGGCTGCGACTCGGTGCTCGCCTTCGAGGGCGAGATCCTGGGGAAGCCCGGCGACGCCGCGACCGCGCGCGCCCGGTGGCGTCGGATGCGTGGTCGCTCGGGCGTGCTGCACACCGGGCACTGCGTCCGCCGTGCCGGCCGGGAGGTCGTCGACGCGGCCTCCACCGTCGTGCACTTCGCCGACGTCGGCGACGCCGAGATCGACGCGTACGTCGCCACCGGGGAGCCGCTGCACGTGGCCGGAGCCTTCACGATCGACGGCCTGGGCGGCGCGTTCGTCCGCGGGATCGAGGGCGATCCCCACACCGTGGTGGGCATCAGCCTGCCGCTCCTGCGCGACCTCGTGGCCGATCTCGACGTCGTCTGGACCGACCTCTGGAATCGTCCCGGCGCGGTGTGACGAGCCCCGCGAGCGAGCGTGTGACGAGAACTCGGTACCGGAACGTGCAGGAAGATGAGAGAATGGGGACATGGCCCCTCGTCGCAAGTTCCACGCGTCCAGCCCCTTCCAGCCCCAGGCGGTGGAGCCGGACGCGGTCTACGAGGTGGCTTCGCGCGTCAGCCACGACACCTACGGTCTCGGCCGGATCGTGAGCCTGCAGGGCACCCGGTCGGCCCAGGTCGACTTCGGCGACCAGGTGCGCCACGTGCCGCTTCCCTGCCGCGCGCTCGTCAGCCTCTGACGGAGTCCGGGGCCTGGTCGTCGCCTGGGAACGGCCGGCAGCGGCATGCCCGGCGACAGTCGCGCACGGATCGGTGCGACGGCACCGCAGGCCTGACCTGCCCGTGAGTCACTCGACGGGCAGACCCAGCCCGCGGGCGATCAGCATGCGCTGCACCTCGCTGGTCCCCTCGCCGATCTCCAGGATCTTGGCGTCGCGGTAGAACCGGGCCACGGGGTACTCCTCCATGAAGCCGTACCCGCCGAAGACCTGCGTCGCGATGCGGGTGCCGGTCACGGCCGACTCCGTCGCGTGCAGCTTGGCCACCGACGCGGCCTGCTTGACCACGGCGTACGGGGCTCCGGCGTCCTTCAGGGCTGCGGCTCGGTAGGTCAGGGCCCGCGCCCCCTCGAGCAGCACGGCGAGGTCGGCGATCTGGAAGGCCACACCCTGCTTCGCACCGATCGGCACCCCGAACGTCTGCCGCTCCCCCGCGTACTGCACGCACAGGTCGAGGCAGGCCTGCAGGCAGCCGACCGAGAGCGCCGAGATCGCGATGCGGCCGTCGTCGAGCGTGGCGAGGAACTGGGCGTAGCCACGGCCGCGCTCGCCGAGCAGGTGGTCGGCGGGGACGCGCGCCCCCGTGAAGGCCAGCGGGTGGGTGTCGGAGATGTGCCACCCGAGCTTGTCGTAGGCGGGCTCAGCCACGAACCCGGGCGTTCCCGCGGGCACCATGATCGCCGAGATCTCAGGACGCCCGTCGGCGCGCTCCCCGGTACGTGCGGTGACGGTGACGACCGACGTCAGGTCGTTGCCGGAGTTGGTGATGAACTGCTTGGCGCCGTCGACCACCCAGGTGTCGCCGTCGAGCACGGCGCGGGTGCGCGTGGCACCCGCGTCGGAGCCGGCTCCGGGCTCGGTGAGGCCGAAGCCCGCCAGGGCGCGACCGGCGACCAGGTCGGGCAGCCAGCGCTCCTTCTGCTCCGCGGTGCCGAACGCGACGATCGGGTTGATCCCGAGACCGACCCCGGCCTGGAGCGTGATGCCCATCGACTGGTCGACGCGACCGAGCTCCTCGATCGCGACGCACAGGCTGGTGAAGTCCGCGCCTGCGCCGCCGTACTCCTCCGGCGCCGTGAGGCCGAACAGACCGAGGTCGCCCATCTCGCGCACGACGTCGACCGGGAAGTGGTGCTCGCGGTCCCACTGCGCGACGTGCGGCGCGATCCTCGACTCGGCGAACTCCCGCACCGTGCGGCGGAAGTCCTCGTGCTCGCGGGAGAGACCGGACAGCTGTGCGACGTCGACCATGCACTCAGGTTAACACTCGTTAACCCGACGGTCGGACGTCCGCGTGACGTACCTCATCCACCCTCGGGCCGTCCCGCCCCCTACACTCGGCAGGCAGTGCCCGCCCCCGCCCAGCCTGTCCATCCCGAGGAGAGCCGTCCGTGAGCAAGCCCCTGCAGAAGGTCCTGATCGCCAACCGTGGAGAGATCGCGGTCCGCGTGGTCCGAGCCTGCAAGGACGCCGGCATCGGCAGCGTCGCCGTCTACGCCGAGCCCGACCGCGACGCCTTGTTCGTCCGGCTCGCCGACGAGGCCTACTCCCTGGAGGGCTCGACCCCGGGCGACTCCTACCTCTCGATCGAGAAGATCGTGGCCGTCGCCCAACGCTCGGGCGCCGACAGCGTGCACCCGGGCTACGGCTTCCTCGCCGAGAACGCCGAGTTCGCCCAGGCCGTCATCGACGCCGGACTCGTCTGGATCGGCCCCCCGCCCGCGGCCATCGAGGCCCTCGGCGACAAGGCCAAGGCCAAGCAGATCGCCCAGACGGCGAACGCCCCGCTCGCTCCCGGCACCAAGGACCCCGTCAAGGACGCCGACGAGGTCGTGGCCTTCGCCCAGGAGAACGGTCTGCCGGTCGCCATCAAGGCCGTCTTCGGTGGTGGCGGTCGTGGCCTCAAGGTCGCCAAGACCCTCGAGGAGATCCCCGACGCCTACGAGTCCGCCGTCCGCGAGGCCGTCAGCGCCTTCGGTCGCGGCGAGTGCCTCGTGGAGAAGTTCCTCGACAAGCCCCGCCACGTCGAGACGCAGTGCCTGGCCGACAGCCACGGCAACGTCGTCGTGGTCTCCACGCGCGACTGCTCGCTGCAGCGCCGCCACCAGAAGCTGGTGGAGGAGGCCCCCGCGCCGTTCCTGTCCGACGACCAGCTGGCGCGCCTCTACGATTCGTCGAAGGCCATCCTCAAGGAGGCCGGCTACGTGGGCGCCGGCACGTGCGAGTTCCTCGTCGCCGCCGACGGCACCATCAGCTTCCTCGAGGTCAACACGCGCCTGCAGGTCGAGCACTGCGTCTCCGAGGAGGTCACGGGCATCGACCTCGTGCGCGAGATGTTCCGCATCGCCGCCGGCGAGGAGCTCGGCTACGGCGACCCGGAGATCATCGGCCACTCGATCGAGTTCCGCATCAACGCCGAGGACGGTGGCCGCGGCTTCCTCCCGGCTCCGGGCACGCTCACGAAGTGGGCTCCCCCGAGCGGCCCGGGCGTCCGCCTCGACGGCGGCTACGAGGAGGGCGAGACCGTGCCGGGCGCGTTCGACTCGCTCATCGCCAAGCTCATCGTCACCGGGCGCACCCGCGAGCAGGCCATCGAGCGCTCCCGCCGTGCCCTCGACGAGTTCGTCGTCGACGGCATGCCGACGGTCATCCCCTTCCACCGCGACGTGCTGGACGACCCGGCCTACAACGCGTCCGACGGATCGTTCGACGTCTACACGACGTGGATCGAGACCGACTACGACAACCAGCTCGAGCCGTACGCGGGCGCCTCCGAGACCGACGAGCCCGCCGAGCGCGAGCGGGTCGTCGTCGAGGTGGCCGGCAAGCGCGTGGAGGTCGTCCTCCCCGGCGGGCTCGGAGCCGTGGCCGGCGCCGCGAGCGGTGGCGCCAAGAAGCAGAAGCGCAAGGGCGGCAAGGCCGCGGGCGCCGCTGCGTCCGGTGACTCCCTCACCTCGCCCATGCAGGGCACCGTGGTCAAGGTCGCCGTCGAAGAGGGCCAGGAGGTCGCCGCCGGCGACACCGTGCTCGTCATCGAGGCCATGAAGATGGAGCAGCCCATCACCGCGCACAAGGCGGGCACCGTCACCGGGCTCTCGGCCGAGATCGGCGCCACGATCGGTGCCGGCGAGGTCGTCGCGACGATCGCCGACGCCCCCGCTGCGGAGTAGCGGCCCTCAGGCCTCGAAGGGCGGCACGTCCGCCGGGGCCTGGGTGTCGACCTCGCCGTAGGCGACCCCTGCGGCCCAGACGACCAGGATCACGATCGCCCAGGTCCACGGCCCCTCCAGGTCGAACCCACGGCGGGGCACGACGGCGTCCGTCAGCACGAGGGCCGCTGCCGTGACCACGAGGCCCCCGATCACGGCCGACGGTCGAGCGAGCCGCGGCGCCAGGGTGGTGGTCGCGCGACGCAGTCCGACCGCGAGCACCGTGAACAGGACGACCGCTGCGACGAAGCCGCCGAGGCGGATGTCGAACCCGTCGAGCAACCAGGCGGTGAGACCGAAGGAACCGATGTTCGCGAGGGCCGCGATGGCCAGGGACCGCCCGATCGACTGCATGGTGCGAGTATCCACGACGCTGCGCGCCGCCGCGCTCACCGGTACGCGACCTCCGCAGGGCTGCCGTCACGCTGCGTGATGATGCCGCCGTCGAACCGCGCTCGGGACAGGCCCGGCTTGCGGTAGACCCGCGTCTCGGGAGCGCCGAGGCGTCCCTCGGACTCCCCCAGCTCGCGGTACAGGTCCTCGATGCCGCCGTGGATGCCGAGCGCGATCGTGCCCGAGCCGCGGACCACCCGGTAGACGCTGCCGCGCTCGAAGCGCTGCACGCTCACGGCCGGATCCGCGGTGCGGACGTGCAGGGCCGTGGGGAACCCCATCACTCCGGCGTGGGCGCCGAGGTGGTTGTACTCGCCACGCACCAGGCCGCCGACCCAGAACACGCCGACGCCCTGCTTCCAGTACAGCTCCATGGCCTGGAAGAAGGTCTTGCGCTGGGTCGCGTTCCCGTACTCGCTGGCGTACGGGTAGCCCGTCAGGTCGCGGCCGAGCTTCGCGGCGTACCGCTTGATCTCGGAGTCGTAGTCGGCGATGTACGACGCGACGCTGTTGCGCAGCGTCGGCAGGTAGGCGTAGCCGTTGCGTCCGGGGCACGCCGTCCCCAGGACGTCGCGGTGCCCGTGGATCACCTGGTAGGTCTTGCCGTCGGCCGACCAGGTGCCCTTGGCGCCCCGGTAGAACGTGCCCAGGCGCCAGCCGATGACCTTCACCAGGGCGGAGCGCGTGGCCGTGCCGACGTTGGCGGTGTCGTAGTTGCCCATCATCGACACCCCCATGGAGTAGGTGTTGACCTTCGCGTTCCCTGCGTGGGCGCCGCGGACCGTGCGATCGAGTCCGCCCTTGCGGCCCTCGAAGATCTGCCCGTACTTGTCGACGAGCACGTTGTACCCGATGTCGCACCAGTCGCGGCTCTTCACGTGGTACGACTGGATGCCCCGCACGATCGAGCGCGACTGCGCCTTCGTGTAGGAGTTCGAGCCGGCCGTGTGGTGCAGCGTCACGCCGAACGTGGTCATGCCGACGCGGGGGCTGTCGCACGAGCCACCCGCCGAGGCCCCCCAGGAGGAACGGCTGATGACGGCCGGCTTGGGCGTGAACGTGGGCGAGGCGTCGGCGGCCTGGGCCAGGCTGCTCACAGGTGCACTCGCCGAGGTCGCGGAGCCTGCGCCGTCGGACCCGAGGTCGAGGGTCTCGAGCCTGAGCCCGCGAGGCACCGATCCCGAGCTGGAGGCGACCTGCAGCGCCACGGCATCGGACTCCCCCACGTACATGGGCTCGGTGCCGGGCCGCCCGGCCTCCACCGTCTCCTCGTCCTGCGGGATCTCCTGCCAGGCACCCCACCCGTCGGCGGTGCGCGTGCGCACCTGCACCACCACGTCCCCCAGTCCGGGGGTCGGCGACCAGGTGGCGCCGACCATCGAGAACGACGGGACGGTCCGGGGAGCGATCTCCGAGACCACGGGTGCGCTCGGGACGGCGGTCCGCGCCGTCGTCCGGGCCAGACGGCGTTCGCCGCGGCTCCGCGACGCCTCCACCGCACGGTGCTTCGGGCGCTCGAACCGTTCCAGGGAGACGTCCTGTCCGGACGACGCCGTGCGCGCCGGCGCAGGACCGGTCGCCGGGGCTGCGGCAGCCGCAGGGGCCACCAGCCCGCCCCCGGCCAGGACGAGCGTGGTCAGAGCGACGGACAGGTGCCTCATCAGGTCGATTCCCCCTCGGATCGAGCCGGTGGACCGAGGTTCAGCCCAACCGGAAGTAGTGCGAGCGTAGCCCGAGCGCGAACCGGAGCTGAGGCCCCGTGACCGTCGTCGACCCCTTCGTGCCCGTGAGCGTGATCGACTCGACGCGGCCCGCCCAGTCGCCCATCAGGTCGCGCTTGGTGACCTTGAGGCTGCGCAGGGTCCCGACCTGCGGGTAGGCCTTCTCGATCGTGGCGGCCGGGACGGACGCGGTCCAGTCGTGGTTGGCGTTGCCCGACCAGTCGTCCCAGGCGTCGAGGCGTCCCTTCAGGTACGGCTGGCTGCCCGGCGCCGAGGCGCCGCCCGAGGACGACGAGTACTGCGTGAACGCCGGCGCGCCCTGGTAGGTGAGGATCGCGCCGAGGGTCGCCAGCACGGCCTTGTCGGTGGTCGCGGTCTGGCCGGCCACGCCCTTGTAGACCTGGCAGGAGGTCGTGTCGCACACGTCGTAGTACCGCGACGGGGTGAGCGAGCGGACGCCGTAGGTGCGCGCAGCGACCGACTGCGCCTTGAGCGCCTCCGGCTCCCAGCTCGACGGCATCTCGGCCGCCACGACGCCGAGGGTGTAGTTGTCGATCGACGTCACGTTCACCGTCTTGCGCGTGGTGGCGCCCTTCGACGGCACGGCCGAGCGCACGCTCGTGCGGTACTCCCGCACGCTCCCACCCGGCATCACGAGTGCCACCTTCGTGGCCTCGAACTGCGCGTCGCCCGTCCAGAAGTTCCGGTCGTAGGCGGTCCAGGTGGATCCGGTCCGGTACTGCAGCACGGACTTCTTCGGGTCCGCGGTGAGCGGGATGATCCGCCACTGCGAGACGGTCTTGCCGTTGCGGGTGGCGGGCAGGACGATCCGCTTGCCCGACACCATGTTGCGGTAGGCCAGGCCCGAGCGAGCCGTCACCGTCACCGTCGACGAGGTCGCCGCGCCGAGCAGCACGCGGATGCTCCCGGTGCGCTCGGACAGGGTCGTGCCGGGGTAGTAGGCGGCCAGGATCTCCTTGAACGTCTTGCCGGAGCGGGCCGCACCCTGCGCGCCGTACTGGCTCATGCCGATGCCGTGACCGAAGCCGTGGCCACGGAAGGTCACGGTGCGACTGCTCGGCACGGTGAGCCCGTCGGGACCGATGCCGCCCGCGTACCAGGTGCTGACGACGCCCGAGGCCTCGGACAGCTCCAGGTAGCCCTTGGTCAGCTTGAGGCGCTGGTAGCCCGTCCGTGCGCGATAGACGGTCGACCGCGGCACGCCGAGCTTGCCGGCGGACTCCTTCTGGGCCTGGTACTCCTTGTACAGCGGTCCGTAGAGCGCGTAGCCGGCGGTGCTCGACCCGCTGGTGACCAGGTACACCGCTCCCTTCTGGAAGCGCTGGACCTTCGTGCCCGTGACCGAGGTCGCCACCGGGTCACCGGTCGGGAAGCCGAGCGAGCCGTTGTGCTCACCGGTGCGGTAGAACTCGGTCTTCGCCGGGCCCGAGACGGCGTAGGCACCCGCGGCCTTGGTCCAGAGCAGGTCCATGTTGGCGTAGATCGCGCGACGCTGGGTGGAGTTGCCCCACTCGGCCCGCACGACCTTGCCGAGCTTGGTGCTGCCGATCTTGGCCGCGAGCTTCTGGATCTCGGTGCCGGGGGCCGGCGTGCTCGGGGTCGGGGTGCTCGTCGACGTGCCGGCGAGGCGCTTGGCCACCTCGCTGCGCAGGCCGCCCGACTGCGTCAGCCACGCGTACCCGTAGCGCCCGGGGCACGCCGTGCTCTTGACGTCGCGGTGACCCATGATCCGGTTCACCGTCTTGCCCCCGAGGGAGTACGTGCCGGTGGCCTTCAGGCCGGCGAGCGAGTGGCGCCACGCGATGAGGTCCGCGACCGCGGTCTTCATGGCTGCGGGGACCTGCGCGACGTCGTAGTTGCCCATCATCGAGACGCCGACCGTGCGCTCGTTGGCGGCGTTGACGCCGGCGTGGGCACCGCGCACCATCTTCGTGATGCCGCCCTTGCGACCCTCGAAGATCTGGCCGTACTTGTCGACGAGGAAGTTGTAGCCGATGTCGCACCAGCCCTGGCTTCCCGTGTGGTACGCCTGCGTGGATCGCACGATGCCGGCGGACTGGGCCTTGGTGTAGCTGTTCGAGCCGGCGGTGTGGTGCAGCGTCGTGCCGAGCATGGAGGCCCCGTACACCGGCGCGCTGCAGGACGATCCGCTCTTGGCGCCCCACGAGGCGCGGCTGATGATCTTGGGCTGGCCGACGGCGGCCGCCGTCGGCACGGTCGCGCTGCCGTTCTCGCCGTCGGTGACCGTGGACACCCGCACACCGCTCGGCGAGCGCCCGGACGGGGTGCTGACGCGGACGTCGACGCCGTCGGACTCCCCGACCCAGAGCGGGTCGGTGCCGGGACGCACGTCGGTGGACGCGGGATCGGTCGGTGAGGTCTCCAGGGTGGTCCAGTCGCTCCAGCCGTCGGCCAGCGAGCGCCAGCGCACCTCGACCGTCGGGTCCTCGTCGGTCGACCCGGCGTCCCAGGTCACGCCCAGGAGCGAGAAGGTCTCGGTCGACCGGGTCAGCTCCGCGGCCGGCTGGGGCTCCTCGGCCTCGGGGGTGCTCGGCGCCGTCCTCTGGTCGGGGCGAGCCTCGTCCTCGGCCGGGTCGACCGGGGGCACCACGGTCTCGGTCACCTCGGCCGGCTTCGCCTCGGCGGTGACGACGGCCGGCGGCGCGGCATCGGACGTGGAGACGAGGGAGGCCACCGCGACGGCGGAGACGACGGCGAACGGGACAGTTCGCCGGACCAAGGTCCAGGGGCGCATGGGGAAGACCGATCCTGTGACAGATGTGACGGATGTGACGAGCGAGCCAGGCCAACGGAACCACACATCGGCGGCGACTTCCACCGGTGTGAGTGAACTACACGCCTGTCATTTCCGCAGGTCAGCGGGGGTGCAGACTGCGAGCCGCCTCCGCCACCGAACCCGACAGCGAGGGGTACACCGTGAACGCGTCGGCCACCTGGTCGACCGTCAGGGAGGCGGACACGGCGAGCGAGACGGCGTGGATCAGCTCGCTCGCTCGCGGGCCCACCACCACTCCCCCCACCACGACGCCCATGCCGCGGCGCGAGAAGAGCTTGACGAAGCCGTGACGGACGCCCTGCATCTTGGCGCGCGCGTTCGTGGCCAGCGGCAGCATCACGACGTCGACGTGCAGGCCGGCCTCGTCGATCTTGCGCTGCGACAGGCCGACGGTCGCGATCTCCGGCGACGTGAAGATGTTGCTCGAGACCTTCTGCAGGTCGAGCGGGTGCACGGCGTCACCGAGCAGGTGCGCCATGGCGATGCGGCCCTGCTGGGCCGCGACGGAGGCGAGCATGAGCACCCCGGTGCAGTCGCCGGCCGCGTAGATGCCGGGCACGCTCGTGCGCGAGACGCGGTCCACGCGGACGAAGCCGTTCTCGTCGAGCACGACGCCGGCCTCCTCCAGCCCGAGGTCCGCGGTGTTCGGGATGGAGCCGAGGGCGAGCAGGCAGTGCGACCCGACGACCTCGCGACCGTCGGTGAGCGTGACCACGACCTGGTCGCCGTCGCGCCGCACGGAGGCCATGCGGGACTGGCCCATGACGGTCATGCCACGCTCGGTGAAGACGTCCTCGATGAGCTCGGCGGCGTCCTCGTCCTCACCGGGCAGCACCCGGTCGCGGCTCGAGACGAGCGTGACGCGGGCGTCGAGCCCGTTGTAGGCACTCGCGAACTCCGCGCCGGTGACGCCGGACCCCACGACGATCATGTGGTCCGGGATCTCGCGCAGCGCGTAGACCTGCTCCCACGTGAGGATCCGCTCGCCGTCGGGGAGCGCGTCGGGGCTGACCCGAGGGTGCGCTCCGGTGGCGACCAGCACGGCGTCGGCCTGGATCGTACGACCGTCGACCTCGACGGAGCCGGCGGAGACCAGCCGGGCGGATCCCTTGACGAACTCGATGCCCTCGCGCTCGAGGCGCCCGGCGATGTCGGCGGACTGGGCCAGTGCCAGCTTCATGACCCGGTCGTTCACCGCGGCGAGGTCGGCGCGGACGTCACGCGGGACCTCGACCCCCAGCTCGGCCGAGGACTCGACCTCGGTCAGCAGGTCCGACGTCGCGATGAGCGTCTTGCTGGGCACGCAGTCCGTGAGGACGGTCGAGCCGCCCAGACCGTCGCGTTCGACCACGGTGACCTGAGCCCCCAGACGCGCCGCCACGAGCGCGGCCTCGTAGCCGCCTGGTCCCCCGCCGATGATCACCACATGAGTCACGGCGCCATTCTCGCACCGTGCGACGCCCTGCCCCGCCGGGGGCGGGCCTGCTCAGGCGACGAGCGTCTGCACCACGGTGTCGACCCACTCGAGGAGCTCGCGCCCCCGCAGCGGACGACCGCCCACGGGCGCCGTGCGCGGCGCCGGGACGAGGGCCACGTCGGTGGCCGGCTTGTAGATGCTCTTCGGGTACACCCGACGCAGACGCATCTGCGCCGACTCCGGGAGGGAGAGCCCACCGAAGCGGATCTGCGACCCGGCGGAGGTGACCTCGGTGAGGCCGGCAGCACGCACCGCGACCCGCAGCCGCGCGACGTCGAGCAGCACCTCGGCGACCTCCGGCGGCTCGCCGTAGCGGTCCACCAGCTCGGCACGCAGCTCGGCGACGTCGTCGAGGGAACGGACGTCGGCCAGACGCTTGTACATCTCCAGACGCAGCCGCTCGCTCGGCACGTAGTCGTGCGGGAGGTGGGCCTCGACCGGGAGCTCGAGCTTGACCTCGCGCGCACCCTGGGGTCCGGCCTCGCCCTCGCCGCGGAACTCCGCGACCGCCTCGCCGACGAGCCGGACGTAGAGGTCGAACCCGACGTCGGCGATGTGCCCTGACTGCTCCCCGCCGAGCAGGTTGCCGGCGCCGCGGATCTCGAGGTCCTTCATGGCCACCTGCATGCCGCCGCCGAGCTCGGAGTGCTGGGCGATGGTGGCCAGGCGGTCGTGCGCGGTCTCGGTGAGCGGCTTGTCGGGCGGGTACAGGAAGTAGGCGTAGGCGCGCTCGCGCCCTCGGCCCACGCGGCCGCGGAGCTGGTGCAGCTGCGACAGGCCGAGGGTGTCGGACCGCTCGATGATCATGGTGTTGGCGTTGGAGACGTCGAGGCCGGACTCCACGATGGTCGTGCAGACGAGCACGTCGTAGCGCTTCTCCCAGAAGTCGACCATCACCTTCTCGAGCTGGTGCTCACCCATCTGGCCGTGCGCGGCCGCGATGCGTGCCTCGGGCACGAGCTCGCCGAGCCGTCGGACGACCTTGTCGATCGACTGCACCCGGTTGTGGATGAAGAACGCCTGGCCCTCGCGCAGCAGCTCGCGCCGGATCGCCGCGGCGACCTGCTTGTCGTCGTAGGCGCCGACGAAGGACAGCACCGGGTGCCGCTCCTCCGGAGGCGTGGCGATGGTGGACATCTCGCGGATCCCCGTGACCGCCATCTCGAGGGTGCGCGGGATCGGGGTGGCCGACATGGCCAGCACGTCGACGGCCGCCCGCAGGTGCTTGAGGGCCTCCTTGTGCTCGACGCCGAACCGCTGCTCCTCGTCGACGATGACGAGTCCGAGGTCCTTGATGCGGACACCGGGCTGCAGCAGGCGGTGGGTGCCGACCACGAGGTCGACGCTGCCGTCGGCCAGGCCGTCGAGCGTGGCCTGCGACTCCTTCTCGGTCTGGAACCGCGACAGCGGCTTGATCGTGACCGGGAACTGGCCGAAGCGCTCGGCGAAGGTGGCGTAGTGCTGCTGCACGAGCAGGGTGGTCGGGACCAGCAGGATCACCTGCTTGCCGTCCTGGATGGCCTTGAACGCCGCGCGCACCGCGATCTCGGTCTTGCCGTAGCCGACGTCGCCGCAGACGAGCCGGTCCATGGGGACCTGCCGCTCCATGTCGCGCTTGACCTCGTCGATCGTGATGAGCTGGTCGGGCGTCTCGACGAAGGCGAAGGCGTCCTCGAGCTCGGCCTGCCACGGCGTGTCGGGGCCGAAGGCGTGACCCTTCGTGGACTGCCGTGCCGCGTAGAGCTTGATCAGCTCGCCGGCGATCTGTCGGACGGCCTTGCGCGCCTTGTTCTTGCGCGCCGTCCAGTCCGCGCCGCCCAGCTTGTCCAGGCTGGGGCTCTCGCCGCCGACGTAGCGGCTGACGAGGTCCAGCTGGTCCATGGGCACGAACAACCGGTCACCGGGCTGTCCGCGCTTGCTGGGGGCGTACTCGATCACGAGGTACTCGCGGGCCGCGCCCTGGATCGTGCGGTTGACCAGCTCGACGTACCGACCCACACCGTGCTGCTCGTGCACGACGTGGTCGCCCGCCTTGAGCTCGAGCGGGTCGACCTGCTTGCGGCGGCGCACGGGCATGCTCGAGCGGTCGGGGCGCTCGGCGGCCCGCTGGGCCACGAGGTCGTCGTGGGTGAGCAGGACGGCCTTCGCGGCGACGAGCCCGTGGTCCACGTCGGCGACGAGCACGGCCACGACACCGCTCCCCGCCTCCGGCGCCGGGGTGTCCCCGTCCACGAGTGCGGCGGGCACGTCGTGCTCGGCCAGCCACTCGACCGTGCGCTGGGCCTGCCCGGCGGCCGGCGCGGCCACGACGACGAACCGGCCGTCGGCCAACCAGCCCCGGACGTCGGCGACGGCCTGCTCGGTGTCGCCGCGGTACAGCGGCGCCGCCTCGGCGGGCACGACCACGGTGTCCTCGTCGTCCAGACCGAACGGGGACAGGTTCCACCACGCCAGGCCACGCGCCAGGGCGACGGCGCGAACCTCCTCCAGCTCCTTGAACGCGGCCGCGCCGAGGTCGATGGGAGCGGCGGCGCCGGTGGCCGCGGCCGCCCACGACGCCTGCAGGAACTCCTCGTTCGTCGCATTCAGGTCGGCCGCACGCGCCCGCACCTTCTCGGGGTCGTTGACGACGACCACGGCATCGGAGGGGAGCACCTCGACGAGGAGCTCCAGCTCGTCCACGAGCACCGGGGCCAGCGACTCCATGCCCTCGACGGCGTGCCCCTCCGCCACCTTGCCGAACAGCTCGGCGAGCGCCGGGTGCTCCGTCGCCAGGGCCGCCGCGCGGCCGCGCACCTCGTCGGTCAGCAGCAGCTCACGGCACGGCGGCGCCCAGAGGCGCTCCACCGCGTCGGTGGTGCGCTGGTCCGCGACGGAGAACCACCGGATCTCCTCGACCTCGTCGCCCCAGAAGTCGATGCGGAGCGGGTGGTCCTCGGTGGGCGGGAAGACGTCGACGATGCCGCCGCGCACCGCGAACTCGCCGCGACGCTCCACGAGGTCGACCCGCACGTAGGCGGCGGCAGCCAGGTCGCGCACCACGTCGTCGAGCGGGGCCTGCTGACCGACCACCAGCTCGACCGGGGTGAGGTCGGCCAGGCCGGCCACCTGCGGCTGGAGGATCGACCGCACCGGCGCCACCACCACGCGCACGGGCGGCGCGCCGGCGCCGGGGTGGGCCAGCCGCCGCAGGACGGCGAGCCGTCGGCCCACGGTGTCGGAGCGCGGCGACAGCCGTTCGTGCGGAAGGGTCTCCCACGCCGGGTACACCACCACGGCGTCGTCACCGAGCAGCACCGAGAGGTCAGCGGCGAGCTCGTCGGCCTCGCGGGCCGTGGGGGTGACGGCGAGGACGGTGGAGGCGTCGGCCGCGGCACGTGCCACGAAGGGGCGCAGCGCGGCCGGTCCCTGCAGGGTGACGGTGCGCGGGCGCTGCGACACGACGTCGGCGAGCGACCCGGCCAGGTGGGGCGAGAGCAGTGCGTGGAGGTCCATCTACCGGTTGAACGCGCTCTGCGTCTCGGATAGTCCTCGCGTGAGGAGGCTCTCGACGGCGTCGGCCGCCTCCTCCAGCAGCACCGGGAGCTCCTTGCGCTCGGTGGACGAGTACGGCTTCAGCACGAAGTCGTGCACGCTCTGGCGACCGGGCGGACGACCGATGCCCACGCGGACCCGGTGGAAGTCGCCGGTGCCGATCGACTGACGGATCGACTTCAGCCCGTTGTGGCCGTTGTCGCCTCCACCGAGCTTCAGACGGAGAGCACCGAAGTCGATGTCGAGCTCGTCGTGGACCACCACGAGGTGCTCGGGCTCGACGTCGAAGTACGACGTCAGGGTCTTGACCGGTCCGCCGCTCTCGTTCATGTACGAGCGGGCCCGACCGAGCACGGCGCGCTCGCCGGCGAGCCGGCCCTCGACCACCTCGGCGCGGCCGGACGTGTGGGCCTTGAACCGACCGCCCATGCGGTCGGCGAGCACGTCGGCCACGAGGTAGCCCACGTTGTGCCGGGTGGCGGCGTACGTGGGGCCCGGGTTCCCGAGCCCCACGACCAGCCAGGTCACGACTCGGAGTCGGCGTCCTCGGCAGGCGCCTCGGCGTCGTCACCCTCGGCGGCCTCGGCGGCCTCCTCGTCGGACTCGTCACGCTCGATGCCGGCCTCGGCCTCGGCCTCCTCCAGCTCGGCCTCGACCTCCTCGGCGGTGGGCGCAGCGGTCACGTTGACGATGAGCAGCTCGTCGTCGACGACGAGGGTCGAGCCCTCGGGCAGCGTGAGGTCGGAGGCGAGCACCTGGGCGCCGACCTCGAGGCCCTCGACGGACACCTCGACCGACTCCGGGATGGCCGTGGCCTCGGCCTCGAGGGAGACGCTCGCGTTCTCGAGCACCACGAGGGTGCCGGGCGCGGCCTCGCCCTCGACGTGCACGGGGACGTCGACGGTGACCTTCTCGCCCTTCTTGACGATGAGCAGGTCGGCGTGCTCGATGAAGCCCTTGAGCGGGTCGCGCTGGACCTGCTTGGGGATCGCGAGGTGGGTGGTCGAGCCCAGCGCGATGGAGAGCAGTGCGTTGCTGTTCTTCAACGCGAGCATGAGCGCGTGGCCCGGCAGGGTGACGTGCACCGGGTCGCTGCCGTGCCCGTACAGCACGGCGGGCACCTGGTCGGCGCGACGGATGCGACGGGCAGCGCCCTTGCCGAACTCGGTGCGGGTCTCTGCGGGGATCTTGATCTCGGCCACGGGAAGCTCCTGGGGGTGGTGGTGCGGGAAGACGTGTGGGGCGGCCGCGTCGACGGCCGGGACGTCGCGACAGGCGCTCGAACACGACACTCCGTGGAGCGCCCTGTCGATCACGGTCGGACGGGCCGACCCTCGCCGAGGCAACTGCCGCAGCCTACCGCAGCCGGTCCTCGCCGGTGAAATCGGCCACCGCCCGCACCAGGTCGACCTCGGCCGAAGCGCCCTCGCGCCCGGCCTGGAATTGCTAGGGTTTCCCCATGCTGATGCCGACCTTCCCGGGACGTTCGGGACGGGTCACGTCGGGCGACGACGCCCCACCCCACGAGGCACCGCTCCACGAGGCACAGCCCCAGGTCGCGCCCAGCGAGGTCTTCGCTGCGCAGTTCCTCTTCCTCACGGCCCTCGCCTTCCCGGTCGTCGCCGCGATCGCCACGTCGCTGCCCGCGCACCCCGCGGTCTTCACCGTCGGTGCCGTCCTGGCCGGGTTCACGGCGATCCTGTCGGCCCTGCTCGGCTCGCTCGGCATCGAGCGTCGCGGCGCCACCGTGGTCGCGGCGACCCTGATCTGCCTGCTCGACGTCGTGGTGTGCAGCCTGCTGTTCTTCGCCGCACCGGGGTCGGGCTTCTTCGTCCTCGCCGTCCTCCCGGTGGCCTGGGTCGCCGTCCAGCTGCCGACGCCTCCGCGTGTCATCGTGCTCTCGGCGAGCCTCGTCGGACTGCTCACGGCCCAGGCCGTCAAGGACCTGAACGGCGACCAGCCCTGGCGGGCCGGCGTGGCGACGGTGCTCAACCTCGGCCTGCTCCTGTGCATGTCGTCGTGGGCGGGAAGCCGCTGGACCCGGCGGAACGTCGCGCAGCGTCGCCTCCTGGAGGCCCAGACCCGGCTCGTCGGGTCGGCGCTGGACTCGGCGCGCACCCAGGAGCGGGTGCTCGCGGAGGTGCTCGACGTGGTCGACTTCGTAGTGGTGACGTTCAACGCCGACGGCACCACGTCGGCCAACCGTGCCGCCGAGGACCTGGCCCGTCGCATCGGCGCGGTCGACGCCGCGTCGGTCGTGCGCGACGGGCCGTTCTACCTCGCGGACGGCACCACCCCCCTGGACTCCCGGTCCCACCCGCTCACGCTCTCGCGGGCGGGCGAGGAGGTCGAGCGCGCCCTGGTGCGCCTCGGCCATCCCGGGCCTTCGCAGGTACCGCTCCACGTGAGCGTGCGTCGGGTGGCCAGCCACCGGTCGGAGCGGTACGTCGTGGTCGCCCGTGACGTGAGCCGCGAGCTGGCCGACGAGCAGGCGCGCGACGACGCCGTGGCGGCCGTGTCCCACGAGATCAAGACGCCTCTCACGTCGGCCCTCGGCTACCTGGAGCTCGCCCTCGCCGAGCCCGACCTCGGCGACGAGGCGCGCGAGCTGATGGAGGTCGCGCTCGAGAACACCGAGCGCATGCTGGCGCTCTCGCGAGACTTCCTGACCGCCCGCAGCCGCACCCCGGGCGTCCCCCTCAGGATCGTGCGCGAGTCCTGCACCCCCAGCGCGGTGGTCCGGCAGGCGGTCGAGGGCGTCCGTCCCGTGGCCACCGAACGTCTGGTCACGGTCCGCGTCGACGCCGCCACCGAGATCGACATCGCTGCCGATCCGCTGCGTCTGCGCCAGGTCGTGGACAACCTGCTCACCAACGCCGTGAAGTACAACCGGTACGACGGCACCATCGAGGTGTCGGTCCGCGAGGTGACGCGGCCTCGACCGGTCGAGGCCGACGGCGGCGCCGGGTCGCCCCACGGAGCCCCCGCGGTCCCGGGGGTGGAGATCGTCGTCGCCGACACCGGCCACGGCATGACCGAGGACGAGCTGCAGGCGCTCTTCACCCGCTTCTACCGAACGAGGGGCGCGCGTGACTCCGGCGTGCAGGGCACAGGCCTCGGGCTGAGCATCGCGCAACAGATCGTCGAGGCGCACGGCGGCGTCATCGACATCCGCAGCCGGCCCGAGCAGGGCACCACGGTCTCGGTCTGGCTGCCCGCCTCCGCCGACGTCTCGTCGGCGGAGCAGGACGTGGCCTGATGACCTCGTCCGAGCTGTTCCTCGCCGGGACCCTCACGGTCTTCCTCGCGGTCGCGGTGCCGTTCGCGCTGACGACCGCCCTGCGGCACAACGATCCGGCCAACCGGCTGTGGTGCGGAAGCCTCATGGCGGCCCTGGGTGCGGGTCTCGCCCCGCTCATCGACCAGGTATTCGTGCGGACGGTCGAAGTGGAGGCCGCGGGGGCGGCGTGTGCCGTGATGACCTTGGGCCTGATGTGGTCGGGCGTGCGTTGGTTCCGGGGCGCGACTCCCCTGCCGGCAGCACCCCTGCTGGTCGCCGCCGTCGTGCTGGTCGCCTGGTTCGCCCTCTCCGCCGCCGGGTCGGCCGTCATCCCGTCGGGCTACCTCGCGGCCTCGGGCTTCGCGGTCGCCACCATCGTGGAGCTGCACCGCGGACCCATGCGCCTGAATGTCAACGTCAGCCTCCTGCAGGTCGTCCTCGGCCTCTTCGCCGCCGCCGCGACGATCAACTCCCTCGTCCACCGAGGCGACGACGGCTCCACCTTGCTCCCGGCGACGTTCCTGGTGGTCGCGACCACGGTCGGCCTGCAGCTGCTGGTGTCGATGCGCGCCGAGCGGGACGGCGCGTGGTGGTCCGAGGACCACGGCACGGGACGTGCGTTCGGCGTGCACTCCCGCGGCCAGTTCCTGGAGGCCGCGTCCGACCGGCTCGGTCGGCTGGAGCTGCGCGGCGGGCATGCCGCCCTCCTGCTGGCCGAGGTGACGGACCTCGCGGAGCTGAACGAGGCCTTCGGTCGGCGTGGCGGCGACCTGGCCCTCTCCACGCTGGCCGACACCCTGCGCCGGCACGTGCCCGCCTGGTCGGTGCTGGGATACCTGGGCGTCGGCCGGTTCGCCGTCCTCGCACCGGCGGACTCACCCGAGCGTGCGGCCGAGATGGCCGCGGCCGTCGAGCACGCCCTCTACACGAGGTCCACGGAGCCGGACCAGCCGCAGGACGTCCCGGTCCCGGTGCTGCTGGGCACGGCGGACACCTACACGTCACGCGCCGACCTGACCGCGCTGATGACGGCGGCGGAGGCTGCTCGACACGCTTGAGGCAATCTTGAGCAGACCTTGATCACGCACCGAGGCGAAACCTGAGCGTGAGGCACCAGGCTGGTCGGACCGACCGATCCCTGCAGGAGCCCTCAGTGTCGTACGACCCCAGCGGACCCATGGACCGCCACCCCCTCGCCTTCGACGCCTCACCCGAGGCGTTGCACCGCGCGCTCGGCGCTGCCGTCGAGGAGGTGGCCGGGAGCATCAAGCCCCGCGCCACCGTGGCGTGCGTCGTCCCCTCGTACAACGAGGCCGAGACGATCGCCTCCGTCCTGGATGCCCTGCTCGTGCAGACCCGTCTGCCCGACGTGATCCACGTCGTCGTGAACAACACGACCGACGAGACCGTGGAGATCGCCGGCCACTACGCCGGGCAGCACGTGCTGGACCGTCCGGAGGGCACCCAGCTGGTCGAGATCTTCGTGCACGACATCGGCGAGAACCCCGACAAGAAGGTCGGCGCGCTCAACTACGGCTTCTTCCTGGCGGAGGGCTGCGACTACATCATCGGCGTCGACGGTGACACCACGCCCGAGCCGACCGCGATCAAGGACCTCGTCGACGAGATCATGAGCGACGACCGCATCGGCGGCATCTCCGCGATCTACAGCATCGACGACAGCGCCCTGCCGACCGCCATGGCCAAGTTCCTCACCGCCGGGCAGCGCGCCCAGTTCGCCGCCTTCAACATGCAGAACCTGTTGCGCGGCCGGAACATGGCCGTCCTCGGCGGGCAGTTCTCCATCTTCTCCACGCAGGCGCTGCGCGACGTCATGACGCTCACCCACCAGCGCGCGCCCTGGGTCAAGGACAGCGAGGTCGAGGACTCCCTGCTGTCGCTGCAGATCAAGAGCGCCGGCTACCTGACGAAGATCAGCGCCACCGCCCGCGCCCACGTGGGTGGCATGAACACGCTGCGCGCCCTCGACGCCCAGCAGGTGAAGTGGAACTTCGGCGCGATCGAGCTGATGTGGCCGGGCCAGCGCGGTGACACGAAGGGACAGCCCTTCCACCCCAACCTGCGGCTGCGCTGGTTCGAGCACCTCTCGATGGTGCTCAACATCATCACGCGCGCCATGTTCTTCTCCCTGCTGCTCGCCAGCCTGTCGATCGACGCCTTCGTGTTCAGCCCGTGGTGGCTGATCCCACCGGTCGTCGCGATCCTGCTCAACTACCGGGTCGCCCGCTCCATGCACTACGGCCACCGGCGGGACATCCTCTTCGCCGTGCTGCTGCTGCCCGCCGAGATCTACATGTGGATCCGGATCGGGCACTTCGTGCGCGCGTGGACGAAGTTCGCGAGCCGCAAGCAGACCGACAACTGGGCGGCGCAGGCGAAGGCCGAGCGCGGCTCGGGCAACAGCTACCTGTACCCCTTCGCCATCGCGCTGCTCGTGTTCGCGGCCGCCGCCGCCGCGTGGATGCAGCTGCCCATCGGGTTGAGGTCCGACGTGCTCGCCGTCGGCTGGCCGATCCTCGGCGTCATCACCGTGTCCCAGACCTTCTGGATGGGCATCAAGATCCTGCGCAACTACCGTGGCTACACGGTGTGAGCGCCCGACCGACCACCACCTCGCACCCCTGCTTCCCGAAGGAAACCTCTCGTGACCAGCGCTCAGCCCCGCCCGTCCCGTCGCGCCCGCCGGCCCCTCGCCGCCGTCGTGACCGCCGTCGCCCTCGCCCTCGTGCTCTCCTCGTGCGGCGTCCTGAAGGAGGACGCGCCACAGGCCGACGAGCCCGCGCCGACGGCCTCGGCCACCGCGGCCTTCGACTCTCAGTTCACCCGTGACGGCACGTTCCAGTCGCACGTCAAGGTCGGCTCGATGGACTTCGTCTACACGATCTGGCCGACCAAGTCGACGCCGCGCACCAACGAGTGGTACCCCGGCGGCGACAAGTACTTCTCCTTCACGCTCCAGTCCTACGACCTGTCCCGCAAGCTCCGCGACAAGTTCAGCAAGAAGCGCAAGGTCTACCTCGACCGCATCGAGGTGACGTCGGCGACCACCACGCCCTCCGGTGCCGTCGAGAACCCCTACGAGCTCGACGAGGAGGCGAAGAAGATCACCTTCGACCCGCAGCCGGTCTCGACGAAGTACGGCATGCTCATCACCTCGCCCAAGGGCGCGTTCGAGCTGCGCAACCAGAAGATCGGCCCGCTGGCCGCCGACACCCAGGGCGTCACGCTCACCTTCAGCGCGACGGTCTGGATCCAGAAGTCACGCGGCAGCGACGAGTACGAGCCCGAGCTGGTGACCCAGGAGGTCCCCATCGCGATCTTCGCCTCGAAGAAGCCGACCGAGGCCCAGAAGATCCCGATCAACGCCAACTGACGGCGCCACGCCAGGCGTTGCGGGCGCGGGTTCCTCCGGGGGCTCGCGCCCTACGTCCGGCTCAGCCGTCCTCGGCCATGCGGTAGCCGACGCCCCGCACGGTCTCGATCCAGCGCGGCGTGGTGCTGGAGTCGCCGAGCTTGCGACGGATGTTGGCCATGTGCACCTCGACGGCGCGCTTGTCGGCCTCGTTCACGAAGTAGGTCGTGACGTAGTTCTGGCCGCGCAGCGTGAGGACGAGGTCGGCCTTGCTCCGCACACGGCGTCCGGTCGTCAGCAGCGAGGCGACGAGGTCGAACTCGGTCCGGGTGAGGTCGGCGTTGCGTCCGTCGACCACGACCGTCCGCGTGTCCACGTTGACGGCGAGTCCGTTGGAGCGGAGCCAGGCGTCCGCACCGGTGGCGGGGGCTGCAGCGGCACCCGCGCTCACGGAGGGGGCGTGGGCGACGCCCACGCGACCCGCGGAGGACCAGCCACCGGCGGAGGGCGGCGCTGCCGGAGCCGAGTGCACCGGGTGCGCGGACGAGTGAGGAGGGTGGGTCTGCGGCGCTGCGTGCTGGGCTGCTGCCTGCTGGGCGACGGCATGATGAGCAGCGGGCGACGGCGCGACCTCGCGCTGGGGCAGGTGCTGCTGCTCCGCGTCGGACCGAGTGGGCTCGGCCGCGGGCTGGGCCCACTGCTGGGGCTGCGCCGGACTGGTCCGGTCGGTCGCGGCGGCTGCAGCAGTGGTGGTCACGTGCTGACGCGGGCGACGCATCACGGACTCGATCCGGGCGCGGAGCTCGCGGGGCCGGAACGGCTTCACGAGGTAGTCGTCGGCGCCGGAGTCGAGTCCCTGCACGACGTCGATCTCGTCGTCCAGACCGGTGAGCATGATGATGTAGGTGGAGCTGAACTCGCGGATCAGCTTGGCGGCCGCGAAGCCGTCCATGCCGGGCATGTTGACGTCGAGGGTGGTGAGCTCGGGATCGTGGGCGCGTACCGCCTCGACGCCCTCGGCGCCGTCCTTGGTCAGGATGACCTCGAAACCGCTCCGGACGAGGATCGTGCGCAGGAGGTGCCGGACGTCGGCGTCATCCTCGATGACGACCGCAAGGCGTGCAGAACTCTCTCCCATGGGTCGAGCGTAGCAACGACGGCGTCCATCGCCCCTGAAACCGCAGGAATGCGCTGCGGGTCACGATCACCAGCCAGCAGCGCGAGCGAGCTCGAGGGCCCGCTCGGTCCACCACGTGCCGGCCGCCGGACCACCTCCGCAGGAGCCGTCGCTCTCACCCGGCGGCTTGATCCAGAGATGGGCGTCCAGGCGCCCGTCGCCGACCGAGGGCGCGCGGCCGAGGGCCCGGCCCGGAGGGTTGCACCACTGTCCGTCGGACCCGTTCCCGTTGCGCCCGGTGTCGATCACGTAGTGCCCACCACCGAGGGCGTCGGCCACCGCGTCGGCGTACGCGCGTTCCGTGGCGTCGTCGGCGTAGAACGAGACGTTCGTGGAGAAGCCGCGGGCGTCCTCCACCCCGGCCTGCTGGAGACGACCGGCCATCTCGTCCGGTGCGACCCACCCCGAGTGGCCGGCGTCGAGGTAGGTCGTGACGTCCGCGTCGACGAAGCGGGTGACGGCGTCCTCGAGCAGCGCGATCCGTTCGTCGGGGTCCGCGCACTCCCCCGCGTCGGCCAGCGCGTCCGGCTCGACCACCACGGCGGAGGTCCCGATGCCGTCGGCGCCGTCGGCCGCCGCCTGCACCCAGTCGCGGTACTGGTCGGGTGGGAGACCACCGGCCGACTCCTGGCCGCTGCAGTCACGGTCGGCGATGCCGTAGAGGACGAAGAGCGCGACCGAGTCCTCGTCGCGCGCCTGCACGGCGATGCGCCGCACGTGCTCCTCGACCACGTCGGTCGGCGTCGCCTCGGGGGTCAGCCAGACAGCGGTGGGGGTGGCAGCGAGCCGGCCCAGGATCCTGGCGTCGTCCCCGGCGGCGGAGGCAGCGGCGCGCGCCGCCTGCGACTGCGGGTCGACGTGCACGGCGGCCGCGTCGAACGGGTTCGACCCCTGGGCCCCACCCGGCCAGAAGGGAGGCCGGACGGGCACGCCCACCAGGTTCAGGGCGACGACGAGGGCGACGACGGCGGCGACGGCCGTACCGACGATCTCCAGGCGTCGCGTACGCCGGCTCTGCACTCGCGCTCCTCCCTCAGGCTTCGCTCAAGATTACCTTCAGATCGTGCAAGGCCGGGGTCGATCCGACGTTCCCGGACCTAGACTCCCGGACGGGAGACAGGCGCTGGGACGCGCCACCGGAGAGGGAGTCATGAACACCGACGCACGTCGTCGTGGCGCGCGCGCCGCCATCGTCCTGGCGGTCGCCGGCCTGCTGCTGGGGCTCGTGTCGCCCGTGGCCGCCGCCGAGCCGACCGGATGGGTCGCAGGCGACATCAAGGAGCGCGTGGGCAAGAGCACCCGCTACCTGTCCGGCATCAAGGTGCGCGTGTTCACCTCCGGGTGGGGCTACCTCCGCGAGGTCCGCACCAAGGGGACCGCGTACTCCCTCGACCTGCCCGCCGGCGACTACATCCTGCAGTTCACCGACACCAGGCCGCGCTACGACGTGAAGGCGCACGTGGACGTCGACGTCCGTGTCTCGGTCGAGGCCGGCGAGGGGACGCAGCGCGACGTGACGCTGCGCCGCGGCGGGGCCTTCACCGGTACCGTCCGCGCCGGCGGGAAGGTGGCAGGTGGAGCCCGGGTCCTCGCGGTCGAGAACGTGCCCGCCGGGTCCAACGGCCGCACCTACGAGGTGAAGGCCAACAGCCGCGGCCAGTACGCCATCGGCGGCCTGCCGAACGCGCGCTTCTCCCTCTTCACCTTCGACCGCGCCAAGCGCTGGACCGGACCGGCACGCGCTGCGGGCGCAGCCAACCTCGGTGTCGTCCGGTCGGTCGACATCGCGCTCAGGAGCCGGGCCGGCTCGATGGTCGGTCGCGTCTACCGCGGCGACAACACCTTGATCTCCACGAGCCCGTGGGTGACCCTCGTCCACCGCACGACCGGCCAGTTCTGGGTCGTCAAGGTCACCCAGGGCCGGTTCAGCGTCCAGGGCCTCCACCCGGGGTCCTACCGCGTCCAGGTGCCCGGGACCGACGGGTACCTCGGCCGCACCGTGAACCTGTCGGGATCGGTGAGGTCAGGACGCACCCTGAACACGTCGGTCAAGCTCGGCCAGAAGGGTGGCAGCCTCAGCGGACGTGTCCTCGACGCGAGGACCGGCATGCCCGCGAAGGGCGTGAAGGTCTCGGCCTACGACGGCAACGGAGTGCAGCACGGCAAGGTCGAGACCGACGCGACCGGCGCGTTCACGGTCGGCGGGACCCTGCCCACCGCCACGTGCGACGTCAGCATCGTGATCGAGGACGAGGTCGACAAGAAGTGGCAGCCGGTGCGGCTCAACGGGCTGAGTGCCCGGCAGGGCATGGCGGTCGCGGCCAACCAGCCCCTGCTGCCCGACAGCACGTGCCGCCAGGTGCTCGCGGTCGAGGACGGTCAGCCCTTCATGCTGGTGCGCTCGCCCGCGTTCCCGTGGCCGTCCGCCACGCCCACGCCCACACCGAGCGCTACGTCCACTCCCAGCGCGACGCCGACGGCCACCCCGACCCCGAGCGCGACCCCGACGGCGACCGCCGCAGCGGGCGTCAGCTGACCCGACGGCTCAGCTGAACAGGCTGGTGACCGAGCCGTCCTCGAAGACGGCGGCGGTGGCCTGGGCCAGCAGCGGGGCGATCGACAGCACGGTCAGCTTGTCGAAGCGCTGGTCGTCGTTCAGCGGCAGCGTGTTGGTGACGACCACCTCGGTGGCCACCGAGTTCTTGAGCCGGTCGACCGCCGGACCGGAGAACACCGGGTGCGTGGCCGCGATGACCACGTCGGCGGCGCCGTCGGCCTTCAGCGCCTCGGCGGCCTGCACGATCGTGCCGCCGGTGTCGATGAGGTCGTCGACCAGGATGCAGCACCGTCCCTCGACCTCGCCGACGACGCGGTTGGCCTTCGACTCGTTCGGCTTGCGCGGGTCGCGGGTCTTGTGGATGAACGCGAGCGGGGCGCCGCCCAGGGCGTTGGCCCACGACTCGGCGACCTTGATGCGACCGGCGTCGGGCGAGACGACCGCGAGCGGCTGCTTGCCGTACTTCTTCTTCACGTAGCGCGTGAGGATCGGCATGGCCAGCAGGTGGTCGACGGGACCGTCGAAGTAGCCCTGGATCTGCGCCGTGTGCAGGTCGACCGTCATGAGGCGGTCGGCGCCGGCGGCCGTGAACAGGTCGGCCATGAGACGAGCCGAGATCGGCTCGCGGCCGAGGTGCTTCTTGTCCTGACGGGCATAGCCGTAGAACGGCAGGATCACGGTGATGCGCTTGGCGGAGGCCCGCTTCAGCGCGTCGATCATGATGAGCTGCTCCATGATCGCCTCGTTGATCGGGGCCGCGTGGCTCTGGATCACGAACGCGTCGCTGCCGCGGACCGACTCGTCGAAGCGGACGTAGATCTCACCGTTCGCGAAGTCGTACGCCGTGGTCGGCACGAGCGGGACCTCGAGCAGGTTCGCGACCTCCTCGGCGAGCACGGGGTGCGCCCGGCCCGAGAAGAGCATGATCTTCTTCGTCGGCGTCTTCTTGAGCAGGTCACTCACCAGCGGGCTCCTCGGCGGCGGCGGCAGCAGCAGCGGACGGGGTGCCCGGCCGCTTGCGCTGCACCCACCCGTCCATGGTCCTCTGTGTCCCAGCACTCACCGCAAGCGCCCCCGACGGGACGTCCTCCCGCACGATCGTCCCGGCGCCGGTGAAGGCACCGTCGCCGATCGTCACGGGGGCGACGAACACGTTGTCCGAACCGGTGCGGGCGTGCTTGCCCACCACCGTGCGGTGCTTGTTCACCCCGTCGTAGTTGGCGACGATCGTGCCGGCACCGATGTTGGTCCCCTCGCCGACGTCGGCGTCGCCGACGTAGCTGAGGTGAGGCACCTTGGCGCCCTCGCCGAGGGTCGAGTTCTTGACCTCCACGAAGGTGCCGATCTTGCCGTGGTCGCCCAGCACCGCACCGGGACGCAGGTACGCGAACGGGCCCACGCTCGCGCCGGCTCCGACGACCGCGTCGGAGCCGTGGGTGCGCACGACGGTGGCGTCGTCGCCGACCTCGACGTTGCGCAGCGTGGTGTCGGGCCCGACCGTGGCACCGTCGCCGATGGTCGTCGCGCCGAGCAGCTGGGTGCCGGGCAGCAGCGTGACGTCGGTGCCGAGGCTGACGTCGGAGTCGATCCACGTGGTGTCGGGGTCGACGATCGTGACGCCCTGGCGCATCCAGTGGTCGGTCGTGCGCCGGTTGAGCTCCTTGCCGAGGCGGGCCAGCTGGGCCCGGTCGTTGACGCCCTCCGTCTGCCACACGTCCTCGAGGACGTGGGCCCCGACCGGGCGGCCCTCGCGCACGGCCGTGCCGACGATGTCGGTGAGGTACAGCTCGCCCTGCGCGTTGTCGGTGTCGAGCTTGCGCGTGGCGTGGTCCAGGAATGCGGCCTCGACGGCGAGGATGCCGCTGTTGACCTCGCGCACGGCCCGCTCGTCGTCCGTCGCGTCCTTGTGCTCGCGGATCGCGACCACGGCGCCCTGCTCGTCGCGCAGGATGCGGCCGTAGCCGCTGGGGTCGTCCAGCTCGGCAGTGAGGATCGTGACGGCGCGACCCGCATGGGTGTGGTCGAGCAGCAGCTCCGACAGCGTCTGGGCCGTGAGGAGCGGGACGTCGCCGTAGGTGATGAGCACGGTGCCCTCGGGGACCTCGTCGAGGGCGTCGAGCGCGACGCGGACGGCGTGCCCCGTGCCGTTCTGCTGCTCCTGCACGGCCTGCACGACGCCGGCGTCCAGCTCGGTGACGGCGGCGGAGACCTGCTCACGGTCGTGGCCCACGACCGCGACGACCTGCGAGGCGCCGACCTCGCGGACCGCCGTGAGCGCGTGGGCGACCATGCTGCGCCCGCCCAGGGGGTGCAGCACCTTGGCCGAGCGGGACCTCATGCGCGTCCCGGCGCCGGCGGCGAGGACGATCGCGGTCACGGTCGGCGTGGTGGAGTCAGGCACGCCCGCCAGTGTACGGAGCGTCCGGACCCGATCGCTCGACTCGGTCTGCGGACCGCGTCGGTCCGGGAGACCATGAGGGATGACCGATCCCGTCGAGGAGACCACCGACGCCCGGACGCAGGACGCCCTCCGTTCGCTCGAGAAGGCCCTGCAGGACCCGGAGGTCGCCGAGACCTTCCGCGGGGTGCAGCGCCACCTCGGCTCCTTCACCTTCGACCCCGTCGGCACGCTCGACGAGGACTGACCGACCGGCCTGCTTGGCACGGTCACGGAGCATCGACGCATGGACCAGCGCCGCCGGCGGACGGGACCCGTGCTCGCGGGCGTCGTCGCGCTGCTCGGAGGATGCTCGGTCCACGCCTGGTCCTTCGACACCGAGGTCGAGGACCCGTCGCGCGCCATCACGCTCGCCTTCGCCGGCGACGTCCACTTCGAGGGCGACCTCTCGGACGTGCCGGGTGACGGCGACGCGACGCTCGGCGAGATGTCGCAGCTGCTCGCCGCGGCCGACCTCGCGGTCGTCAACCTCGAGACGGCGCTCACCACCCGGGGCGAGCCGGCCGCCAAGGAGCTCGAGTCACCCGAGGCGCGCTACTGGTTCCGGGCACCGGCGTCGGCGCTCGACGTCCTCGAGCGCTCGGGCGTCGACGTGGCGTCCATGGCCAACAACCACGGCGCCGACTACGGCGTGCGCGGCGTGCGCGACAGCGTGGCGGCGGCCGAGGACGGCCCCGTCGCGGTGGTGGGGATCGGTCTCGACGACGAGGCCGCCTACGCGCCCCACCGCCGGACCATCCGCGGGACGTCGGTGGCCGTCCACGCCGCCGACGCCTCCCCGCTGGAGAGCGAGGCGGCCGTCTGGACGGCGGAGCCGGGCAGCGGGCCCGGACTCGCGACCGCCAGGGGCGCCGGTACCACGCGCCTCCTCTCCTCCGTCCGCACCTCCGTCGAGCGCGACGACGTGGTGGTGGTCTATCTGCACTGGGGCGCCGAGGGCCTCGCCGAGCCGACCGCGGCGCAGCAGGAGCTGGCCGAAGCGCTCGCCGACGCCGGTGCCGACGTGGTCGTGGGCGCCCACACGCACATCCCCATGGGAGCGGGCACGCTCGACTCGACCTACGTCGCCTACGGGCTCGGGAACTTCCACTGGTACCACGGCGACACGGCCGAGTCCGGCGTCCTGCAGGTCACGCTGACCGACGGCCAGGTCACCGACGACCAGTGGCGCCCCGGCCTGATCCCGCCCGAGGGCGGCGGACCGACCCCCTTGTCCGGCCAGACCGCCGACGCCGCGGTGATGTCGTGGCGCGCCCTGCGGGACACCACCGGGCTCACCGCACCACCCGGCGAGGCGGGAGCACCGACGCCGCCCGACCTGCCGGCCTTCGAGGCCTCCGTGGACGGGATCGACGCGGCCACCCGGCAGCGGATGACCAGCCACGATCCCGACACCTGCCCGGTGCCGCTCACGGACCTGCGGCTGGTCACGCTCCCGTACGTCGGGTTCGACGGCCTGGCGCACCAGGGCGAGATCGTGGTGCACGCCGACGTCGCCGCCGACGTCGTTCGGGTCTTCGGCACCCTCTACCGCGAGCGGTTCCCGCTGCAGTCGATGCGCATCATCGACGAGTTCGACGGTGACGACGACCGGTCGATGGCCGCCAACAACAGCTCGGGCTACAACTGCCGCACGGTCGCGGGCACCGACACGTGGTCGGCCCACGCCTACGGGCGCGCGGTCGACACCAACCCGGTGCAGAACCCCTACGTGGTCGACGGGACCGCACGACCGCCCGCGGCCCAGGCATTCGTCGGCGTCGACCGCTCCCCCGGGACCGACGCAGCGCCCGGCGTCATCGTCGACGGCGACGTCGTCGACCGGGCGTTCACGGGGATCGGCTGGGAGCGGGGCGCCGACTTCCCGGAGCCGGACTACCAGCACTACGCAGCACCCTGACGGGACGAGGGGCGGACGAACGTGGCACGTCGCGCGACCGGGCCCCAAGACTGCGGCCCCACACGAGTCACCTCACGTGCAGGACCGCAGGTCCCACGATCCACTCCGCGGCTTCCGAGATTCCCACACCTGGCCGGGGTCACCCGTCGGCGCGTGCCGACCTGCTCTCGACACTACGCGCCTGGACCCGAGGGGACCATGGTCACGTCGAGCCCCCCAGGCGCAAGGATCGTTGGCCGGTGGGACCGCGCCCGAGCGGCCGGCGCTCCCCGGGCAGGAGTCGAACCTGCGTCGCTTGTCCTGATTCAAAGTCAGGCGGGCCCTGCCGGCAGACCAACCGGGGAACGTCGCGGCGTGGGCCGCGACGGCGGGACCAGGCTACCCGAGCGGGCGGGTGGCGACGGCGAACGTGCGCCGGAACGGCAGCACCGTGCCGAAGGGGCGACGCGGGTAGGCGGTGCGCAGCTCGGCCTTGTACTCCTCGACGAACTCCTCGCGGAGCCCGTCCGGCAGCGCCGCGAGCACCGGGCGAGCGCCCGTGCCCTTGACCCACTCGAACACGGGGTCCTCGCCCGGGAGGACGTGCAGGTAGGTGGTCTCCCACGCGTCGCACTCCCAGCCGAGGTCGGCGAAGAGCTCGAGGTAGACCTCGGGCGCGGTTCCACGGACCCCCAGCACGCCCCGCGTGTGGTCGGCGTACCGAGGCCGGTCGGCGACCTCGCGCACGAGCGAGTGGCTCGGGGCGTCGGCGTTGTTGGGCACCTGCACCGCGATGGAGCCGCCCGGGAGCACGGCGTCGGCCAGTCGCCTCAGCACCGCCTCCTGCTCGGGCACCCACTGGAACATCGCGTTCGAGGTGATGACGTCGACCGGCTCGGCGGGCGCCCACGTCTCGACGTCGGCCAGCTCGTACCGCGCGCCGGGGTCGTCGTCGGCCGCCTTCGCCCGCTCGATCATCTCCGGCGACGCGTCGACGCCCAGCACCTGCGCGTCCGGCCACCGGCCACGCAGCACCGACGTGAGGTTGCCGGCGCCGCAGCCGAGGTCGACCACCGTCGCGGCGTCGCCCCGGATCCGGGCGACGAGGTCGACGAACGGGCGCCCGCGGTCGTCGGCGAAGCGCAGGTACTGCGTCGGGTCCCAGCGCATCACTCGGCCCTCAGCAGCGACTCGACCTGCGAGGCCACCGACATCAGCAGCGGGTCCTGGTCGCGACGGGCCACCAGCTGCACCGCGAGCGGCAGGTCCTTCTTGCGTGATCGCCCCACGGGCAGCGACACGGCCGGCACGCCCGCATGGTTCCACTGGGCGGTGTAGGGGTAGAAGGCGTTCATGCCGAGCACGGTGCGCAGGCCACCCTTGCCGGCGAAGCGGCCCACCGGCAGCGCCGGGCCGCTCATCACGGGGGTGAGCAGCAGGTCGACGCCGAGCCGGTCGTGGACCGTCGCCCCGAACCGCAGTCCGGCGCGCTGCGCCCAGGCCACCGACGAGGGACCGAACGCTCGGCCGAGACGAGCGATCTGCTGCGTGCGCGGCTCCAGCAGGGTCGGGTCGTCGACAGCGCGCGCGGCGTCGGCGATCCCGGCGAGGTAGCGGACGGTCAGCGCCTTGACGTCGAGGCCGTACGGCACCTTGACCTGGACCACCTCGTGCCCCGCGTCGCTGAGCAGACCGGCGACGTGGTCGAGGGCCGCCTTCACGTCGCGGTGCAGGGGCTCGGCCCGGGTGGCCGCAGCGGTGCTGGTGCTCACCCCGATGCGCAGGGAGCGCGGTGTCGTGGACGCGGCGTGCGCCAGTGCACCGGCACCGCCGAGGCCCACGGCGTCGAGGTAGACCGCCGTGTCGCGCACCGTCGGCGTGACGCACCCCTGGGTGGACAGGCCGTGCCAACCACCGGCCCCCGGGAGGTAGCCGTGCGTGGTCTTGAAGCCCACGAGCCCGCAGCTGGCCGCCGGGATCCGGATCGAGCCGGCGCCGTCCGACGCCGTGGCCACGCCGATCGCCCCGGACGCGACCAGCGCGGCCGACCCACCCGACGAGCCGCCGCTGGAGCGGTCGAGGTGGTGCGGGTTGCGGGTGATGCCACGCGCTGCGGACTCGGTGAAGCCGTAGATCGCCAGCTCGGGGAGGGTGGTGGTGGCCACCGGCACCGCCCCGGCCGCCAGCAGGGCCTGCACGAGCTCGGCGTCCTGGGCCGCCACCCGCGACACCGCTCGACTGCCGAGGGCCGTGACCCGCCCGGCCACGTCGAGGTCGTTCTTGATCGCCACCGGGACGCCGAGCAGCGGCCCGCGCTCCCCCCGCGCGATGCGGGCGTCGGCCTCGGTCGAGGCGTCGAACGCCTCGTCGGCGAGCAGCTCGACCACGGCGTTCACCCGGGCGTCCTCCCGCTCGATCGCGTCGAGGGTGGCGATGGTCAGCTCCCGCGAGGAGACCGACCCCTCACGCAGCAGCGGCACGAGGGTGGCCGGGCCCTTGCCCACCAGGTCGACGACGTCCATGGTCGAAACGGTAGAGGTAGTCCGCGGCCAGAACAATCTCGACATCAAGATTCTTGACGCAGTAGGATGGCGGCATGGGTGTCGAGGAGCGTGACGAGGTCGACGACATCGTCGCGGCCTGGCAGCGCGAACGTCCCGACCTCGACACCACGCCCATGCAGGTGCTGAGCCGGGTGACTCGCCTCGCGCGCCACCTGGACCGCGCCCGCCGCGCCGCCTTCGCGGCCCACTCGCTCGAGCCGTGGGAGTTCGACGTGCTCTCGGCACTCCGCCGCTCCGGCCCGCCGTACCAGCTCTCCCCGGGGCGCCTGGTCACCGAGACCCTCGTGACCAGCGGGACGATGACCAACCGCGTCGATCGGCTCACCGAGCGGGGACTCGTCTCGCGCGAGGCGGACCCGGCCGACCGCCGAGGCGTCCAGGTGACGCTCACGGCCGCCGGACGCAGCGCCGTCGACGCCGCGCTCGACGAGCTGCTGGAGCAGGAGCGGTCCCTGCTCTCGAGCCTCCCGCCCCGCGACGCCGAGGCGCTCGCTGCGTCCCTGCGCACGCTCGCCCGCCACGTCTGAGCGTCCCCGCTCGGGCGACGCCGCTCTCACAGGGCCGAGGGCCGCAGGTCGCGGTCCGTCAGTCCGCGAGCTCGAGCCACCGCTCCTCGAGCCGGTCGCGGTCGGCCAGCACCTCGGCGTGCTCGCTCGACAGGGCGAGCAGCCGGTCGGGCTCGGCCGCGGCCTCCACCATCTGACGCTCCAGGTCGGCCTCGCGCGCGGTGAGCCGCTCGATCTGGCGCTCCAGCCGGGCGACCTCCTTGCGGTCCTGACGGTCCTGCGCCGATCCCGCCGAACGGCTCGGTCCGGATCCGGTCGTGGACGAGGCGACGCCGCCCGGGGTCCCGCCGGCCGTGGCCGTGGCGACGGCGTCGGGACCGCCGGACGCCTCGGCCGCCTCCCGCCGGCGCAGCCGCAGGTACTCGTCGACCCCGCCCGGCAGGTGACGCAGGCGGCCGTCGAGCACGGCGTACTGGTGGTCCGTGACCCGCTCCAGGAGGTAGCGGTCGTGGCTGACCACGAGCAGGGTCCCGGGCCACGTGTCGAGGAGGTCCTCGATCGCGGCCAGCATGTCGGTGTCCATGTCGTTCGTCGGCTCGTCGAGGATCAGCACGTTGGGCTCGTCGAGCAGCACCAGCAGCAGCTGGAGCCGTCGCCGCTGGCCACCGGAGAGGTCCTTGACCCGGTTCGACAGCTGGACGCTGGAGAAGCCGAGCCGCTCCAGCATCTGCGACGGCGTGACCTCGGCGCCCTCGGCCTGGTAGCTGGCGCGGCGCCCGGCCACGACGTCGCGGACCCGGTCGTCGGCGATCTCGTCCAGCTCGGCCAGCGACTGCGACAGCGTGGCCACCTGCACGGTCTTGCCCCGCTTGACGTGGCCGCTCGAGGGCTGCACCGTCCCGGCGACCAGGCCGAGCAGGGTGCTCTTGCCGGCGCCGTTCGCACCCAGGATGCCCACCCGCTCACCGGGGGCGATCCGCCACTCGACCCGCTGCAGGACCTCGTGGCTGCCGTAGGCCACGGACACGTCGAGCAGGTCGACGACGTCCTTGCCCAGACGCGCGGTGGCCACGCGCTTGAGCGCCACCTCGTCGCGCACCGGCGGCTCGCGCTCGATCAGCTCGTTGGCCGCGTCGATGCGGAACTTCGGCTTCGACGTCCGCGCGGGCGCGCCGCGCCTCAGCCACGCCAGCTCCTTGCGCAGCAGGTTCTGGCGACGCGACTCCGAGGCCGCGGCCTGCCGGTCGCGCTCGACCCGTTGCAGCACGTACGCGGCGTAGCCGCCCTCGAACGGCTCGACGACCGCGTCGTGCACCTCCCACGTGTCGGTGCACACCTCGTCGAGGAACCACCGGTCGTGGGTGACCACCACGAACGCCCCCTGCCCCGAGGCGAAGCGGGCGTTGAGGTGCGCCGCGAGCCAGGTGACGCCCTCCACGTCGAGGTGGTTGGTGGGCTCGTCGAGGAACAGGACGTCGTGGTCGCCCACCAGCACCGCCGCGAGCGAGACCCGTCGACGCTGACCACCGCTCAGGTCCCCCACCCGCGCGTCCCACGGGACGTCGGACAGCAGACCGTTCACGACGTCGCGCACCTTCGCGTCGCCGGCCCACTCGTGCTCGGCCGTGTCGCCCACCACCGCGTCGGACACGACCACGGCGGGGTCGAGCACGTCGGCCTGGTCCACGAAGCCGACCTGCAGGTCGCGGCGCCAGGTGATGCGTCCCTCGTCGGGCTCGAGCCGTCGCGCGAGGACCCGCATGAGGGTGGACTTGCCGTCGCCGTTGCGGCCGACGACGCCCACGCGCTGGCCCTCGGCCAGGCCCAGGGTGACGTCGTCGAGCACGTCCTTGGTCGGGAACGAGAGCTGCAGGCCCTCACCACCGATGAGGGGGCGGGTGGTGCCCCCGCCGCGAGTGTTGCCGCTCATCCGATGAAGCGGACGCCCGGGACCGGGCCGGTGGACTGCACGACGTCGGCGCAGCCACCGGCACCGGCGAGGGCGATCGCGATGTCGAGGCTGTGCTGCTCGTCGGAGGCGAGGAACAGGCAGGTGGGGCCGGACCCGGAGATGATCGCCCCGAGAGCCTCGGCCTGGCGCCCGACGTCGAGCGTGGCCGCGAGCTCCGGCCGCAGCGACAGCGATGCCTCGGTCAGGTCGTTGGACAGGGCCGCACCGAGCGCCTGGGCATCGCCTGAGCGGAGCGCGGCGAGGAGGGCGTCGGGCACCTCGGGCTCCGGCACGTCGCGTCCCTCGTTGAGCCGGTCGAACTCGGCGTAGACGGCCGCCGTCGACAGGCCTTCGGCCGCCACGGCGAAGACCCAGTGGTACGACCCGCGGGCGAGGACGGGGCTGACCGTCTCGCCGCGGCCACCGCCGATCGCGTTGCCACCGTGCAGCAGGAACGGGACGTCGCTGCCGAGCGACGCGGCCACCGGCTCGAGGTCGTGCCGGGAGTAGCCCAGCCCCCACGCGTCGTTGCAGGCCACCAGCGCCGCCGCCGCGTCGGCCGAGCCGCCCGCCATGCCGCCGGCCACCGGGATGACCTTGCGGATGGCCAGGTCGATGCCGGCCTCGATGCCGGCGTGCTCACGCAGCGCGGCAGCCGCACGGACCGCGATGTTGTCCCATCCCTCGGGCACCAGCGCGGCCTCGGCCTCGGCCTCCTCGACGTCGACCGTCGTGGTCACGGTGATCTCGTCGGAGTCGACCACGGTGGCGCGCAGCTCGTCGTGCAGGTCGACGGCCTGGTACACCGTCGCGAGCGGGTGGAAGCCGTCCTCGCGCACGGGCCCGACGCCGAGACACAGGTTGATCTTGGCGGGCACGCGCACGCTGACGGAAGTCACCGCCCCAACCTACAGACGGGCCGAGCGCGGCGCCGTGGCAACGGGCCCACCGGTCGAGGGCTCAGCCGAGGACCGTCGCGATGCGGGCGAAGTCGGCGACGTCGAGCTGCTCCCCGCGTGCCTGCGGGTCGACGCCTGCGGCCCGCAGCGCCTCCTCCGCCGCCGCGCCCGAGCCGACCAGTCCCGAGAGGGCCGCGCGGAGCGTCTTGCGGCGCTGGGCGAACGCGGCGTCGACGACCCGGAAGGTCGCGCGGCGGAGGGTCTCGTCGCCCGGCGTGGGCCTGCGACGCAGGGACACGAGGGCCGAGTCGACGTTCGGGACGGGCCAGAACACCTGGCGCCCGATGGTGCCGGCCAGGGCGACGTCGCAGTACCAGGACGCCTTGACGCTCGGCACCCCGTACGTGCGGGACCCGGGGCCGGCGGCGAGTCGGTGCGCCACCTCCGCCTGCACCATCACCAGCACGGACTCGATCGAGTCGAAGCGCTCGAGCAGGTGCAGCAGCACCGGCACCGACACGTTGTACGGCAGGTTGGCCACGAGCGCCGTTGGCGCCGGGCCCGGCAGCTCCTCCACGCGCATGGCGTCGGCCTGCACGAGGTGGAGCCGGTCGGCGTGGTCGGGCGCGTGCTCGGCCACGGTGATCGGCAGTCGTCCTGCGAGGACCGGGTCGATCTCGACGGCCACCACCTGGCTGGCCACGCCCAGCAGCTCGAGCGTCAACGAACCCAGTCCGGGGCCGACCTCGACGACGACGTCGTCGGGACCGACCCCGGAGGTGCGGACGATGCGCCGGACGGTGTTGGCGTCGACCACGAAGTTCTGGCCACGTTGCTTCGTGGGGCGCAGGCCGATCGCGTCAGCGATCCGACGCACCTCGGTCGCGCCCAGCAACGAGGGCGGGCGCGACGACGACGGCGGGAGCGCCGGGCCGCTCAGCCGACACCGACCTTCGCGGCGCAGGACCACTGGCCCCAGCCGGACCGCTGCTGCAGGATCTTGGCGTACTTGATCTGCACCTCGCGGCTGTGCTCGTGCGGCAGGCCGGGCCCGCCGACGCTGCGCCAGGTGGCCGCCGAGAACTGCAGACCGCCGTAGTAGCCGTTGCCGGTGTTGATGCTCCAGTTGCCGCCGGACTCGCACTTCGCGATGCGGTCCCACACGCTGCCGTCCTCGACGGACGGGGCCTCGGCGGTGCCACGCGCCACGACGCGCGGCGCGCCCTTCTCGAGCGTCCTCGAGGTGAGCACCAGGCGGTGGCGGACCTTGCCGTCGGCCTTCGTGAGCAGCACCTGCTGCTGGACCTCGCTGGGGCTCCCCTCCTCCAGGACCTTCTCGGTGCCCTTCTCGAGGGAGTCGTCGTCGCGGTACTCGACCTTCAGGTCGCGCTCGAGCTTCTCGGTGGTGTCGACCATCTCGATGCGCACGACCTCGACGTCGTCGCCCGGCTTCACCAGGGCGGCGCGACCGATCGCGTCGCCGGCCGTGACCTCGTCGTTCTGGTCGAGCCGCACGCCGGCCTCCTCGAGCACGCCCTCGGCCGTCGGGGCTGCGCTGGTGACCGAGCGGTCGTCACCGTCCACGGAGACCGTGAGCTTCTTGGGGTTGGACACGACGACCTGCGAGCCCGTGTCGTCGAGCCGGGTGTCGCGGTCGGCGCTGACGTCGGCTCCCGGGGCGGGGTCCACGTCGAGCTCGTCGAGGACGTCGCCGACGGTGGCGGCGTGCACGGTCTCGCGCTTCACCGTGCCGTCGACGGCCAGCACGACGTCCTTGGCGTAGCGGACCTTGATCGTGTCGCCGTCGGAGACCGAGGCGGTCGGCTCGGCGTTGACCGCGGCGTCGGTGGTCCGGACGTCCTGGCTCTTCAGCAGCGACCCGACGGAGGCGCCGAACGTGCGGACGGTGTCCTTGCGGCCGTCGACGTCGAGCGTGACGGTCTTGCCGAGCGTGCCGTAGGCGGCGACACCGGCGCCGATGACGAGCAGCACGGCCAGGTTGAGCGCGATGACGACACGCTTCTTCGTCTGGCGGTGGCGACTGCGGGAGGGCGTCGCCGCGGGGGTGGCCGAGGAGCCGGTCTGGGGGGTCTGGGGGGACTTCGAGAAGGGGTGACGCACTGCTTTCCTCTGGTCGGGGACAGGGACGGCTGGAGATGGGCAGCCTCACCACCCTGCGACAGGAGGCCCGTGCCGTCAAACAGCGGAGCCGTGCTGCTGCCAGGATCCTCCGAACGCGCGGTCGGTGTTCTCGTCGATGGCCCGGCAGAGGTCGTCGACGGATCGGCCCAGGAACTCAGCCATGAAACGCACCGTCAACGGGACGAGGAACGAGGCGTTCGGGCGCCCGCGGTGCGGCATCGGTGTGAGGAACGGCGCATCGGTCTCGACGAGGATCCGATCCGTCGGCGTGATCGCGAGCGCCTCGCGCAGGGGCTCGGCGTTCTTGAACGTGACCGTGCCGGAGAACGACAGGTACGCGCCACGGTCGAGGCACCGACGGGCGACGTCGGCGTCACCGGAGAAGCAGTGCATGACCGTGCGCTCGGGCACGCCCTCGTCGTCCAGGAGCGCGAGCACGTCGTCGTGGGCGTCGCGGTCGTGGATGACGAGCGTGCGGTCGTGGCGCTTCGCCATGGCCACGTGCGCACGGAACGAGCGGTGCTGCGCGTCGCGACCGTCGGGCCCGGTGCGGAAGTAGTCGAGCCCGGTCTCCCCCACCGCCCGCACCTGCGGGTCCTGCGCGAGCGCGTCGATCTCGGCCAGGGCCGCGTCGAGCGTGCCGTCGGCGTCGAGCAGTGGCGCCTCGTTGGGGTGCAGGGCCACGGCGGCGACGACGGCCGGGTGGGCCCGGGCCGTCTCGACCGCCCACCGGGACCCCTCGAGGTCGCAGCCGACCTGCACGATGCGGTTCACGTTGACCGCGGCAGCACGGTCGAGGGCGTCGTCGACGTCGATGACGAGGCCACCCTTGATCCGGTGGTCGAGGTGGCAGTGGTTGTCGACCACCGGCGACGGCAACGGCTCGGGCGCGTCCGGCCAGGGCCAGCGGGCCGAGCCCGCGTCGGTCACTCGGCGTCCTCGATGCGCGGGAACAGGCTCGGGACCTTCGTGATCACCGAGCCCTCGGGCAGCCGGCCCCAGGCCGCCGCCGCGGAGATGCGCTGGTCGGCCAGCGCGCCCAGCGCCGGCTCGGCACCCAGGGACTCCCACAGCGACGCCGACGCCTTCGGCATGACGGGGTTGAGCAGCACGGCCAGCACGCGCAGGCCCTCGGCCGCGGTGACCAGGATGGTCGCGAGCCGCTCCTTCTGCGACTCGTCCTTGGCCACCTGCCACGGCGCCTGCTCGGTGAGGTAGCCGTTGAGCGCCTCGACGATCCGCCACACCTGGGCGAGCGCGTCCTGCGGGGCGATCCGGTCGATCGCGCGGTCGGCCTCGAGCACGGACTCCTCGACCAGCGCGACGAGGGCGTCCTCGGCCGGGCCGTGCGGGCCGGCGGCGGGCAGCGCGCCGTCGAAGTACTTGCCGATCATGGCGGCCACCCGCGAGGCCAGGTTGCCGAAGCCGTTGGCCAGCTCGGCGTGGTACCGGGCCCGCATGTCCTCCCAGGAGATCGAGCCGTCGGCGCCGAACGTGAGCGCCCGCGCGAAGTAGTAGCGGTAGGCGTCGGACCCGAACACGTCGACCAGCTCGTCGGGACGGATGCCGTTGGCCTTGCTCTTGCTCATCTTCTGCCCGCCGACCAGCAGCCAGCCGTGGGCGAACACGCGGTGCGGCACCGGGCGGCCTGCGGCCATGAGCATGGCCGGCCAGATGACCGCGTGGAACCGGGCGATGTCCTTGCCGACGAGGTGCACGTCGGCCGGCCAGAGCTCGCCGAAGCGCTCGTCGTCGACGCCGTAGCCCGCCGCCGTCACGTAGTTGAGGAGCGCCTCGATCCACACGTACATGACGTGCGAGTGGTCCCACGGGACCTTGATGCCCCAGTCGAACGTGGACCGGCTGATGGAGAGGTCCTTGAGCCCGCGGCGCACGAACGAGACGACCTCGTTGCGCGCCGACTCGGGCTGGATGAAGTCGGGGTTGCTCTCGTAGAGCTCGAGCAGGCGGTCGGCGTACTTGCTGAGCGGGAAGAAGTAGTTCTCCTCGGTCATGTGCTCCACCCGGGAGCCGTCGAGCGCGGAGACCTTGTGGCCCTCGTCGTCGCCCTCGCCGTCGGCGACGTCGTCCTCGGCCACGAACTCCTCCGACCCCACGGAGTACCAGCCGGTGAACTCGCCCTTGTAGACCTCGCCGCGGTCGTAGAGGTCCTGCCAGAACGCCTGCGACCCCGCCTCGTGGCGCGCCTCGCTGGTGCGGATGAAGTCGTCGTTGGCGATGTCGAGCGTCTCGAGCAGCGGCTTCCACTCCGTCTCGACCAGCCGGTCGGTCCACTCCTGCGGCGTGACGCCGTTCTGCTCGGCCTTGCGGAGCACCTTGAGGCCGTGCTCGTCGGTGCCCGTCAGGTACCAGACGTCCTCGCCACGCTGCCGGTGCCAGCGGGTGAGGATGTCGCCGATGACCGTCGTGTAGCCGTGGCCGATGTGCGGCGCGTCGTTGACGTAGTAGATCGGCGTGGTGACGTAGTAGGACACGCCACGATCCTAGTGACCGCGGCCCGGACGTCCGGCGCTGCGTCGAGCAGGCGGGGGTCGTGGGGCGTCGGTCGGGGCGGGGTCGGCAGGGGCGGGGTCGGCCGCTTGTCAGCGTGCGTGGGCGGCGTCGTAGACCACGCGCTTGCGCACGCCGGTGTCGGCGACCACCTGGGCGACGGCGTCCTTGCGGCTGAGCCCGGTGGACTCGGCGGCGGCGACCAGGGACCGGAGGGCGTCGTCGTCGAGGTCGGCGGCGACGGCCACGTGGCCGGCCACCACGAGCGTGACCTCGCCGCGGACGCCGTGCTCCTGCTCGTCGACCCAGGCCACCAGCTCGGCGAGCGTGCCGCGCGCGACCTCCTCGTAGGTCTTGGTCAGCTCGCGGCACACGGCGGCGGGACGGTCGTCGCCGAGGGCCGAGGCCAGGGCGGCGAGCGTGGCACGGGTGCGGTGCGGCGACTCGAAGAACACCATGGTGCGGGGCTCGGTGGAGAGTGCGGCGAAGGCACGGTCGCGCTCGCCGGCCTTGCGCGGTGGGAACCCCTCGAAGCAGAACCGGTCGACCGGCAGCCCGCTGACCGCGAGGGCCGTGAGCACCGCCGAGGGGCCGGGGATGGCGTGCACGTCGACGTCGGCCTCGAGCGCCGCGACCACCAGTCGGTACCCCGGGTCGGACACGCTCGGCATGCCGGCGTCGGTCACGAGCAGCACGTCGAGCCCGTCCTGGAGGTGCTCCACCAGCTCGGGGGTGCGCTCGCGCTCGTTGCCCTCGAAGTAGGAGACGATCCGCCCACCGACCGTCGCACCGAGGTCGGCCGCGAGCCTGCGCAGACGTCGGGTGTCCTCCGCCGCCACGACGTCGGCCGACCCGAGCGCAGCGACGAGCCTCGGCGACGCGTCGTCCGCCCGCCCGATGGGAGTCGCCGCGAGGATCAGCATCCCCCCATCCTCCCCCATCGGTGGATTCTCAACATCAGGCTCCCCATCGGTGGATCCTCAACCTCAGCAGGCGGGCTGCGGTTGAGAATCCACCGATGACTGGGGTGCGTCCACAGGACCGGACCGCGCCACGTCGAAGGAGCGTTGCCATCCACAGCACCGACGGGATCCCTGTCGAGACCGGGCGTCCGGGTCTGGACTGGTCCCATGGGATCTCCACGCCGTGTTCCTGCCGAGCTGCACGGCAGACCGTTCCACCGGGACGAGGCTCTCGCGCTCGGGGTCACGGCGCGCCAGCTGCAGCACTCGCGCTTCGTCGACCTGTTCCCGTCCGTGTACCGGCTCGAGGACACCCTCATGACGCCCCGCGCCTGGGTCGAGGCTGGACGTCTGGCCCTTCCAGGCGACGCGCACGCCAGCCACCAGACCCGGCTGGTCCATCTCGGCGTCGAGCTGGGACCGCTGTTCCCTCTCCACTTCACGGTTCCCCGCGACCTGCATCTCGCCGCCAAGCCCTCGAAGCTCTTCCTGCACCGCACGGTCGCCCTGCCACCGGTCGACGACGGCGGGGTGAGCATCGCGGCTGCCCTCACGGGCGCCGCGAGCATCCTCCGCCTGCTCGACGTGGTGAAGCTCGCCGACTGGGTGCTGCACCGAGGACACGTCCGCGTGCACGACCTCCGCCGGTTCACCGAGACCGACCACTGGCGCCCTGGCGCGGACGAGCTGCGCCGGGCCCTGGAGCTGGTCGACCCGGGGTCCGCGAGCCTGCCCGAGAGCGAGCTGCGGTGCCTGCTCGTGGGCGCTGGACTCCCGCGACCGGAGTCGAACGCCGACGTCCACGACGCGGACGGCCGCTTCCTGGCCCGAGGTGACCTCGTGTACCGCTGGCTCAAGCTGTTGATCGAGTACGAAGGACGGCAGCACGCCTTCAACGTCGCGCAGTTCGAGCGGGACATCCACCGGTACGGCGGACTCCGTGGGGGTGCCTGGGCGTACTTCCAGGCCACCTCGTCGATGCTCGAGACCCCGGCGGCAACCGTGCGGGCCATCCACCAGCTGATGGTGCGGCAGGGATACACCGGTGCTCCCCCGTCGTTCGTCGGGCGCCGGTGGCAGTCCCTCTTCGAGGTGCCGACGCGCTGGCGCCACGATGCGCGACGTCGCGGCCGCGACTCGTCGGTGGCTCAGCAACCGCAGATCCGCCGCTGACGTTGCTGAGGCACCTTCGGTCCGGCTGATGTTGATGATCCACCGATGGTGGGCGGGCTGGCAGGATGGGCGGGTGCGAGGGTGGGAGCGGGAGCGCGTCGTGGGGTGGGTGGGCCCGCTGTCCGTGGCGGTGCTCGCGCTGGTGCTGCGGCTGTGGCACCTCGGACGGCCGAACCTGCTGGTCTTCGACGAGACCTACTACGCCAAGGACGCGTACTCGCTGCTGCAGCACGGCTACGTGCAGGACTTCGTCGAGGACGCCAACGACAAGATCGTGGCGGGCGACCTCGCGGACCTGATGACGGGACAGCCCGCCTACATCGCCCATCCCGACGGCGGGAAGTGGCTCATCGCGCTCGGTGAGCAGCTGTTCGGCATGGACTCCTTCGGGTGGCGCGTCTCTGCCGCCGTCGTCGGTGCCCTCACCGTCCTCGTGCTGGCCCGGCTCGTGCGCCGGCTCACCGGGTCGACGTGGGTGGGCTGCCTGGCCGGGCTGCTCCTGTGCCTCGACGGCATGCACCTCGTGATGTCGCGCACCGCCCTGCTCGACGTGTTCCTCGCCTTCTGGGTGGTCGCCGCCGTGGCCTGCCTCGTCGCAGACCGCGACGCCGTCCGCGCACGGCTCGACCGCCACCGGCCCTGGCGACCCTGGCAGCTCGCCGCCGGACTGTGCTTCGGCATGGCGACGGCCACGAAGTGGAGCGGTCTCTACGCACTCGCCGCGTTCGGCCTCGTCGTCGTGGTGTGGGAGGTGCTGGCCCGACGCAGCCACGCACGTGAGACCGGGTCGTCGGGACCACGCTTCGGCTGGATCCGCACGACCCTGGTCACCGGGCTGCCGGCCTTCGTGACGATCGTCGGCGTGACCCTCGTGGTCTACCTCGTGTCGTGGACCGGGTTCCTGCTGCACCACGAGCTGTACGCCGAGCGCTACGGCCTGGGCGATCCGTCGTGGGGCACCTACGTCGCGTCGCCCACCCCCGGCGCGCTCGGTGCGGTCACCGACGCCTTCCGGTCGCTCTGGCACTTCCACGTGATGCTGTTCGACTTCCACACCGGCGACTACCTCGCGGGCAAGACGCACCCCTACGCCTCGAACCCGCTCGGCTGGCTCGTGCTCGAGCGGCCGGTGGCCTTCGACGCGCAGAACGACCTGCCCGCCGCCACCTGCGGCGCTCCGGCCGACTCGTCGTGCATGCGCGTGGTGACCGCCCTCGGGAACCCCGCCGTGTGGTGGACCGGGTCCCTCGCGGTGATCGCCTCGGTCGTCGCGTGGTTCCGGACCCGCGACGGTCGCTGGGCGGTGCCGGTGGTCGGCGTCGCCGCAGGATGGCTGCCCTGGTTCCTCAGCACCGACCGACCGATCTTCAGCTTCTACGCCGTGGTCGTGCTCCCGTTCATGATCGTCGCCGTCTGCCTGCTGGTCGACGAGGCGCGGCGCGCGGCCACCACGGCGCGTCAGCGCTACGCCGTGGGGCTGGTGGTGGGCCTGCTCGTGGTGGCCACCGTGGTCCTCTTCTGGTTCTTCCAGCCGATCTGGACCGACGCGCTGATCTCCTACGACGCCTGGTACCGCCGGATGTGGTTCAGCCGCTGGATCTAGGTCCCGGAGCCAGGAGCAGCCACCGCCGAGCCCGACGCCTCGCGCCCGGCGATGGCCAGACCCAGCATCCAGGCCACCTCGTCGGCCGCCTCGCGGGCCGGCTTCGACGGTCGCGTGATCGACGAGAGCACGAGCCGCACCACCACCTCGACGGCCACGTCGAGCTCGGCGTCGGCGAACGGCAGCGGCGAGAACTGGTCGACCAGCTCGGCCTTGACCACGGCCGACGCCGCCTCCACGATCTCGCCGGACTCGGTGGTGAGGATCGCCAGCAGGTCGCCGTCCTGCTCCGAGGGGACCGACGTGACGATCGTGCGGACGAGGACGCTGCGCTCCCCCAGCTCGAGGGCGCCACGGCAGGCCGCCCGGACGCCGGACACGATGTCGTCGGCCTCCCGCAGGCGGTCGCGCACGACGGCGAGGAAGCGGTCCAGCTCGCGCAGCGCCAGCGCCTGCGCCAGGGCGTGCTTGGTGCCGAGCTCGTTGTGCACGGTCTGACGACTCACCCCGGCCAGCCGGGCGATCCGCGACATCGTGATCGCGCTCCACCCCTCGGACTCGACGACCTGCTGGGCCGCGTCGAGGAGGCGTTCGCGCATGGAGGGCACGACGGCACCGTACGTCGCTGCGCCAAGGTCGGCGGCGACGGTCACGCCGGTACCTCGGTGAGTGCCTCCGCGAGATCGTCGGACTCGACGAGCAGCCCGGGCTCGGGCCGCGCGCCCTCGGCGATCCACCGGCGCGCGAGCCGCACGTCGGCCGGGCGGCCGAGCGCCACGGCACCGCGCAGCACGCCGCCGTCGAGGTAGAACGCGGTGAAGTCGCGGGCCTCGAGCGAGCCGCGCAGGGCGACGTCGTGGCCAGCAGCCGGCCAGCCCGTCACCTGCAGCGTGTGCCCGTACTGGTCGGACCAGCACCACGGGACCTCGTCGAAGGCCAGGTCCTGGCCGGCCACGACCTTGCCGACCGCAGCGCCGTGGTTCTGCGCTCCCTGCCAGTGCTCCACGCGGTGCATCCCGCCGAGCACCCCGCTCGGGAGCAGGGCGACGTCGCCGGCGGCGTACACGTCGGGGGCGTTCGTGCGGCCGTGGTCGTCGACGACGATCGCACCGCCCTCGACCTCGATGCCGGCCTCGACGGCGAGCCGGCTGTTCGGCGCCATGCCGACGGCGACCACCACGACGGGCGCGGACCACGCACGACCGTCGGCGGCGGTCACGACGGTGTGCCCGGCGGCGTCCCCGGTGCCGGCGTCGATGGAGGTGATCTCCACCCCGCAGTGCAGGTGGGTCCCCTGCTCGGCGTGGAGCGCGGCGTAGAAGTCGCCGAGCGCCGGCGGCAGCAGGTGCGGCAGCGGCGACGCAGCGGCCTCGAGAAGGGTCACCTCCGCACCTCGCTCCCGTGCGCTGGCGGCGATCTCGGACCCGATCAGCCCGGCACCGACGACCACGACGGGCCGGCAGGGCCCGAGGGCGGAGACGATGCCGTCGACGTCGGCGAGGGACCGCAGCGTCCGCACGCCGGCGGCGCCCGCCTCGGTGGTGACGGCGTCGAGCGTGCGCGCCGAGCCGCCGGTGGCGAGCAGGAGGCTCCCGTAGCCGATCACCTCGCCCGAGGCCAGCGTGACCTCGTGGTCCTCCACGGAGACGGACGCGACCGCCTGGTCCGTGCGGAGGTCGATGCGCTGCTGCTCGTACCACTCCGCCTTGCGGATGCGGATGTCGTCAGCACCCTTCTCGCCCCGCACGACCTCCTTCGAGACCGGGGGCCGACGGTAGGGCAGCTCCGGCTCGTCGCCGATCAGGACGATCTCGCCCTCGAAACCGGCCAGGCGCGCTGCGCCGGCCGCGCTGACGCCCGCGATGCCGGCGCCGACGATCACGAAGCGGTCCGTGGTCACGGTCATCGACTCAGCCGACCTGCGTCATCGTGAAGTCGGCCTTGGCCGCGCCGCAGTCCGGGCAGGTCCAGTCGTCGGGGATGTCCTCCCACTTCGTGCCCGGCGGGAAGCCCTCCTCCTCCCAGCCCTGGGCCTCGTCGTAGATGAATCCGCACTGCTGGCACTCCCACACCTTCACTGCTGCGCTCCTCGCTGTGCTTGTCCCATCCGGTCTTGCTCCGCCTGCTCGCGGGCCCGTGCGGCCCGCGTCTCGGCACTGATGATGTCGCCGTCCTGGTCGTTGCCGGTGAACTCGGCCTCGGGCACGAAGTCGACCTGCTCGCGCACGCCGCAGTCGGGGCACGTCCAGTCGGCGTCGACGTCGTCGAACGCCGTGCCGGGCGGCCACCCCTCACGGGGGTCGCCGACGGTCTCGTCGTACACGTACTCGCAGTTCGGGCAGATGAAGCGGGCCATGTCAGGCGGCTCCCTCGAGATCGGTGGCGGTCGCGGAACCGTAGCGCGCCCGGTACCGGTCCGCCATGCGCGGATGCAGGTTCGCCTGGTTCACGTCGCCGTCGTAGTGCGACAGCACGCGCTCGTCCATGACCCGGCGCCACACGGCCGGGATCCACGTCGCGACGATCATGCCGGCGTACCCGGTGGGCAGCACGGGAGCCTGCTTGAAGTCGCGCAGGGCCTGGTAGCGACGCGTCGGGTTGGCGTGGTGGTCGCTGTGCCGCTGCAGGTGGTAGAGCAGCACGTTGGTGCCGATGTTGTTGCTGTTCCAGCTGTGCGACGGGTTGACCCGCTCGTAGCGGCCGGACTCCAGCTTCCGACGCTTCATGCCGTAGTGCTCGAGGAAGTTGACCGACTCGAGCAGCCAGATGCCCAGGATGGCCTGGAGCACGAGGTAGGGCAGGATCTCGGGGCCGAAGGCGACGGTCAGCGCGCCCCACAGCACCACGCTGAACGCCCAGGCGTTGATGACGTCGTTCCTCAGGCTGAACGGGCTCTTGCCGAGCCGGGCGAAGCGCTTCTTCTCCAGCGACCAGGCGCTCTTCAGGCTGCCCAGGACGGTGCGCGGCATGAACTCCCAGACCGTCTCGCCCAGCCGGCTGCTGGCGGGGTCCTCGGGGGTGGCGACCCGCACGTGGTGGCCCCGGTTGTGCTCGATGTAGAAGTGGCCGTAGAAGGTCTGCGCGAGGGCGATGCGGGCGAACCAGCGCTCGTGCTCCTCCTTCTTGTGGCCCAGCTCGTGGGCGGTGTTGATCCCGATGCCGGCGACCATGCCGAGGCCCGTGGCCAGCCCGATCCTCTCGAGGACGCTCAGCGGGTCGGGGATGCCGGGCAGCGTGCCGCCGCCGAGCAGGTAGGCGCCCCAGATGAAGCCGACGAGCTGGAGCGGGATGAACGCGTAGGTGACCCAGCGGTAGTAGCGGTCCTCCTCCAGCGCCTCGATGAGCTCGTCCGGCGGGTTGTTCGGGTCGAGCCCGGCCATCAGGTCGAAGAGCGGGATGAGGACGAACACGAAGAACGGTCCGAAGAACCACACGCCGCTCCACCCGGTGGCGGCGTACATGCCCCACATGGTGAGCGGGATGAGCGGGATGATCGCGCCCATGATCCACAGATGGCGCTTCCTGTCGTTCCACTCGACGGTGCGGCCGTCGACGGTGGCCGAGATCGTCATGATGTACCTCCTGCTGCCGGTCGCGACGCTGCGGGGTGCGGCGCGGATCACTTGACAGAAAGGTACTAACTGTCAAGCCGCTTGACAACCCCTTAGCTCCTGTCAAGTGGTGGGCGTCACATCTCGCCGGTGGACGCGCCCCGACGACAAGCGGGGAGATCAGAGCGAGCCGCCCCCGACGGGAGTCGGGGACGGCCCGCTGAGGCCCCGGACCGGGGCAACAGGGAAACCGCGGTCCGGGGAGCTTGTGGGCCGGCGGGAGCCGGCGTGTTCAGTTGTGGTCCGAGTGGTCAGTTGACGGCGTAGGCGTAGACGATGGCCGGGCCCAGCACGATCGCGAACAGCACCGGCAGGATGCAGGTCATGAGCGGGATCAGGATCTTGACCGGGACCTGCTGCGCCTTGGCCTCCGCCCGACGGCGCCTGCTCAGCCGCATCTCCTTGGCCTGGCTGCGCACGACGCTCGCGATCGAGACGCCGAACTCCTCGGCCTGCACCACGGCCTTGCAGAAGGCGCGCAGCTCGTCGACCGACGTCCGGTCGGCGAGCGACAGGTAGGCCTCCTTGCGCGACATGCCCAGGCTCATGTCCTGCATCAGCCGCACGAGCTCGTCGTTGAGCGGACCACTGCCGCGCTCGCCGGCCTTGGCCAGCGCCGCCTCGAAGCCGACGCCGGCCTCGAGCGAGATGACGATCTGGTCGAGCAGGTCGGGCAGGGCCTTCTGGATGTCCTCCTGGCGCTTGACCGCGTAGTTGTACACGAGCAGGTCCGGGACGAAGTAGCACAGGACCACGGACCCGGCCGCCGCCAGCGGCATCAGCGGGTGGTCGAACCGGCTCAGGAGCATCGACCCGAAGAGCAGCCCGAAGAGCGCGCCGGCGGGCTTCATGAGCACCACCCGCTCACGCGTCCACCCCTCGGGGTGGCCGGCCAGCACCATGTTGCGCTCGAGCCGCTTGAGCAGGGTGCTCGGCGTGAAGCGCTCCCACAGGTCGGCGCGCGTCTCGTCGACCTTCTGCACGCCGCTGTCGGCCACGCTGTCGGGGACGCGGGTCATGGTCTTGACCCGCTTGCGGACGGCTCCGCCTCCGGGCGCGGCCACCACGCCGGCGCCGACGAGGGCCAGCCCGAGGGCCATGAGCAGGAGCAGTGCTGCGAGCAGGACCATGTCAGAACTCGATCCGCACGATGGACCGCATCCAGAAGCCACCCAGCACGTACATGACGCCGCAGCCGAGCATGATGAGCTTGCCGATGCCCGAGTCGATGAAGACCCCCATGCGGTCGGCCGCGACCATCGAGTAGTAGATCCCGATGCCGATGGGCAGGGCCATCAGCACGTAGGCCGAGATCCGGCCCTCGGCCGACAGCGCCATCACCTGCTCGCGGATGTGGTGCCGCTCGCGGATGGTCTCGGCCACCTGGTCGAGGATCTCGTTCAGGTTGCCGCCGGTCTCGCGCTGGGCCTCGATGGCCTGGGCGATCCAGCGGAAGTCGTCGGACTCCATCCGGTCGGCGACCTGCTCCATCGCGTCCACCAGGTCACGGCCGATGCGGTACTCGTTGACGACCCGCGTCAGCTCCTCGGCCATCGGCGAGTCCGCGTCGCGCGACGCCGCGTCCATGGCCGTGGGCAGGCTCTGGCCGGCCCGCAGCGAGGACGCCATCATCTGCAGCAGCGAGCCGAGCTGTCCGGCGAACCGCTTGCGTCGCCGACCCACCTTGGCGCGCACCACCACCTTGGCCACGACGGGCACCAGCAGCGAGGCCACGAAGGAGAGCAGCACCGGCTGCTGCAGGGCCACCAGCCCGAAGAAGGTCCCTCCACCGAGGGCGAGGACGAGCACGACGAGCGCGGCGACCGACGACCTCATGCCGGCCAGCTCGAGCTCGTCGGAGGTGAACGGCCGCCAGCCTCGACGGCTCAGCACCCCTTCCACCGTCGAGACGGCACCGTCGTTCATCCGCCTGAGCAGCGGCTTGCGCTCGAGCACGGCGTACTGGGCCACCCGGCCACGCGTGCCTCGCGTCTCCGGCATCCCGACCACGGCCAGGTAGCCGCAGAAGACCGCGGCGAGCACGAGGACCGCTCCGATGATCAGCATCGGGTCACCCCACCCTCGCCTGACGCACCAGGTTCTCCAGGTCGAACGCGATGCCGTGGTCCTCGAAGCGCTCGCTGAACCGTGGCCGGATCCCGGTCGGGATGGCGTGGCCTCGGAACTTCCCGTGCTCGTCGACCCCGGCGGCGAAGTCGAACGTGAACACGTCCTGCAGCACGACGGTGTCACCCTCCATGCCGAGCACCTCGGTCACGTTCACGACGCGGCGCGTCCCGTCGCGCAGTCGTTGGATCTGCACGATGAGGTCGACCGCGCTGGCGGCCTGCTCGCGGATCGCCCGCAGGGGCAGGTCCATGCCCGCCATGAGCACCAGCGTCTCGAGCCGCGACATGGCGTCGCGGGGCGAGTTGGCGTGCAGCGTGGAGAGGGAGCCGTCGTGGCCCGTGTTCATGGCCTGGAGCATGTCGAGCGCCTCGCCGCCACGACACTCGCCGACGACGATGCGGTCCGGACGCATGCGCAGCGAGTTGCGCACCAGGTCACGGATCGTCACCTCGCCGCTGCCCTCGATGTTGGCCGGCCGCGCCTCCATGCGCACCACGTGCGGCTGCTGGAGGTTGAGCTCGACGGCGTCCTCGATCGTGACGATCCGCTCCCCCGCCGGGATGAACCGGCTGAGGACGTTCAGCAGCGTCGTCTTGCCGGTGCCGGTGCCGCCGCTGACCAGGATGTTGAGCTTGGCCTGCACGCAGGCGTGCAGGAGCTGGGCCATCTGCTCGGTCATGCTGCCGAAGCCGATGAGGTCGCTGACCGTGAACGGGTCCTTGCTGAACTTGCGGATCGTCAGCGACGAGCCGTCGACGGCCAGCGGCGGGATGACGGCGTTCACGCGGGACCCGTCCGAGAGCCGCGCGTCCACGAGCGGCGACGACTCGTCGATGCGCCGACCGACCTTGCTGACGATGCGCTCGATCACGCGACGCAGGTGCTCCTCGGAGGCGAAGCGGGTGGCGACCTGGGTCAGCCGGCCGCGACGCTCCACGTACACCTGGTCGAAGCGGTTGACCATGATCTCGGTGATGGACTCGTCCTCGAGCATCCGCTCCAGCGGTCCGAGCCCGATCGCGTCGTCCTCGACGTCGCGGACCAGCCGACGTCGCTCGTCGGAGCTCAGCAGCAGCTGCTGGTCGCCCTCGATGACGGCGGTGAGCTCCTCGCGCACGAAGGTGTGCAGCTGCTCCTCGGTCAGGCTCGGGTCGTTGATGCGCGCCCCGATCCGGTCGAGCAGCGCCTCGGACGCGCGGGCCTTCATGGTCGCGTAGGCGTCACCGAGAGCACCGGTGGCCTCGACCTCCTCCAGCTCCTCCTCGACCACGGACGAGGAGAAGGTGCTGGTCTCGCGCGCACTCGCGAGGCGGTCGCTCAGCCGCATGGTCACGCCACCTCCAGCCGCTTGTGGCCCTGCTTGCCCTCGGTGGCGCGCGCACGGTCGTAGATCTTCTTCGACAGCGACTTGACCGCCTTGGCGAACGGGTTCGACTTGCTGGTGACGACGAGCGGCACGCCCTTGTTCGACGCGACCGGCACCTCCTTGGCGCGCGGCAGCACCAGGTCGACCGGCACACCGAGCAGCGCCTCCACGTCCTTGACCTTCAGACCCGACTGCTTGTCGGCGAAGTTGAGCACGACGTGGCGCGACGGCGGCATCAGCGACAGCTCGCCCAGCAGCTCGATCTCCTTGCGGACGCTGCGCAGACAGGCGATGTCCATCGTCGAGACGAGGATCGCGTCGTCGCTCGCCTCGAGGGCTCCGAGGGTCGCCTCCTCGAGCCCGGCGGCCGTGTCCAGGACCACGTAGCGGAACTGCTCCTGCAGCTGTCGCACGAGCGCGCTCACCTGCTCCGCCGTGACGTGGTCGTTCGCGGCCGGGCTCTCGGCGCCGCAGAGGACGAAGAAGCCGGCGTCGTGCACCGTCAGGTACGTCTTGAGCAGCAGGCTGTCGTGCGCTCCGGGACCGAAGGCGTCCTCGAGCGTGTGCGACGGGCGAAGGTCCAGCACCGTCGAGACGTCGCCGAACTGCAGGTCCAGGTCGACCAGCACGACCTCCATCGGCGACTGCTGCGCGAGCGACACCGCGAGGTTCGTCGAGATGCTGGTCTTGCCCACCCCGCCCTTCGGCGACAGCACCGTCATGGTGCGGGACCGGAAGTCGACGGGCATGGTCTTGGGGGCCAGCTTGAGCGGGTCTCCCGACGACGTCGGCGCGCGCGCGTCGAGCCGCGCCCGCAGTCCGGCCAGCAGGCTCGGGTCGTCGATGCTCGGAGCCACGTCGCGGATGCCCGACCGCATCGCCTCGAGCATGATCTCCTTCTCGGTCGCCGCGACCAGCACCAGGTCGACGTCGGGCCGGACGGCCGCGACCTCGCGCGCCAGGGCCATCGACGCAGCGAGCGGCACCGCGGACGTGAGGACCATGGCGTCGGGGATGACGGTGGGGTCGAGGCCGCGCAGGAAGCTCGTGGAGTCCCCCTGCAACGCGTCGGCACCGAGCGTCACGCACTGGTGGCCGATGGTGGCCTCCACCCGGGCGGCGAGCTCGTCGTCGCCGCCGACGATCAGGACGAGGCTCATCGGTCCAGCACCTCGTCGGACGTGACGACGCCACCGCCACCGGTGTCGGTGTCCTCGTTCTGCTTGGTGATCCAGACCTTGCCGAACTCCATGGCGTTGACGATCTTCGTGACGTCGGCGGTCTTGACCGCGACCGTCACGGTGGCGCCGGCCGTGCTCTGGCCGTCGCCTACCCCGGCGTCGACCTTGAGCACCGGCACGCCGTCGACCGCCATGGCGCTGCTCCCGCTGTAGCTGGCGACCACGCCGACCGTGTCGCCGGCCGCCAGGGCCCCACCGACGATCCGCTGGCCCTCGAGCAGGATCGACAGCTCCTGCATGCCCTTGGGCACGGCGGCGTCACCCTTGACGTCGCCGGCCTCGGCGAACTTGGCGGGGGTCAGCTGGTCCCCGGGCACGAGCACGCCACGCGTGACCAGACCCTCGAGCTCGGACAGGTCGGTGACGGCACCGGGCACGACGGCTGCCTTGGGAAGCTCGACGGCCTCGACGCTCGCACTCAGCTCGGAGGACGGCGTCTTGGTCGCCACCTCCTGGGTGACCCGCAGCACCGTGGTGCGCTCGGTCCCCTCGAAGGCCCGGTCGTCGGCACCCTTCGCGTAGGCGAAGAGGGCAGCGAACCCGAGCACGGCCAGCAGCACGGCTGCACCGATGGCCAGAAGTTGCTTGTTCACGAAGATCTCCCTGTTCTCGTGAAGCGCACGGTCCATGACCCCGGACCGCGAGGGGTGGTGGGGACGCCAGACAGGACGCCCCGAGATGCCTGTGCACCCCGTCGCGGGACCGTCCCTCACCCTGTTGCTTGCTGTGCCGCCCTCCGGGCTCCCTCTCCGGTGGGTGGCGAGAGTCGACGCTGAGGCCTCAGTTCCTCAGGGCCGCTCGTGACGATCGAGCAGACGGTGCCGCGAGCCCGAGCTCGCGGCACCGTCCCAGGTTCTCGATCAGCCGCCGGCCTGGCCGTCGATGGCCGTCTCGACACCGGTGAAGGCGTCACGGACGTCGCCGCCCAGGAACCCGATCACGACGATCAGGACGGCGGCGATGAGTGCCACGAGCAGGCCGTACTCGACGGCGGTGGCGCCCTTCTCGTCGCGGCGGTCCTTGAGGCCGGCGACGAAGGCGAGGACGGTGCTGAATGCGTGCATGGTGTTCTCCCTCAGAATGGTGAGCCGCCGGTGACCGGCTGCTCCGCCACCCCTGTTGGTGGCGCTCCCTGAGAAGAAGGTAAGGCCTAAAGTCCCGGGCCGTCCTGGAAGTTACGGGCCATCTTTTCCTGGTCACAACGAACTATGGACGAAACCGTGTGAAGCACTCCGGTTCGGTGGAGCACCATCGCACCACACACACGACATGGTGTGGTCCGAGCCGGTGAGGTTCCCGATTTTCCAGTGTTTTTCGACGGCGCGCCGGACCCCTCGCCGAACGACGGCGGCGCGACACCTCCTGCGCCCGCCCGCCATCACCCACGGCCGGTCGACCCTCGGCGACTCGAAGGACTAGTCCGGTCGGTCCGCCGATCCGACCCTGTCGGGACCGCGGAAGGGTCCGCCAGGGACCTTCGCCATGTCCGCACCCCCCCGATCTCGACGGTGAGACGATGTGGCGTCCACCGACACGTACCGGTTGTGACCACCCGCCAGGAGGCCCCCGTGAGCAGGCCCCGCACGTCCGAGACCGGCGACGACGCCGACACGGACGGCGGCCTGCTCCAGCGGGCGAGCACCGGTGACCGCGACGCGTTCGGCGAGCTCTACGACCGGCATGTCCGGGCCGTCTACTGGCAGGCCTTCCGCGTCCTGCGCGACGCCGACGCGGCCGAGGACGCCACCCAGGAGACCTTCGTGGTCGCGTGGCGTCGCTCGCGCACCATCCGGCTGGTGGACGGGTCCGTGCTGCCGTGGCTGCTCGTGACCGCCCGGCAGGTGGCCCTGAACGCGGCCCGCAAGGCGGCGCGACGCCGCACTGCGGAGCTCGACGAGGACCTTCCCGCCCGGGACGACGTCGAGTCGACGGTGGAGGCCGAGCTGGCTCGGGTCGAGATCGACGCCGCGGTCGCGGCCCTCGGCGAGCTGGACCAGCGGCTGTACGCCCTGTGCATCGACGGGGACCACAGCTACGAGCAGGCGGCGCGTGAGCTCGGCGTGACCCACGCCGTGGTCCGCAACCGTCTGCACCGACTGCGCGGCCGGCTCCGCGCCGACCTGCGCGCGATGAGGGAGACGTCATGACCGGACGTGGGAACGAGGAGCTGGACGGCCTCGGCGACGAGCGGATCAGCCGGATGCGCCAGGGCGTGATGCACCAGGTGGACGCCGACGTGACGCGTCGCGGCCGTCGCGCCCGGCGCGTGGTGGGGGGCGCGGCCGCTGCGTGCGTGGTCGTCGTCATCGGCGGCCTCGGGACCAGCCTCCTCGTCGCACCCGACGACGGGGGTGACGCGGCCGGCGCCGACAGCAGCGCCGACGTCGCCGCTGCACCCCAGCAGCCCGAGGACGCCGCGGGAGGCCTCCGCACCGAGGTGGACACCGACGAAGCCACGGCACAGGAGCTGCCCGACGTCGAGCAGTCCGAGCGCCAGGTCGTCACGACCGGCAGCGCCACCGTGCGTGTCTCGGCGCCGGCGGAGGTGGCGGACGCCCTGGCTGCCTGGGTCGATCGAGCCGGAGGACGCATCGACCAGCGGGCCGAGTACACGAGCGACGAGTCCGGCACGCGCGGGCGGGTGACGTCGGCGTCCCTCGTGGTGCGGGTCCCGGCCGACGCCGTCGACCGCACGGTGGCACGGCTGCGCACCTACGGCACCGTCACCGGGCTCGACGTCGCGCGCGAGGACGTGACCGACCGCGTGGCCGATCTCGACGCCCGCATCCGCAGCCTCACCACGTCGGTCGATCGTCTGCTCGAGATCCTCACCGACGCGGACGACGCAGAGGCGCTGCTGGCCGTCGAACGGGCGCTGTCGGAGCGCCAGGCGGACCTGGAGTCGCTCCAGGCCCAGCGGCGCGCGGTGCGCGACCAGGTCGACCTCTCGACCCTGTCGGTCGAGCTCGTCACCCGCGACGGCGCCGAGTCGGTCGACCCCGGCGGCTTCGTCGGCGGCCTGCAGTCGGGCTGGAACGCGTTGGTCGCCGTCGTCAACGCCGGCGTCGAGGCGCTCGGGGCCGTGCTCCCCTGGCTCGGCGTCGCGCTGCTGGGGTGGCTGCTCTGGCGCCTGGCCGGCTGGCTGCGCCGCAGGCGTTGACCGCTGTCAGGCCCGTTCGAACCAGGTGACCAGAGCCCCGTCGTCGAACGCGACCGAGTCCGTGGGGCGGAACGCCGCCGGCCGGAAGGGGCCGTCGACCACGGGCCGCCCGGACCCGGCCACGACCGGGTACCGCTTGAGGACGATCTCGTCGATCTCCGGCAGCAGGCTCCCGGCGAGCCGCCCGCCCCCGCACAGCCAGATGTCCTGCCCGTCCTGCGACTTCAGCTCCCGGACCCGCTCGACGACGTCGCCGCGGACGACCTCGAGGGCGGGATCGGGCGCCTCGAGCGTCGAGGAGACCACGACCTCGCGCAGGTGCGGGTAGGGCCGGGTGATGCCCACGTCCGTGGCCGGCCGATAGGTCCCGAGTCCCATCAGCAGCGTGTCGAAGTGCTGGTTCGGCGCGTCGGCGAGCCCCAGCGACTCGCGGAACGCGTGCGGCAGGGTCTCGGGGTACTGCTCGCAGATCCAGGTGAGCATCTTCTCCGAGAGGGCGAAGAAGTCGACCTCGTGCTCCGGTCCGGCGATGTAGCCGTCGAGCGACGTGCCGACGTAGTAGACGAGCTTCCGCATGGGGTCCCCCTGAGTACTCTGTTCGTAGTGGTTCAACGGTAGCACTACGACTGGAGTGGTCTCACGTGGCACGATCCAACCCGGCTCGACGGGCTGCCCTCCTCGACGCCGCGATCCAGACGCTCGCTGCCGAGGGAGCACGTGGCCTGACGTTCCGAGCGGTCGACGCCGGCGCCGACGCTCCGGCCGGGACGGCGTCGAACTACTTCCGCAACCGCGACGACCTGCTCACCCAGGCCGGGGAGCGCGTCTACGAGCGGCTCCTCGACGGCGCGAGCCAGGTGGTGGTGCCCGCCGATGCTCCCCGCGACCGCGACCTGCTGGTCCGGCTGATGGTCGACACCGTGCGCCGGATCGTGGACTACCGCACCGGCTTCCTCGCCCTGCTCGAGCTTCGGCTCGAGGCCACCCGGCGCGAAGGCGTCCGCGACGTGCTGACCGATCGCGTACGGGCCGACCTGCTGAGCAACATCAGCACCCACGAGCAGTGGCACATGCCGGGCGACGCCGTCACCGTGCGTCTGCTCTACCAGGCCCTCAACTGGCTGGTGGTCGATGCGCTCACCCTCCCCGGCCTCGTCGACGACGCCGAGCTCGACGCCTACGTGGCCGAGACCGTCGAACGACTCGTGCCGTCCGACCGGCCCGGTCCCCTACCCGCCTGACGCGTGGCCGGGACCGTCGCGGGTACCTCTGGTACGAGCCGCGACGAGGAGGCGACCGTGAGCGACGACAGTGTGAGCGACGACGGGCGAGAGCCGGACGACTGGAGCGGCAGCATGAAGCGGCCTTGGTACAACCCGCCTGCGCGGCGTGGGGGCAGCGGGACCGGTGAGGGCTGGTGGCGGTGGACGATCGCGGCGATCACGCTCGTGGTGGTCGCCGTGGTGGTCGTCCTCGTGCTGGTGGACCGGGACGTGCTCCCCCGACCCTGGGCATACGCCGTGCTGCCCGTGGCGATCTTCGCCGCAGGTCTCTCGAGGGTGGTGACGATCCTCAAGGCCAGGACCGCGGACCGGCGGGACCTCCAGGAGCGGGACGGCCCGCCCCACGACACCCGTTGATCTCAGGTCGTCGACTCGTCGGCGTCCGGGCGGACCGGGGCGAGACCACGCGTGGCGGGTCCCTCGATGAGTCGGCCGTCGGCCTCGAAGCGTGACCCGTGGAGCGGGCAGTCCCACGAGCCCTCGACGTCGTTCCAGCGGACGATGCCGCCGAGGTGCGGGCACACGGCGGAGACCGACCGGGTGCAGCCGTCCACGACGGACGTGGCGACGGGCGGTCGACCTCGCGTGACCACGCCCTGCGTCTCACCGGGCGTGACCGGCGCCCGACCGAGGGCGCCCAACCAGCCGGACGTCATGTGCGCGCCGACCTCGGAGTTCCATCCGAGGACCGCTGCTGCGGCGCGAGCGCCCAGGAGCCGGCGCGGAGGCACGACCGGAACCTCGTCCCCTTCTGCGACCGCTCGGGCGAGGCGGCGCGCCGCACCCACGCCTGCCACCAGGCCCCACCCGCCGAACCCGGTGATCACGTGGACCCGCGACGACCCGCGCGTCCGTCCGACGATCGGCACCTCGTCGGGCGTCTGGTAGTCCTGCGCCGACCACGCCGCGACCTCACGTCCGACGTCCAGGTGCTCCCCGGCCCAGCCCCGCAGTGCCTCCACGTGCCGTCCGGCCGGCATGGATCGACCGACCGCGTGACCGTGCCCACCGACCAGGACGAGCGGACGTCCGTCGGCGTCCGTCGCACCGCGCACCGTCCACGACGGCGAGCCGACGGAGACCGCCATCGGCTCGAGCTCCTGGTCGCTCTCGAACGCGACGATGTAGGAGCGGTGCGGCTTCGTCGTGGCGAACGCTGCGCTCCGGTCGAGCACGGGCAGACCGGTCGCGACGACCACCTGCTCGGCGACGAGCTCGGTGCCGTCGTCCAGGGTCACGACGGGCCGCTCACCGCCTCCGACCGACCTGGCACGTCGGCCGACCTGCACGTCGACCCCGGCGTCGACGGCCTCCTGGGCCAGCGCGGCGGTGTAGGCCAGGGGGTCGACCTGCAGCTGGTCCTCGAGCACCACGGCGCCGTACCCCGGAAGACCGCCCGGGACGGCGCGTTGCCAGCGCGTGGCCAGCCCGGCGCGTCGCGCAGCCGCGTCCTCGGCACGCGTGGCCTTGATCTCGCGCTCGTGCGCGGCCCAGCTCACGGCCGGCCTCCGCTGGAACGGCACGTCCCAGCGCTCCAGCACCTGCTCGATCCACGCGAGAGCCTCCTGGCAGGTCTGCACGTACGCGGCCGCCGCGCTGCTGCCGTGGTGGCGCTCGATCGTCGACAGACGCGTGCCCTGCAGCAGGCTCAGCTTGCCGGTGGAGCGTCCCGACGTCCCGCCGCCGATGACGGGACGAGCCTCGACGACGGTCACCCGTCGTCCACGGTGGGCCAGCTCGGTGGCGACGGACAGACCCACCACTCCGCCACCCAGCACCACGTCGTCGTACGCCGACCCGGGCGCGGGTCGGGACTGCGGGACGTGGCTGGGGCGCTCGATCTCCCAGAGGCTTCGGGCGGTCATGCGTGCTCCTTCGTCGACGGACACCGTCGACCGACGAGTACCCGGACCTTGCACGGGCATGCGCCACGCCGCTCGGGGTACGAGGACGACGTGGACGAGACGACGGCAGCCTCGCGGGACGACCGCACGACGAACGACGCCGATGTGCACCGCAGTGCACTGGTGCTCATCGACCTTCAGGAGGACTTCCTCGACGCCCCGGGCCTGCGCGAGCGAAGGCCCGCGCTCCTGCGCGCGGTGCGACGCTGGATCGACCTGGCCGAGGGCGCTGACGCCCTGGTCGTCGAGGTGCGGACCGAGCTGCCCGAGGATCCCGAGACCTGGGCCCTCAACATGCGCGAGGACGGGCAGCCGGTCGCGCTGGCGGGGACGCCGGGCGCGTCACGGGTGTCCGAGCTCGCGGACCTGGAGGTGACCTCCGTCCTCAAGCGACGGGACGACGCCTTCCTCGGTACCGGGCTGGCCGCGCTGCTGCGGGGACACGGCGTCGACCATCTCGTGGTCGCCGGCGTCTCGACCCAGGCCTGTGTGGCCATGACGGCTGCCAGCGCGTACGCCCACGACCTGTCCGTCGTCCTGGCGGGCGAGGCGGTCGCCTCCGACGACACCCATGCGCACACCGAGGCGATCCGCTGGCTCGCGGACGAGTACCGGCAACCTGTCGCGGATCCCGCCGACGGCTGGCCACACGGGTGAGCGCGGGCCGGCGTCGGCGCTTGCGCACCCGCCTCACCTGGCACCCCGCCCCACCCGATGACAGTCTGGGTTCGTGGCGGACGCAGTCGAGGTCGAGGTCGACGACCGGCTCGTGCGCGTCTCGAACCCCGACCGGGTCTACTTCCCCGAACGAGGGTGGACCAAGCTCGACCTCGTCGAGTACTACCTCGCCGTGGGCGACGGCATCGTCAACGCACTGTTCGAGCGACCGTGCATGCTGCACCGCTTCCCCAAGGGCCTCGCGGGCGACAAGGTGCACCAGAAGCGCGTCCCGAGGGGTGCACCACCGTGGCTGGAGACGGTGCGCCTGACCTTCCCGCGCTACGACCGGACCGCGGACGAGCTGTGCGTCACCGAGCTCGCCGCCGTGGTGTGGGCCGTGCAGATGTCCACCGTCGAGTTCCACCCCTGGAACAGCCGCCGCGACGACCCCGAGAAGCCCGACGAGTGGCGGATCGACCTGGACCCCGGCCCCGCGTGCGACTTCGCCACGGTGCAGCGGGTCGCAGCCGTGGCGCGCGAGGTCCTCGACGAGCTGGGTGCCGTCGGCTTCCCGAAGACGTCGGGAGGTTCCGGTCTGCACGTGTACGTCCGGATCCCGCCCGAGCACGGCTTCACCGACGTCCGACGTGCGGCCCTGGCCTTCGCGCGGGAGGTGGAGCGGCGCACGGACGAGGCCACCACGACCTGGTGGCGCAAGGACCGTGACCCGTCGCAGGTGTTCATCGACTACAACCAGAACGCCCGAGACCACACGATCGCCGCGGCGTACTCGGTGCGCGGCGTGCCCGACGGGCGGGTCTCGACCCCGATCACCTGGGACGAGGTGCCGGACGTCGATCCGCGCGACTTCACCCTCGAGACCGTGCCGCCCCGCTTCGCCCGGCTCGGCGACCTGCACGCCGGGATCGACGACGCCGTCTTCGACCTCGCCCCGCTCCTGGAGTGGGCGGACCGCGACGGGGTCGACGTCGACGACGACCCCGACGCCTGAACGAGCCGGCCGGCCCGCACGCGACGATCGTGCGTCAGGCGCTTCGCACGCGCCGGCGCGGGTACCCGCCTGGGCACGGGTCCGGCATCGTGGGCGGGCCCGCACCCACGCCGACCGGTCCCGATGGCCCGACGAAGGAGCACCACGGATGACGATTCGCAGCATCGGCGTGGAGGAGGAGATGTACCTCGTCGACCCACGCACCGCCAGGCCGGTGCCCCGGTCCGAGGACGTGCAGGAGGTCGACGACGACCGGGACGAGGGCGCACCGCAGGACGTGACGCAGGAGCTGTTCCTGGAGCAGGTCGAGACGACGACCGATCCGGCCCAGGACCTCGCGACCCTGCGCGCCCACGTCGTCGAGGCCAGGTTGCGCGCTGCGGCGGACGCGCAGGCCGTGGGCGCCGCGCTGCTTCCCTCTCCCACCCCCGTGGTGGGCCGCCCGCAGCACGTGACGCCCCACGAGCGCTACCGGTGGATGGCCGACCGGCATCGCGACCTCTTCCCGGCGGTCGCGGTCTGCGGGATGCACGTCCACGTCGACGTCGAGGACGACGAGGAGACGGTCCGGGTGATCGACCGCCTCGGGCCGTTGCTGCCCGTCGTGACCGCGTTGTCGGCCGGCTCCCCCTTCAGCGAGGGCACCGACACCGGCTTCGCGTCGTGGCGCGCCCGACAGTGGGACCGCTGGCCGACGGCCGGGCCCACGGAGCCGTTCGGCGACCTGGCGACCTACCGCCGTGAGGTGGAGGCCGCCGTGGCGTCGGGCGTGGCGATCGACGACGGCATGGTCTACCTCGACGCCCGGGTCGGGCGCGCGACCCCGACCGTGGAGGTCCGGGTCATGGACGTGCAGCTCGACGTGGACGACGCCGTTGCCTTCGCGGGTCTGGTCCGCTCGCTCGTGACGACCGTCGCGGGGGTCCCCGACCTCCCAGGGTGGTCCGTCGCCCGCCTGCGGACCGCGCGCTGGCTCGCGCAGCGCGACGGGGTCACCGGTCGGCTCCTCCACCCTGTCGACGGGACACCCGTCCCCGCTGCCGAGGCGGTGGAGGCCCTGCTGGATGCCGTCGACGACGCGCTCGGGGCGGCGGGCGACCGCACCCTGGTCCGGTCACACGTCGACGCGCTCCTGGCGGACGGAGGGGCGGCAGGCCGCGCACGCCGGGTCGCAGCCGGGTATCCCCAGCGGTGGGCCGACCACGTCGTCGAGAGGACGCGCCAGGCGCTGGCGACTGCACGCGTCGAGACGTCGGAGTCGGGTACGTCCTCGGCATGAGCGAGACGACCTGGACACCCGACGACCTGGACGAGCTTCGCGCCCGGATGCTCCTCGAGCAGGACGACCTGGCCGCACGCCTCCGCGAGCGCCGCCGCACCGGTCCGGAGTGCGGCGACTCGGTCGACCACGCGAACGTCAACGTGGCGACCGAGCTCGACGTCCTCGCCGAGGCGCGGGACCGCGAGCTCCTCACCCAGGTGGAGCGCATCCTCCAGCGGCTGGAGGGCGGCACGTACGCCACCTGCGAGTCCTGCGGCGGTCCGGTCGAGCGAGCGCGGCAGGAGGCCTACCCCCACGCGACCTCCTGCCTGACCTGCGCCAGGTCGGGGCGTCGGGGATAGCGCGCAGCAACGAACAAGGCCCCCGTCACGAGTGACGGGGGCCTTGTCTCATCCGAGTGGAGCATAGGAGACTCCCTCCCTCGCTGGCGCTCGGTCGTCCCCGAATCCCTAGCCTTGATTCGTAGGACAGAAGGCCCCCGACTCACACGCAGAAGGCCCCCATCACGAGTGATGGGGGCCTTCTGTCCTACGAGTGGAGCATAGGAGATTCGAACTCCTGACCTCTTCGATGCGAACGAAGCGCGCTACCAACTGCGCCAATGCCCCAGGACGATCCAGGTTAGCACCAGGGCCGGGCGCTTCCGCACCGACCCGGCGAGCACCGGGACCTACTGGCCGGACGCCCGCCGCGGCTGCTCGGCGACCGTCTCGCCGGCCGTCCGGCCACCCGGCAGCTCGACGTCCTCGCCCTCGACGTGGCCCGACGTCCAGGTGCCCGGAGCGTCGAAGTCGATGGTGCGGACCGTGCGGCCGACCCGCGGCTTGGTCACGTAGGTGGGCAGCGTGACCGGGAGCGGGTCCCAAAGCGGGGTGCCCGACGTGGACACCGACGGAACCGCGATCTGCAGCTTCTCCTCCAGCGCGTCGGCAGGGAGCTCCGTGCGCTGCATGACGTGCTTGCGGTCGGGCTCGACGTCCTCGAACTGGCCGGAGACCACGATCGTGTGCTCGTCGTCGACGGTGCGCTCGGGAGTGGCGCGACGCGACGAGCGCGTGGCGACGTCGGACGCCGCCGACTGGGCTGCACGCTTGAGGGAGGGCAGCCGCGAGGCGAGGGAGGCGCGCTCACGGCGGGGGCTGCTGATGCCACGCTCGGCGCGCACCTGCACGCGGCAGGCCACGAGCCAGGCGACGACCAGAAGGGCGGGCAGACCGACCCAGACCGGGGAGACCACCGAGAAGGCGGCCAGACCGCCGACGAGGACCAGCGACGTGAGCAGGGTCAGCAGCGTGCGACGGCGACGGCGGGCGGCCACGATCGCGGCCCGACGCGTCGGCGCGGAGGAAGCGGGCTGCGGGGCGACGGGCTGGGCCGACTCGGCCGGGACGACGGGTTCGTCGACGATCTCGTCCACGGGATCGACCTCCTCGGGCTGTGCGGCCTCGCGCCGCCTGGAGACGACCCGACTCAGGGGGCTCAACGACTCGAGGGACTCCGAGGAGCTGGCCTCGTCGTACCGTCGCAGGACGAGCGGCACGAAGTACGCCGCCCACACAGCGACGACGAACGCGACGATCAGTCCATTGGCACCCACGCCGCAACGGTAGGGCGGACGCCGAACGAATCGGCGCAGGTCACACCGTGTGTCGCGTGAAGATTGTGACGGGTGTGACTCAGGTGACCGGCTCGCGGGCGTCGTCCGCGCCCGTCACGCGGGCCAGGAGGCGCCCCGGGCGGTCGTCGGCCAGCGCCTGGAAGATCCGGTGGTCACGCCACGCGCCGTCGATGTGCAGGTACTCCCGAGCGAGCCCCACCTCGTCGAGCCCGAGCTTCTCCACGACCCGCAGGCTCGCGCTGTTCTCGGGTCGCACCGAGATCTCGACGCGGTGCAGACCCACGGTGTCGAGCAGGTGGTCGGCCACGAGCGCCACCGCCACCGGCGTGATGCCGTGGCCCGCGTGCCGCCGCGAGATCCAGTACCCGATGCTGCCCCAGCGCGCCGACGCCCACGCGATGCCGTTGACGGTGACCTGGCCGACCATCTCGCCCTTCCAGGTCACGGCGAACGGCATGGCCTTGCCCTGACGGGCCCGACGGCGCTGAGCGCCGATCATGGCCCGGTAGGACATCGGCGCCGAGCCTCCTCCGGGCGGGAGGGTGGCCTCCCACGGCGCCAGCCACGCCACGTCGGCGCGCCTCAGTCGCGCCCACGCGCCCGCGTCGGACCGCTTGAGCGGCCGGACGCCCACGTCGCCGTGCGACAGCTCGACCGGCCACCCCTTCACGTCCGGACCCTCACGTGTGGGCCTGCGGGTGGTCGGGACCGCCGTGGTCGACGCCCGCGAGCTGGTCGACCGCGTGCCCGACCACGGGGGCCAGGACCTCGATCGCGTCCTTGACGCCTCCACGGGACCCGGGCAGGTTCACGACGAGGGTGCTCCCTGCAACGCCGGCGAGGCCACGCGACAGCACGGCCGTGGGGACGCCCTTGGCGACGCCGGCCGCCCTCAGGGCCTCGGCGAGGCCGGGGAGCTCGCGGTCGAGCAGGGGTCGGGTGACGTCGGGGGTCCGGTCGGTGGGGCTGATGCCGGTGCCTCCGGTGGTGAGGACGACCGCCGCGCCGGCCGCAAGCGCGACCGAGATCGCGTCGGCCACGGGCTCGCCGTCGGGCACCACGGCGGCGTCGTCGGTGTCGAAGCCCCAGGCGCGTAGCGCCTCCACGAGCATCGGACCCGTCTGGTCCTCGTAGACCCCGGCGGACGCGCGGTTGGAGGCGACGACGACCGCGGCACGGCGCCCCTCGACAGGCTCGGGGACCGAGGTCACGACGTGCTCCAGTCGCCGCTGCGGCCGCCGGACTTGGCCACGACCTCGACGTCGGTGATGCGCGCGTGCTTGTCGACGGCCTTCACCATGTCGACGACCGTGAGGGCCGCGACCGTGACGGCGGTCAGCGCCTCCATCTCCACGCCCGTGCGATCGGTCGTGCGCACGCTGGCACTGATCTCGACGGCGTCGTCGACGACGGTGAGGGACACGTCGACGCCGCTGATGGCCAACGGGTGGCAGAGCGGCACGAGGTCGGGGGTCCGCTTGGCCGCCATGATCCCCGCGACCCGCGCGACGCCGAGCGCGTCACCCTTCGGCACGCCCTCCCCGCGCAGCAGCGCCACGACCTCGGACGAGACCTCGACGCGACCCTCCGCGGTCGCGGTGCGCCGCGTGACGTCCTTGTCACCGACGTCGACCATGCGAGCGGCGCCCGTCTCGTCGACGTGCGTCAGGCTCTGCCGGCTCTCCGCCCGCGGCCCGGAACTCCCGTCGGGGTCAACCGCGCCCACGTCAGAAGGGCCTGTCGAGCACGAGGGTGCGCACGGTGTCGCCGAGGTTGAGCGCCGTCTCGTCCTCCCCCACCACGATGAGCGCGTTCGCGTGCGCCAGCGACCCGAGCAGGTGCGACCCGTGGCCGCCGAGCGGCGTCACCTTCGCCCCGCGGTGCGTGACCTCGAAGACGCCACGCACGTACTGGCGCCGACCCGGGGACGACACCACGTCCTGCGTGAGGACCGCGTGCACCATGGGCCGCCGGTACGGCGTGAGGCCCATGAGGCGGCGGATCGCGGGCAGCACGAACACCTCGAACGACACGTAGGCCGAGACGGGGTTGCCGGGCAGCGTGATGATCGGCGTCTGCTCGTCGAAGATCGTGCCGAAGCCCTGCGGCTTGCCGGGCTGCATCGCGACCTTGGGGAACGAGACGGTGCCGAGCGCCGAGAGCGTCTCCTTGACGACGTCCTTCTCGCCCTCGCTGATGCCACCGCTCGTGACCACGAGGTCGGCGCGCACCAGCTGGTCCGAGAGCGTGCGACGGAACGTGCGGGGGTCGTCGCCCACGGCGCCGACGCGGTAGGCGATCGCGCCGGCCGCGCGCACCGCCGCGGCCAGCATGTAGCTGTTGCCGTCGAAGATCGAGTCGTAGTCGAGGTGGGCGCCCGGCTCACGCAGCTCGTTGCCCGTGGACAGCACCACCACCCGGGGCCGGGGGCGTGCGGCCACACGACCGAGACCCAGCGACGCCAGGAGCCCGGCCTCGCGCGGACCGACCACGGTGCCGGCCGGCAGCACGAGGTCGCCCTCGCGCACGTCGTCGCCGGCACGACGCACGTTGGCGCCGACGCGGGGGGCCGACGTGAACCGCACGCGGGCGTTCCCGCGGTCGGTGTCCTCGAACGGGACCACGGTGTCGGCGCCCCGCGGCACCGGGGCGCCCGTCATGATCTTGACCGCGGTGCCCGGGGAGATGGCGAACGGACGAGAGGTCCCGGCGTGGATGTCCCCCACCACGGGGAGCTCGACCGGCTGGGCCGTGCTGGCCTCGGCGAGGTCCTCGGCACGCAGGGCGTAGCCGTCCATCGCGGAGTTGTCGAAGCGCGGCAAGGAGATCGGGGCGCGCACGTCGGCATGCAGCGGCAGGCCGAGCGACTCGACCACCGGCTGGTCGTACGGCTCGAGCGGTCCGATGCCGCGCAGGATCTGCTCGAGGTGGTCCTCGACCGTCAGGAACCCGTCGGGCACGCTCTGCGGACGCACCCGAGGGCGGGGTCCACGGACGGGAGCGGCGTCACCGGTCTGCTGACCGGTCTCGTTCCCCACGTCGGACGACATGCGCGTCAGCCTAACCGGGTGCCCGCCGGAACGCTGCGGGCCGTGCCGTCGTCGTCGAGCCGGGCGTCACCGACCACGACCACGTCGCGCTCGAACCGCCAGTCGCCGCGCACCGTCAACGACGACGCTCCCGACAGCGACGGGACGTGCGGCACCCGGGCGTCGAAGTCGGCGATCGTCGTGAAGAACCGGCGGTCGAGGTCCACGAGCGGGCGCGGGTCGACCGTGGCCCGGAGGCGCGCGTCGTCGCCGAGGCCGTACACGTCCGAGCGCAGCAGCATGAGGTCGTTGGTGGTCTTGACCGGCAGGAAGCGCGACCGGTCGACCTCGATGGCCGTGGCCCCGTCGAAGACCTCCACGGCTGCGCCCATCGCCGACTCGATCTGCACCACCTTCGGCGAGGTGGGGTCGGTGGGGTCGACGGTCTTCTCGTTGCGGATCAGCGGCAGCCCCAGCACGCCGTTGCTCGAGCGGAGCGTCTCGAGCAGGCGCGGCAGGTCGAACCAGAGGTTGTTGGTGTGGAAGAACGGGTGCACCGTCAGGTCGGCGGCCCTCTCGGCGTCCTCGTCGGCCGTCTGCGCCGTCTCGCGCAGCACCAGCCGGCCGTCGGACCGGCGGACCACGAGGTGGCCGCCCTTGACGTCGGCCGGGGTGCGCCGGCACACCTCGGCCGCGTACGGAGCGCCGGCGGAGGCGAACCACGCCATCATCGCCGGGTCGGGCGCGGCGCCGAGGTTGTCGGCGTTGGAGACCGTGGCGTAGCGGTACCCGGCATCGACCAGACGCTCCAGGACACCGGAGACCAGCAGCGCCGTGTACAGGTCGCCGTGCCCGGGCGGGCACCACTCGAGCGAGGGGTCCGCGTCCCAGGTGACCGGGGTGAGGTCGTCGGCGCGCAGCTTGGGCTCACGGTTCTGCAGGAAGTCCAGCGGCAGCCCGTCGACCTCCAGCCCCTCGTGGGCGGCGAGCGCCGCGAGGGAGTCGTCACGGGTCCGGAAGCTGTGCATGAACAGCAGCGGGAGGGACACGTCGTGGTCGCGCCGCACCTGCTGGACCTGCCGGGCGATGACGTCGAGGAACGTGAGGTCGGCCCGCACGGGCAGCAGCGTCTTGGCACGGTCCATGCCCATCGACGTGCCGAGCCCGCCGTTGAGCTTGATGACCGCCGTGACGGCGGCGGCGTCGCGCTGGGCCTGCGGGTCGGACTCGACGTCGGCGGCGCGGTCGACGTCGACGAGCGGCTCGACGTCGGCTTCGCGCACGAGCCCCGTCGCCCCTCCCTCGAGCTGGCGGTAGAAGTCGCTGAAGACCTCGATCGCCGGTGCGGCCACGTCGGCCCGTTCCATCTTCGTGCGCGCCAGCTCCAGTCCGTCCACCCGCCTAGGCTAGTCACATGGACCGGTCGATCGCAGAGGCGAAGCATGCCGCGCGCCGCCCGTTGCTGGAGTCGCGCCGTCGTCGGACCCCCGACCAGCGGGCGGTCGTCGCGGAAGCGCTCGCCGCGCACCTGCTGGCGCTGCCGTCGATCGCCCGCGCCGGCCGCGTGGCGGCCTACCGCTCCATGGCCGACGAGCCCGGGACCGCGGTCCTCCTCGACGGGCTCGTCGCACGCGGGATCACCGTCCTGCTGCCCGTCACCCACGACGACGGGACGCTCGCCTGGGTCGAGCACGACCCGACGGCGGCCACCCGCAGGTCACGGCTCGGGGTCGACGAGCCGGTGGGCCCTGCCGTCGGCGAAGCGGCGCTCGACGGGGTCGACGTGGTCGTCCTCCCGGCCCTCGCCGCCGACCACCACGGACGTCGTCTGGGGCGCGGCGCCGGGTACTACGACCGCGCGCTCGCGTCGCTGTCCGGGACGCGGCGCCCCCTCCTGGTCGCGCTCGTGCACGCCGACGAGCTGGTGCCGGAGGTGCCGCACGAGGACCACGACGTGCCGGTCGACGTGGTCGTCACCGAGAACGGGGTCTTCCGGGTCCCGTGACGCCCGAGCCCGAGCCCAGACACCGAGCAGCGCGAACTGAGCAGGACTCGGCTCAGAGCACGGCCTGCCCGATCGGTCCCGGGTTGTGCGCGACCTCCCAGCGGAAGCCGGCGGGATCGGCGAAGTAGCCCGAGTACCCGCCCCACTCGCGGTGCTCCCCCGCCGCCACGTGCACGGCACCGGCCTCGCGGGCGGCCGCCAGCACGGCGTCGACCTCCTCGGGCGTGCCGACGTTGTGCGCCAGCGTGATCGGTGCGACGCCCTCGCCGCGGCGGATCGGGCCGACCTCGGCCTCGAAGCCGGCCTCGGACCACAGCGACAGCACGACCTTGTCGGCCACGCGGATCATGATCACCTCGTCGTCCGCCTCCAGCTCGACGGGCCAGCCGAGGCCGTCGACGTAGAAGCGGCGCACCGCGTCGAGGTCGGGCACGGCCAGGGTCACGAAGCTGAGACGGGGATCCACGGGTCAGACCTCGAGGCGCTCGGCATCGCGGATCTCGCCGACGAGCTCCTCCAGCACGTCCTCGAGCATGATCACGCCCAGCACGGCGCCCGACTCGTCGGCCACCCGTGCCATGTGCGAGCCCTTGGCCTGCATCACGCGCAGCGCCTCGTAGAGCCCCGACCCCACGCCCACCGTGGACAGCGGTCGCAGCCACTTGTCGGCGATCGGCTCGTTCCGGGCGGTCTCGTCGGTCTCCAGCACGTCCTTGATGTGCAGGTACCCGGTGAGGTCGCCGCCGGCGTCGGTGACCGGGAAGCGGGAGAAGCCGGTGCTCGCGCACGCCTGCTCGACGTCGACCGGGGTGGCGGACGGCGCGATGGTCATGAGGCTCTCGCGCGGCAGCAGCACCTGGTCGACCCGACCGTCGTGGAACTCCAGCGCGCCCTGCACGAGGCCGTACTCGTCGTCGTCGAGCAGCCCCTCGCGACGGGACTCCTCGACGAGCCCGGCCACCTCGTCGTGGGTGTAGGTGGACGCCACCTCGTCGACCGGCTGCACGCCGAGCAGGCGGACCGAGAGGTTCGCGATGCCGTTGAGCGAGACGACCAGCGGCTTGAGGATCGCGATGACCACCAGCATGAACGGACCGAGCACGAGCGAGGCGCGGTCGGGCTTCACGAGCGCGAGGTTCTTGGGCACCATCTCGCCGAAGACGACGTGCAGGAAGACGATGATCGACAGCGCGATGACGAACGAGATGGGGTGCACCAGGCCGTCGGGGACGTTCGCGGCCTCGAACGCCGGCTCCATCAGGTGGGCGAGCGCCGGCTCGCTGATGGCGCCGAGCCCGAGCGAGCAGATGGTGATGCCCAGCTGGGCGGCCGCCATGGCGAGCGTGACGTTCTCCATGGCCTTCAGGGCGAGCTTGGCGCTGCGCGAGCCGGCCTGGGCCAACGGCTCCAGCTGGGTGCGCCGCACCGAGATGAGGGCGAACTCCGCCGCCACGAACAGGGCGTTGAGCGCCAGCAGCACGACGGTCAGGCCGATGCCGAACCAGTCACCCATGGTCGGCCTCCTCGCCGTCGGCGGGCCCCTCGATCGTCAACGTGACCCGGTCGATGCGGCGCCCGTCCATCCGGTCGATGGTGAGCGAGACGGGCAGCGGCTCCGGGTCGTCCTCGTCGTCGGGCGTGGGGTCGACCTCGAGCCGGACCACGTCGCCCCGGACGCCGAGCCGGCCGAGCTCGGCGTGCATGAGGCCGGCGACGGTCTCGTAGTCCTCGCTCTCGGGGAGCGCCACGCCGGTCTGCTCGAGCACCTCGTCGGGCCGCAGCAGGCCCGACAGGGACCACGTGCCGTCCTGGCGGTGGCGGCTGGGCGACGACAGCCGGTCGTGCTCGTCGAGCACCTCGCCGACGATCTCCTCGACCAGGTCCTCCAGCGTGACGATGCCGTCGGTGCCGCCGAACTCGTCGACGACGACCGCCATCTGCATGCCCTGCTCCCGCAGGAGCACCAGGAGCGGGTCGAGCTCGAGGCTGTCGGGGACGGTCGTGACGGGGCCGGCGAGGTCGGACAGACGCACGCTCCTGCGGCGGTCGGGGTCGACGCCCACCGCCTGCTTCACGTGGACGATCCCGATCACGTCGTCGGGCGAGCGCCCCGTGACGGGGAAGCGGGAGTGACCCGTCTGCCGGGCGGCCTCGATCACGTCGAGGGCGGTGTCGCGCGCCTCCAGGAAGTGCACCCGGACGCGTGGGGTGCGCACGTCGGCGGCGGTGCGGTCGCCGAAGGCGATGCTGCGCGCCACCAGGTCGGCGGTCTCGTCGTCGATCGCACCCTCGCGCGCCGACCGGAGCACGAGCGAGCGCAGCTCGAGCGGCGAGCGGGCCGACCTCAGCTCCTCCTGCGGCTCGACGCCGAGCGCACGGAGCGTGCGGTTGGCGGTGCCGTTGAGGAACCGGATGGGCCAGGCCATGACCGTGGTGAACAGCCGCTGCGGCAGCTGGGTCACGGCCGCGGTGCGCTGCGGGAGCGCGAGCGCCAGGTTCTTGGGGATCAGCTCGCCCACGAGCATCGTCACGACGGTGCTGACGAACAGGGCGATCGCGTACGAGACCGCGCTCTGGGCCCCACCGGTGACGCCGAGGTCCTCCAGCGGCCCCCGGACGAGCCGACCGATCGCGGGCTCGGCGAGGAAGCCGATCGCGAGGTTCGTGATCGTGATGCCCAGCTGTGCGCTGCTCAGCTGGGTCGAGAGCGAACGCAGCGCCTTGAGGGTGCCGACCGCTCCGGCGTCGCCCTGCTCCGCGTCGCGCTCGACCGTGGCCCGGTCGACGGTGACGAACGAGAACTCCGCGGCCACGAACACGCCGCAGGCGAGCATCAGCAGGAACGAGAGGCCCAGCAGCAGAAGCTCGGTCATGCGGTCATTCCGGCTGAGTCGGGGTCGGTCACGATGCACTGAACTGTACCCTTTGCCCGTCAGGAGTTCCTGCCGGCTCAGCACCTGAGCGCCGGCATGACGTCAGGAGAGAAGACCCGTGCCGACCTACCAGTACCAGTGCACCGACTGCGGTGAAGCGCTCGAGGTGCACCAGTCGTTCACCGACGACGCGCTGACCGAGTGCCCTGCCTGCCAGGGCCGGCTCCGCAAGGTGTTCAACGCGGTGGGCGTGGTGTTCAAGGGCTCCGGGTTCTACCGCAACGACAGCCGTGGGACGACGACCTCGTCGGACTCCTCGAGCTCCTCGAGCACGCCGGCGAGCAAGGACTCCGGCGGCGCCAAGGAGAAGACCTCGACCAGCAGTGCGACGTCGAGCAGCTCGACGTCCTCCGGAGGCTCTGCCTCCTGACCCCGGCTCCCCGTGCTGCTTCGTGGTCCGCACCACGTGAGCCGCGCCGGGGCTGTGGACGACCGGTGGAGCGCAGACCGCCCACTTCCTAGCCTGCACGGATGGACCGACTCCGCTCCGCCGTGCTCGACCACCGCCGACTCCTGGCCGCGGTGTGCACCGGCCTGGCCGTGCTCCTCACGGTGGTCGCGGTCCGCCAGCCCGGCGACACGGTCACGGTCGCCGTGGCGGCGGCCGACCTGCCCAGCGGGCACGCCCTGACCGACGCCGACGTCACCGTGGCCCGGCTCCCCCGCACCGCGGCTCCCACCCGCGTCCTCACCGACGTCGAGACGCTCCTGGGGCGACGCGTCGGAGGCCCCATGCGCGCCGGCGAGGTGTTCACCGACGCCCGGGTGCTCTCGGCCGGCACCACCGACCAGCTGCCCGAGGGCCACGTGGTGACCACGCTCCGCCTCGCCGACGCAGCGGCCACCCAGGGGCTGCGGGTCGGCGACCGGGTCGACGTCGTGGCCGTGGCCGCGCGCGACGACGGACCGAGGGCCACGGTCGTCGCGACGTCCGCGCAGGTCGCTGCCGTGCCCGCGCCGGACGGCGCCGAGGAGGCCACGCTCGCCGTCCAGACGCCACGCGAGACCGCCCTGGCCCTCGCCCGTGCCGGTCTCGAGGCGCAGCTCAGCGTCGTGACGGTCTCCCCCGGCACCGCCTGAGGAACCCACGGCGACGGTGCTCGGAGCCGCGCATCCCGTGCCCTACGCTCGAGGACGACTCTTCCAACCGTCCTAGGGGGACACCATGATCCAGGGATTCAAGGACTTTCTGCTGCGCGGCAACATCGTCGACCTCGCCGTGGCGGTGGTCATCGGCACGGCGTTCACCGCACTCGTCAGCGCCTTCACCAGCTCGTTCATCAACCCGCTGATCGGGCTGGTCAGCGGCGGTGGCACGGCGGGCGGCAGCTTCGAGGTGAACGGTCAGGTGTTCACCTACGGGGCGTTCATCACCGCCATCATCACCTTCGTGCTCACCGCGGCGGTCGTCTACTTCGTCGTCGTCGTGCCCATGAAGGCGGTCAACGAGCGTCTCTCGCGTGGCAAGGAGCCCGAGCCCGAGGGCGTCAGCGAGGACATCCAGCTCCTCCGCGAGATCCGCGACTCGCTGCAGCGTCCGATCGGCTGACCTCTGGTCTAGCCGCCGTGATGGGGCGGGACGTCCCGCATCAGCTCGTCGTCACGACGAGACGGTGCGGGCGTCCCGCCCTTCGTGCGCGGCGGTGGCGACACGTCGTCGTCGCGCTCGTCGCGCGTGGTGTCGGGCAGCAGGTCCCCGAGCAGCAGCGCGGCCCGGCGCCGGCGCTCCTGCTCCGCGCGCCGCGCCTCGTCGTCAGCCGACACCGTCGAGCCAGTCCGGGGTGAGCTTGGGGAACAGGGGGTGCCAGCCGGCGCGATCGCCGAAGCGCTGCGAGCTGATGCGCTGCGACCGCGAGAACGTCTCGAGCCGCACGCCCGCGACCTTCTGGGTGATGCGGTGGTGGAAGCGCCCGCCGCGGCGCCCGCCCGCGAGCGCGAGCTGCTCGGCCAGGTCGGCACGACGGCAGGGCTCGGCGCCCACGTTGTAGGTGCCCACCGGCGCGGTGAGGGCCGACTCCGCTGCGGTGCCGACGTCGTCGACGTGCACGAGGTGGACCCACGACTGGGGGTCGCCCCAGCCGGTGGGCCGGCCGGACCGGGCACGACGCACCATCCAGCGCGAGCTGGGGTCGGGGCCGACGATCTGGCCGAAGCGCAGCACCACCACGTCGGCGCCGTGCCGGCGGACCGCCTCGGCGTGCTGCTCGGCCTCGGCCACCGTGTCGGTGTCGCGGGTGATCTCGACGGGGGCCTGCTCGTCGATCCAGTCGTCGCCACCGTCGGCGTAGATGGACGAACGGCTCTGCTGCACGAGTCGTGGGACGCCGGCCGTGAGGGCCGCCTGGGCCACCCGCTGCGAGCCGATCGCCCGGATCCGGTCGTTGGCCCGCCACGCGCCGGGGCGCAGCATCGACAGGCCCACCGGCATCCGTCCGGCGAAGTTGATGACGACGTCGCAGCCCCGCATGCCCTCGACGAGCGCGTCGGCGTCGAACACGGTGCCGCGGTGCGGGCGGCCGCCGTGGGCCTCGACGACGGAGGCGGCCCGGTCGGATCGGGCGAGACCGACGACGTCGTGTCCTGCGTCGACGAGACTCGTCATCGTCGAGCGGCCCATGACTCCGCTGGCTCCGGTGAGAAAGACCTTCACGTTCTGGCTCCGTGACGTCGGGTGGTGTACCGCCGTGTGTGGACTGGTGTCGACCGCCGGTCGGGCGATCGATCGGACCAGGATAGCGGAACCGGGCCCAGGGCCCTCAGGCGTCGCTGTCGGCCAGCTCGGAGACGAGGGGGACGACGTCGGCGATCGAGTCGACGACGCGGGTGGGCCGGAACGGGAACCGGTCGACCTGGCCCGGGGAGGTGGAGCCGGTGAGCACCAGGATCGAGCGGAGCCCGGCCTCGAGCCCCGAGAGCACGTCGGTGTCCATGCGGTCGCCGATCATGACGGTGGTCTCGGAGTGGGCCTCGATGCGGTTCAGAGCCGTGCGCATCATGAGCGGGTTGGGCTTGCCCACGAAGTAGGGCTCGACGCCGGTGGCCTTCGTGATGAGCGCCGCGACCGATCCGGTGGCCGGCAGGCTGCCCGACGGAGAGGGACCGGTGGGGTCGGGGTTCGTGGCGATGAACCGGGCCCCGCTCTCGATGAGCTGGATGGCCTTGGTGATCGCCTCGAAGGAGTAGGTGCGGGTCTCGCCCAGCACCACGTACTCGGGGTCGCGGGTGGTCATCACGTAGCCGACGTCGTGCAGGGCCGTCGTCAGCCCGGCCTCGCCGATCACGTAGGCGGTTCCCTCGGGACGCTGCTCGCTCAGGAACTTGGCGGTGGCCAGGGCCGACGTCCAGATCGCCGACTCCGGGATGTCGAGCCCGGCGGCGTGCAGGCGGGCCCGCAGGTCGCGCGGGGTGAAGATCGAGTTGTTGGTGAGCACCAGGAACGGGCGCTCCTGCGTGCGAAGTGCCGCGATGAAGTCGGCCGCACCGGGGATGGCGCGCTCCTCGTGCACGAGGACGCCGTCCATGTCGGTGAGCCACGAGACGACGGGCTTGGTCATGGCTTCTCCTGGTCGATGGAGTGCGTGCGCACGAAGTCCCAGATCAGCTGGGTCGCGTCCACGTCACCCTTGGCCGGTCGGGTCCGGGGCGAGTCGACGGTGGCGCCGGGCGCGTCACCGCCGGGCCAGCGGTGCTTGCCGGCGCCCAGGAAGTAGGCCTCGACGTCGGCGCCGCCCGCGCACGGCGTGTAGGCGAGGTGGACGACGCCACCGGGCAGCTTGGTGCGCGCACCCGGCAGGCACCCGTTCTGCTGGGCCCAGCGTGCGGCCGTGAGCACCGCCGACGGGAGCCGCCCGATCTTCGTCTTGGCGGCACCCTTGAGCGGGACGACCTTGTCCTTCATGCCGTGGAACACGATGAGGGGCCGGGCGGGCGCCTGGGCGCACTCGGGGGTGCGGTAGGGGCCGGCCACCGACGCGTACGCGGCGAAGCGGTCGTCGTCGCGGCACGCGAGCGCCATCGTGAGGGCGCCACCGTTGGAGAAGCCGACGGCGTAGGTGCGCGACTCGTCGGTGCAGGTCGTGCTGCGGACGTCGTCGAGGAGCGCGTCGACGAAGGCCAGGTCGGCCCCGTCGCGACCGTCGACCTCACGGAACCGCCACGCGGGGACGTTGCCGAGCGCCTGGGGTGCCACGACCACGGCGTCCTCGGTGTCGGCCAGCTGGTCCATGCGGGTCATGCGCAGCATCGACTCCGGATCTCGTCCGAGACCGTGGAACAGCACGACGACCGGCAGCGGGCGGCTGCCGTCGTAGCTGGCGGGTACGTGCACGAGGTAGCGCCGGTCGGCGCCACCGAAGGTCATGGTGCGCTGGCTCGTGCCGATGATGCCGGGCGCGGGGGTGCTGCACGGACCGTCGGCGACGGGCGGGGCCGCCGGCTCGTCGGAACGCGCCATGGTGGTGCCGGCGAGCACGAGGCTCGCCGTGAGCACCGACGCGAGGAGGACGAGGAGCGGTCCCGAGGCATGCGTGCGAGCACGACGGACCAGGGACACCACGGGCACATCCTACGCGGCGCGGACCCCGGCCTCGGCATCGTCGACGCGTCGGCCGTCACCCGCGCTCCGGGGCGCGCACCCCCTGCGGGCGGTCAGCCGTCTGCGGGAGCGACCACGGAGGCGAGCCCCGCAGGCTGCGGGTGCTCGCTGGTGCACCGGGCCCCGGGGTCGATCTGGTGCACGACGGCGTCGACCAGCCACTGGTCACCCGCGCCCCGGCACTCGACCACGACGTACACGCTGGACCCGTTGTGGGTACCCAGCGCGACCACGCCGCTCATCGCCGCGGTGTGGAAGTCGGCGAGGATCCTCTGCTGCTCGCGCACGCCGCTGACCTCGTACACGACCACGGTCCAGGAGCGTTCGTCCATCCGTGACATGAGGCCTCCGAGGTGCGCGGGCGTGCTGCGTGGTGCGGTGAGCGTACGACCGATCCCGCGTCGGCGCGCGTCGGCGACGTGACGACCTCGCCGGAGAGGGTGACGGATCGGCGGACCGCACGGATACTGGGTCGATGAACCTGCGCCGCGTCTCCGTCGTCCTGTGCGCGAGCGCCTCGCTCGCCGCTGCCCTCCTGGTCGGGGGCACGCCGGCCGCCACCTCCGCTGCCGCCGAGGCCCCGGCCCTGGACGTCGAGGTCGTGCAGTCCGGACTCGTCCATCCTTGGGCGCTGACGTTCCTGCCCGACGGTTCGATGCTCTACACCCAGCGCGACGCCCGGACCGTGACGATGCTCGAGCCGTCGGGCCGCTCGACGGTCGTCCTCTCCCGCCCGGCGGGCATGTGGAACGGCGGCGAGACGGGGCTCATGGGGATCGAGACCTCCGTCGACTTCGCCAAGACCGGCCTCTTCTTCACCTGCCACGGCTACCGCTCGGGCTCCACAGCCGACGTCCGTGTGGTCGCCTGGAAGCTGGACCGGACCACGCGCAAGGCGACCTTCTCGCGCAACCTCGTGACCAGCCTGGTCTCCCGCTCGGGGCGCCACGGCGGCTGCGCCCTGGAGCGCGGCGCGGGCTTCTCGCTCTACATCGGCACCGGCGACGCGGCCCGACCGGACGTGCCGCAGGCGCCTCGGTCCGGCGGCGGCAAGGTGCTCCGCGTGGTCAGCTCGACCGGCAACGGGTACCGCGACAACCCGTGGGGCACGGCCGCGAACGCGATGCAGCGGCGGCTGTGGACCTACGGCCACCGCAACGTGCAGGGGCTCGCGCGTCAGCCCTCCACGGGCCGCATCTGGTCGGCCGAGCACGGCTCGTACCGCGACGACGAGATCAACGGCCTGGTCAAGGGCGGCAACCACGGCTGGAACCCCGTGGCGCGGAAGGCCGGCGACCCGTTCTACAACGAGGGCGCCAACTCGCCCATGACCGACTTCGCGATCCCAGGAGCGCAGCGGGCAGCGTCGTGGAGCTCCGGCCAGCCGACCATCGCCACCAGCGGAGCCGCGTTCGTGACGGGCGAGAGCTGGGGTGCGCTCGACGGCGCGCTGGCGGTCTCGGCGCTGAAGGGTCAGCACCTGCGCTTCCTCACGTTCGACTCGGCCCTGAAGCTCGTCGACGACGTGCGCCCGCCGGAGCTCGACGGGACGTACGGGCGCCTGCGGGGCGCGCAGCTCGGCCCCGACGGCGCGCTCTACGTGACGACGTCGAACGGGTCCGACGACAAGATCCTGCGCATCACGCCGCGCTGACGGGACGCCAGGGCGGCACGCAGGTCCCGGCTCAACGCTCGTCGAACGGCGTCATCGGCGGCGCCAGGTGCTCCAGCTCGGCGAACCGGTGGCTCCACGGCGAGCCCTGCTTCATCCGTTCGCCGAGCGCCGTGCGCTGCCCGTCTCCCCAGAGCGGGGGCGTGCCCGTGGCCGTCGCGACCGTGCCGGCGGCGGCGAGCAGGACGGTGGACAGCCCGCTGCGCCGGCGGGTGGGGGCCACGTAGACCTGGTCCACCTCTCCGGTGCGCGGCCACCACCGAACCGCACCGGCCTGGTCGGCGGCGCGGACGCCGGCCTCGCGCGGCAGACGTCCCTGCAGGACCTCACCTGCCGGGACCGTCCCGCCGGCGAAGGCGACGAGGTTGGTCGCGGGCTCACGCTCCTGGGGCTCGTGCACCTGCACGAACCAGAGCCCACCGGTGCGCTCGAGCAGCGCGGGGGCGACCTCGAGCCGCAATGGCGTGCCGTCGGCCCGCGGGGTCAGCCGGCAGAGCACGGTCTCCCCACGCACCAGGTCCTCGGCCTCTGCGGCGAGCAGCTCCGTCACGGTGCCGTCGGGGCGAGCGCCACCGACGACCGACGCGAACCAGGCCGTGGCGCCGTCGGGCCCCAGAGCCCGACAGCGCCAGACCTGCGGCCCGAGCACGAGGCGGCTCAGGCGTCCGAACGGCGTCGGCCGGCCGCGACGGCCGTGCCGCCGGCGGCGACCATGGCGAGACCGAGCGCGAGGAGTGCGCCCTCCGGGCCCCCGGTGTCGGGCAGACGTGCCGAGCCGGCCGCGTCCGAGGAGTCGCTCGTGTCCGAGGGGTCAGCCGGGTTCGAGGGATCGGTCGGGCCCGAGGGATCGGTCGGTTCGGCCGGCTCCTCCGGATTCGGCGCGCCCAGCTCGAACCACACGTCCGCGGTGTCGTCGCAGAAGAGGGCATCGGTCTCGCTCACCTCGCACGGGGTGACGGTTGCGGTCCTCGTCTCGGGCGCCAGCTCGCCCGGGGACGAGAGGTGCTGGACGGTGACCGTGGCCCCCGGCGTCGTGTAGTACCAGTTCAACCGGTCCGTCGCGGACTGGCCGGGATCGTCGATGTCGACACCTCGGGCGCTGGCGCGCAGCTCCGGCTGGTTCGGGTAGGGCCGGAAGAAGTTGCCCTCGCACTGGCTGTCGCCGCTCCCCGGGTCTCCGACCGCGATGGTGGTGCAGTCGAAGGTCTCGGAGTCGGCGCCGTCCTGGCTCGTCACCGTCACCCGGAGGACGCTGCCCTCGGTCACGGTCCCGGCGGGGAGGTCGTTGTCCTCGGCGAGGCGGACACCCACCCGGAACTTGCGCGACCCGTAGTTCGGAACGACCTCCTCGGCCTCGTCGACGTCGTCGACGACCTTCGGGTCGGGCGTGTCCTCGGTGGACGTCGCCTCGGACGTCGACGTCCCGGTCTCCGGGCTGGTGCTCTCCTCGACGTCGGACTCGCCGTCCGGGGCCGCGGAGGTCTCGGGCGTGGAGGTCGGCGTCGACTCCTCGGAGCCGTCGACGTCGCTCGAGGTGGTGTCGTCGGCAAGCGCAGGCGCGGCGACGGTCACGAGACCGGCCACGGCGCAGGCGCCCGCGACGGTGAGGCGGGCAAGGGGCGAGCGAGCGCTCATGAGGGACATCGGTGCTCCGGACGGGACAGGGGGCGGGCCGCGACCAGTATGGGGCTCTGCGCAGGTCGACGGGGCGCACTCCCACGAAAGGGGACCTTGGACCCGGCGCGGCCCGGACCTTTCGGGCCGGCGACCGGCGAAGCCGGGCTGGGTTCGAACCTGGGACCTGCGACTGAGGAGACCGTTTCCCTGCCGCTGCTGCTCCGCGCCCATCACGACCCGGCCGTACGTGCCCCACGCCCCGGCCGTACGTGCCCCCGGCAGGATTCGAACCTGCGACCTGCGGTTTAGGAAACCGTTGCTCTATCCCCTGAGCTACGGGGGCGGGGCGCCGAGCCCCGAGGGGTGACGACGCACCCCCATCTTGGCAGGCGCGGCAGGAGCGGGGCGCAGCCGACCCGACCTCGGCAGGTCAGCGGTAGATCATGCAGGTCGTGGTGCCGTGGGCGACGAGCCGGCCGGAGGCGTCGACGATGGAGCCCTCGGCGGTGGCCACCTGGCGTCCGACGTGGATGGTGCGGCCGGTCCCGACCAGGCGTGCACCGTCGACCGGGACGGTCCGGATGTAGTTGACCTTGAGCTCGAGCGTCCCGTACCCGACGCCCGCCTCGAGCGTCGAGTGGATCGAGCAGCCCATCACCGAGTCGAGCAGGGTGGCGCAGATGCCGCCGTGCAGGGACCCCAGGGGGTTGGCGAAGGTGGGCTTGGTCGGCACCGAGAACACGACCGTCCCCTCCTCCAGCGACTCGACCTCGAGGCCGAGGAGGTCCCCGATGAAGGGCGGCCTGTCCTCGGCCGCGAAGGCGGTCCGGAGGAACTCCAGCCCGGTGAGCTGCTTCAGGTGCTCCAGCTGCTCGGCTGACAGCGACGTCATGACGGACCCTCTCGATCGACGAGGACCCACTATAGACCGATCGGTCTATAGTGGGTCGATGGCCACCGGAGCGAGGGACCGCATCGTCACCGCCACCATCGCGCTGGTGCGCGAGCGTGGGGTCCACGGCACCGGCGTGGCCGAGGTCCTCGAGCGCAGCGGTGCGGCGCGCGGATCGATCTACCAGCACTTCCCGGCCGGCAAGCCGGCCCTCGTCGCCGAGGCCGTCCGGGTCGCAGGACGACACCTGGAGAGACTGATGACCGACGGCGCCGCGGCCGCCCCCGAGCAGCCCGCCGTCGCGATGCTCGAGGCAATGCTGGACTGGTGGGAGCGGGAGATCCGTCGCCACGGCGGAGCACTGGGCTGTCCGATCGCGGCCGCGGCGGTCGATGACGACCCGGTGGTGAACGCTGCCGCCCAGGCGGTGTTCGAGCGCCTGCACGCCCTGCTGTCCGAGACCACGGGCGACCCGAGCGCCGCCAGCGTGGCTCTCAGTGCGGTCGAGGGAGCCATCCTGCGCTCGCGCGTGGCTCGGGACCCGGAGCCCCTCGACGACGTCCGGCGCCACCTGACGGGGCTGCTCGGGGCCTCCCCCCGCACCTAGGCCAGTGGCCTTCCAGGGGTCGGCACGGGGGGAGGTCCTTCCAACGTAACGGCTCAGCGGCGTCGCGCGCGACGACAGCGCGCAGTCTCCGCGACCCACCGCGTCCCCGCCCTCACGTCACTGCGGAGGCAGGGTGCGCGCGTGCTCCATCCCTCGCTCGGCCCAGTCGGCCAGTCCGTCGCCCAGCGAACCCTCAGTCGCCCAGCCCGAAGAACTCGACCATGAGGTCGGTCGCGTCGATCGAGGAGGTGGTCTTCCCCAGCACGGGCACCTCGAAGTCCGCCCCGGGCCAGGTGTGCCCACCGTCGTCGATCACGTACGTCTCGAGGCGCGCGGAGCCGTCGCAGTCGCGCCACCGCTCCAGCTCCACGTCGGAGGCCACCTCGGTCGTGCGCGGCTTCGTGGCGCAGCCGTCGTGCTTCGCCCAGTCGGCCATCACGGCGTCGACCGAGCGGACGGGGAACAACGGGGTCTCCCCGCCGTCGAACGGGACCACCTCGTCGCCCGTGCCGTGGAAGTAGACGACCGATGCCGGCGGGGCGTCACCGCAGGCAGCGTCGTCGTAGAAGGTGGCAGCCACGCCGCCGTAGGCCTTGAACGGGAACTCGCCCGAGCAGGCCATCGCGAAGATGACCGCCGACCCGTTCGACATGCCGGCCGCGTACTGCCGGTCGTCGTCGACGCACCACTCGTCGCCGAGCGACGTCGTGAGCTCGAGCCAGAACGCGGCGTCGGAGCCGGCCGTGGAGGCCGGTGTCAGGACGTCCCAGGTGCTTGGCGTCCCGGTGGCCTGCGGCGAGACGAGGATGAAGTCCCGGTCGTCGGCGGCCGCCGGGAACGACGCGTACGTCGCGACCTCCGCGGCGGAGCTGCCGAGACCGTGGAAGAGGTACACGACAGGCAGGGGGCGTGAGCCGTCGTAGCCGGTCGGCACGTGCACGATGTACTGCCGCAGCGTGCTGTCGACCGTGATCCTGCGGGTCACGTCGCGCGTCGCCCCGGTGACGTCGTCGGGCACGGACCCGCAGCCGGGAGTCGTCCCCGCGGACCCGGCCGTCGACGGCGTGCCGGTCGGTCGCGCCTCGGTGCCTGCCGAACCGCGCGTGCAGGCGCCCAGGGTGAGGGACAGGACGACGACCGCGACGAGAGCTCGCACGCCCCTAGTCTGCCGGGTCCCGCCCCACGCCGAGGTCGACACCTCGTGATCGACGCCGCGTCGGCGCTCGGCTCGAGTCGCGGCGGCCACGGAGGCGACCTACCGTCGCTGCATGGTCCGGCTGCGCAGAGTCTCCGCCTCGATGGACGGCTGGTCGCGGGTGCGACACGGCCGAGGCTTCCGCTACCTCGACCAGGATGGCGCCCCGCTGCAGGAGATCGACGTCGAGCGCTGCAAGCAGCTCGTCATCCCGCCTGCGTGGACGAAGGTCTGGATCTGCCCGGCGCACAACGGCCACCTGCAGGCGGTCGGCACCGACGACGCCGGACGCCGTCAGTACCTGTACCACCCGGCCTGGCGCGAACGGCGCGACGCCGAGAAGTTCGTGCACATGGAGGGCTTCGCCGCAGCACTGCTCGACGTCCGCGACCGTGCCCGCGACGAGGTCACCGACGAGCCGACGCTGCGCAGCGTCTCCGCCCTGGCCTTCGGTCTGCTGGACCTCGGGATCTTCCGGGTGGGCTCGGACCGCTACGCCGACGAGAACGGCAGCTACGGGCTGACCACCATCGAGAAGCAGCACGTCCGACGTGACGGCGACACGCTCGTGTTCTCCTACGTGGCCAAGAGCGGCCAGGACCTGGAGGTCGCGCTGCGCGACGAGAGGCTCATCTCGGCGCTCGAGCCGCTGCGTCGCCGCCGCACCGGCGGCGACGTCCTGCTGGCGTACCGCGGCGACGACGGCTGGTCGACCCTCGGGGCGTCAGCCGTCAACGACTACGTGAAGGAGATGCTGGGCGAGGAGTTCTCGGCGAAGGACTTCCGCACGTGGCGCGGCACCGTGATCGCGGCGGCCGCCCTCTCCTCGTCGGACGCGTCGACCAAGACCGCGCGCAAGAAGTCGGTGGCCGCCGCCATGCGGGAGGTCTCCGAGCACCTCGGCAACACCCCGGCCGTCGCACGCTCGTCGTACGTGGACCCGCGGGTCGTCGACCTCTTCGACGACGGGGTCGTGGTGGCCGGCGGCCACCGTCCCGTCGCTCCGGGCGAGCCGGTGAGCCGCACGCTGGAGAAGCAGGTCCTCGAGCTGCTCGGCAAGGGCTGAGGGCTACTCCGCCACGTCCTGCAGCACGCTCTCGACCGCTCGCCAGAACGTCGGGTAGGCGAACACGGAGTTCCGCAACGTCGCCACCGGGACCTCGGCGCGGACCGCCACCGCCAGACCCGAGACGGTCTCGCCCCCGGCGGGTCCGACCACCGTGGCGCCGACGACGACGTCGCGGGCGGTGTCGACGACGATCTTGACGACGCCCTCGGCGCCCGGGCCGTGGGTGAAACCGCGCGAGCTCTGCGCGAGGTCGGTGGTGGAGACGGCCACGTCGAGACCACGGTCGCGCGCCTGCTTCTCGGTGAGGCCGACGCCGCCGACCTCCGGGTCCGTGAACGTCACCCGCGGGAACGAGGTGTCGTAGTCGGGCAGGTCCTCCCCAAGGATCGCGCGGGCCGCGCGGTCCGCCTGGTACATCGAGACGTGGGTGAAGGCGCCGCGCCCGGCCACGTCACCGACGACCCAGACGCCGTCGGTCGCGAGCATCGCGTCGTCGACCTCGATCGACCGGGCGTCAGGGTCGAGACCGACGGTCTCCAGCCCGAGGTCGCCGATGGACGGCTTCCGTCCGGCCGCCACCAGCACCTGCTCGGCGTGGACGGTGCCCGAGGCAAGGTCGAGGGTGAACTGCGTGCCGTCGTGGGAGACGGAGGTGATGCTGTCGCCCTCGCGCACGTCGATGCCGTCGCGCTCGAACGCACCCCGCAGCACGTCGGAGGCCTCGGGCTCCTCGGGGCCCAGGATCCGGGGTCCGACCTCGACCACCGTGACCTCGCTGCCGAAGCGAGCGAACGCCTGCGCCAGCTCGAGCCCGATCGGCCCGCCACCGATGACCACGAGGGAGCTCGGCAGGACGGTCGCCTCGAGAGCCTCGTGGTTCGTCCAGAAGGGCGTGCCGGCGAGGCCGTCGATCGGCGGCACCGCGGCCCGGGTCCCCGGGTTGAGCACGACGCCGCGCCGGGCCTCGATGCGCTGCGTCCCCCCACCGGCGACGTCGACCTCGACCACGCCGGGACCGGCCAGCCGACCGTGACCGCGGACCAGGCGCGCGCCCGACTTCTCGAGCCGCTCGGCGGCCACGGTGTCGTCCCAGTCGTCGGTGGCCTGCTCACGGATGCGCTTCGCGACCACGGAGAAGTCGGGCTCGACCGTCGCGGCGCCGGCCAGCTCCACCGCGCGCCGGGTCTCCGCGATCGCGCCGGCGGCGCGGATGAACATCTTCGACGGGATGCAGCCCCAGTAGGGGCACTCACCGCCCACGAGACCGGACTCCACGGCCACGACCTCGAGCCCCTCCCCCGCCAGTCGGGCCGCCAGCGCCTCGCCACCGGGTCCGAGACCGATCACCACCACGTCGCACGTCGTCATGCCTCCATCGTGGCCCCGCCTTGGTCCTCGCGCAGGACCGGGGCGCGACTCCCGGGTGAACAGAGCCGCGAAAGGCGGGCGGAGTCGGCCGCCGTGACCTACGCTCACGGAGCCCGCACCCGCGGGACGACCCACATCGCACTCCCGCGGAGCCTCATGTCCCTGCCTTCCGGCACCTCGTTCCTGCGCACCCCGATCGGCCGTCTGGCCGTCACGGGTGCCGCCACCCTCGTCACGCTCGTCGGCGTCGCGCCGACGGCCATGGCCGACGAGGACCTCGCTCCCGAGACGTCCTCGACGGACCGGACCACCACCGAGTCGTCCGGCGTCGAGCCGTCCCTCACCTCCGAGCAGGAGCAGGAAGCGCTCGCCGAGGAGCCCCCCGCAGGTGACGCCGTGGACGGACCTGCGTCCGAGGACGTCGCCGCACCGGCCGAGGAGCCGGTCGAGGTGGCCCCGACGGAGGACGAGGCCGAGCCCGCCGCCGAGGCCGCGCCGGGGCCCGAGGTGGCCGCCGCCGACACCGAGCTCGTGCTCGCCGACGACACGGGCGACGTCACCGCGGGCCGGACCGGGACGTTCTACGTCCTCCAGAACGACACCAGCACCGACGCGATCCGCTCGCTCACGATCGAGAGCCAGGGCGAGCACGGCACGGCCTACGTGGTGGGATCCCGCTTCGAGGAGCCCGGCCAGGACGTACCGGGCGAGGGCTCGCTGCGCGTCGAGTTCGACGCCGACGAGGACTACACCGGACCCGACTCGTTCACCTACCGCGTGACGACGGCCGACGGCACCACCGCCACGGCCACGGTGGACCTGCAGGTCGAGGCCTACGTCGCACCGCCGGTGAACGCGGACTTCGGCACCACGAAGTTCCGGGTGGGCGTACAGCTGGCCGACGGGTCCTACGCCCCCCAGGGGACGGCCGGCGGCGTGTTCCGCATCCAGGAGATCCGCGCCGACGGTACGACCCCGGATCCCACGACCTGCACGACGTTCACCACCTTCGAGTTCGGCCCCGGTTCGTCGAGGTGCAGCGAGCGCGAGGGGAACCCCGGCTCGACCTACGTCATCACCCAGGAGTCGGCCGCGCCCGGCGCCATCGCCTCGCCGCGTCGGCGCGTGATCGACCCGTGCACGGAGGAGACACCCGAGTACTGCTTCTTCTTCAGTCCCGGTGAGTCCTCCGACAGCGCCGTCGCCCTGTTCACGAACGCGGGCGCGATCCTCCCCGATGCCGTCGACGACGAGGACGAGTCCTTCGACGGCGACCCGGTCGACGTCGACGTGCTCGCCAACGACGACAGCGAGGACCCGGGCACGACGCTGGACGTCGCGTCCCAGCCCGACGGCGGCACCGCCGAGCTGGTGGGCGAGGCCACGGTTCCGACGCCGGAGCCGGGCCCGGACGACCGCGTCGGCGTGCTGGCCGTGCCGAGCGCGGGCACCCAGCGGATCCGCTACACGCCGGAGCCGGGCTTCGAGGGCGTGGACACCTTCACCTACCGCCTCACCAACGGCAACGGGTCCGACACGGCCACGGTCAGCGTGCTGGTCAGCGACAACGGTGCCGTCACGCCGGTCGACCCCACCGACCCGGACGACTCCGATGACGGCGAGAACGCCTCGGACGGCGAAGGTGCCGGTTCGGGAGGCGATCGCGTCCGACCCGCCGCAGCCGGTCTTCCCTCGACCGGTGGACCCGATGCGGGCCTGCTGGCCCTCGGCGGAGCACTGCTCGCGACCGGTGCGGTCGCTGTCGCGGGGAGCCGACGCCGCAGGGACGCCGCGGGTGCCTGACGACGCACCCGCGTTCCCGATCTGGCACGTGCGTGTCGTCGACCCCGACGGCGCGCTCGTGCGGGTCTCGCTCGTCCAGTCCGACCGGCACGCCGACGGGACCGCGCTGACGGTTCCCGAGTCGGGGGCCGGGCCGGAGGAAGCCGCGGGCGTCGTCGCCGTCGCACACCTGACCGACGGGCTCGTGTCCCGGCTCGAGGTGACGGCGGACGCGGCACCCAAGGCACCTCCTCTCTGGTTCGTGGAGGTCCCGGAGCCTGAGCCGGCGTCCGGTCCGCCCGCGACGTCGATCGTGGCGTTCACCGGTGGCGACGTCGAGGAGACGGCTCTCCTGACGGTGCGCCAGGCGCAGCACCATGGCATCCAGTCGGCCGAGCAGGTCGGCGCGTTCCGCTGGATCCCGCACTCGGGCTTCGGCGACCAGCTCTACGTGGCCCCGTCGTGGCGGAGGCGGACCATCGGCACGGGTCTGCTCGCTGCGGGCGGTGTCCTGTCACTCGCGCGCGGGTGGCCCCGACCGTGGGGCGACGGCCAGCGCACGGCCGAGGGCGACCGCATGCGCCAGGTCGCCCGCTGGGCGCACCTCAGCCAGGAGCTCACCCACCTGATGCCGCCCATGACTCCCTTCGAGGAGCGCGGGGACGCGCCACCCCGATAGTGGTCGGCTACCGCGGGCCGTGCGTCTGCAGGAACAGCACGGGGCCGTCGAGGGCGCTCCCGCGGATCGCGGCGAGCGCCTTGGCCGTGTAGACAGGCTCGAGCTCCAGGCCCTGGTCTGCGGCCCAGGCGCGGGCCTCCTCGGCCTCGGGCGTCAGGGCACCGTAGGTCTCGCCGAGCCACGACGCGTCGGCGACGAGGTCGCGCGGACCGATGCGCTCCTCCACGAGAGCGCCCCGGGTGCGCAGGAGTGCGGCCGTCTGGTCGGCCAGGCGCGCGATGGTGACGGCGTCGAGGCGGAAGGCGTCGTTGACGACGATGCCCAGCACCCGCGAGCGCAGACCCGCCATGCGCAGCCCGAGCGTGAGGCCGGCGGCCGTTCCACCGGACCCGACCGCCGTCACGACGGTGGCCGGCTCGGGCAGCAGACCGGCCCGGACCTGCTCCGCGATCTCGAGGGCGGTCTCGACGTACCCGAGGCTGCCGACCGCGGTCGATCCGCCGGCCGGGACGTAGTGCGGCAGACGCAGTCCGTCGGCGTAGCGCGCGAGCAGGAGGGGCGCGGTGCGCCTCAGGCTTCGCACCGACCGGAACCGGTGGATGTCGGCACCGGAGGCGTCGAGGCGTCGTGTCTGCTCGCGCACGTGGTCGTCGACCGGCTGGTCGACGAGGCCGAGCACCACGCGCAGCCCGTGCTCGCGTCCGTAGAGCGCGGCGGCGAGACCCCAGTGGGTCCCGATGCCACCCACGGTGAACATCACTCTGCGGCGCCGACGTTGGAGCTCGGGGATGATCCACTCGAGCTTGCGGACCTTGTTGCCACCCCACCCGCCGTCGCCGAAGCCCGCCTCGTCCTTGACCCAGAATCCGTCGAGCTCCCGCACCGGCGTGGGGCCGGTCCCGAGCCGGACCCACGGCAGGTCGGCGTCCGGGAAGCGGCGCGCGAGGAAGGTCATCCCACCAGGGCCCTCACGTCGAGCAGGCCGGCGCCGTACGTCCGGTCCTTGCCGCGGGCGCCGAGGTCGCGGGCCGTGCTCTCGAGGCGCGCGGCCACCGTGCCGGCGCTCCAGCCACGCCGGCTCATGGCCATCGCCGCTGCGGCGGCCACGTGCGGCGCCGCCATCGACGTGCCGCTGAGCGAGCAGTAGTAGGTCCCGGAGCAGCCCACCCTGTTCTGCCTCGGCACGGTGGACCAGATGCCGCCCCCCGGAGCGGCGACGTCGACCCAGGATCCGCAGCTGCTGAAGCGCGAGGCGGCGAGCGAGGAGTCGAGCGACCCGACCCCGACGACTCCTGCGTAGGCGGCGGGGTACTGCGTGCGTACGAACAGGCCGCACCCGGTGTTCCCGGCCGCGGCGACCACGAGCACGCCCCTGCGCTGGGCGTAGGCCACGGCCTGCCGCACGGCGGGGTCGTCGCCCGGGATGCTCAGCGAGAGGTTGATGACGTGAGGCCGACGGTCGGCCGCACGCACGATGCCGCGCGCGACCGCGTCGCTCGTGCCGCGGCCCGCGGAGTCGAGCACCCTGATCGGCAGGATGGCCGCGCGGGGCGCGAGTCCGGCCACCCCACGACTATTGCCCGCGACGGCGGCCACGATGCCGGCCACGTGCGTGCCGTGGCCGTTGGGGTCGGCCGCGCTGGTGCCGGGAGCCAGCACGTCGTAGCCCGCCCCGACGTTGCCCCTGAGGTCGCTGTGCGTGGCGTCGACCCCGGTGTCGAGGACGGCGACGACCGCACGCCTCGTGGTCCTGGTGGCGGCGCCGTTCGCCCGCGTCCAGACGGTCTCGGCCTGGAGCCGGGTCAGGCCCCACTGCCGGGGGCGGAGCGTGTCGTTCGACGCGGTCGTGCGCACGGGCAGCGCGACCGACACCGCGTCGACGTCGCGGTCGCGCAGCGCACGGGCCACGAGCAGCCTGGCTCGATCGCGACTGGACACGACGGTGGTGCTGATCTCAGGTCGACCCTGGGGTCCGAGGGTCGTGGTGACCACGCGCAACGGCTGGCCGTCCGCGGCGCGGGCCACGATCCGCTCCGCCGTCCGGTCCACCGGCGGCTCGTCCGACGCGGCGACCGGAGTGATCCCGGACGCCAGGAGACCGGCGACCGTCGCGGCGAGGACGGTCACAGCGACAGGGGGACGACGACGTCGGGGCGTCACGGGCGAAGACTACCGCGTTCGCCAGCGCCGCACGCTGTAGACGAGCAGACCCCACGCCACCACCGCGGAGGCCATCAGCCCCAGGCCCGTGGCCCATCCAGCCGCGGGGAGCCGGGGTCCGAAGCCGACGCCGAGCACGCTGAACTCCGGGATCGTCGGCGACATCCACCACACGACGCCGAGCGCGAACAGCCACACCCCGCCGAGGGCGCTGAGGGTGATGCGCGGCCAGGTGGCGACGCCGAAGCGCGCCGCCTCGATCGCCTTCTCGCGCACGGGCCCCAGTACCCGCCGCGCCCAGGCGTGCTGGCGCGAGAGCACCGTGATGCCCGCGAGGATGATCAGGAGGCCGGGTCCCGGGAGCGGCCACAGGATGATCCCCACCACGACCAGGACCCAGCCCAACGTCTCGGTGGCGACACGCTCGAGCACGCCGCGCTCACGACGCTGCTGCTTCATGGCCACAGGATGCCCTAGTCCACCCACACCGGGGCACGGACCTGGTGCGGTCCTGGACACACCGATCCACGGTGGCCACGGCATCGAATGGTTCTCGCGGACCCCGGATGGCGGGTCCACGCCGACCAGACCAGGATTGACCCATGAACAAGGCCGCCGCCCTGCTGTCCCTCGCCGAGGAAGCCCTCGACATGTCCCTGCCCGTCCGGCTCCGGCTCTGGGACGGCAGCGAGGCCGGACCGGCCGACGCTCCCGTGCTGGTGCTGCGCGACAAGCGCGCCGTGCGGCACGTGCTGCACTCCCCCGGTGAGCTCGGCGTCGCCCGCGCCTACGTGCAGGGAGACCTCGACCTCGAGGGCGACCTGGCCGATGGCCTGCGCACCATGTGGGAGGCGGTCCGCGTGGCCCGCGAGGCCGACGGCAAGGCCGGTCGGCCGAAGATCAGCCTGCGCCTCAAGCTGCGCGGCGCCTACCTCGCGGTGCGCCTGGGCGCCATCGGCCGACGCCCCGCCGCACCGGCCGCCGAGTCGAACCTGACCGGCGAGCTGCACAGCCGCGAGCGTGACCGGGCGGCCATCAGCCACCACTACGACCTGTCGAACGACTTCTACGAGCTCATCCTCGACCCGCAGATGGCCTACTCCAGCGGGTTCCACGCCGATCCGTCGATGTCCCTCGAGGAGGCGCAGACGGCCAAGCTCGACCTCGTCTGCCGCAAGCTCGGGCTGCGACCGGGCATGCGGATGCTCGACATCGGCTCCGGCTGGGGCTCGCTCAGCCTGCACGCCGCCGCGCACTACGGCGTGCACGTCACCGGCGTGACGCTGTCGTCGGAGCAGCGCGACTACGTCATGAAGCGCGCCGCCGAGCGTGGGCTGCAGGGCCGCGTCGACGTGAGCCTGCGCCACTTCCGCGACCTCGCCGGAGCGGGCGTGGCCGACGGGACGATCGACGCCATCGCCTCCATCGAGATGGGCGAGCACGTGGGCGACGAGGAGTACGTGGTGTTCACCGAGTCGATCCAGCGCTACCTGCGCCCCGGCGGACGCGTGCTCATCCAGCAGATGTCGCGCAGCAACGACGCGCCCGGCGACCGTCCCGGTGGCGGACCGTTCATCGAGACGTACATCGCCCCCGACATGCACATGAAGCCGATCGCGAAGACCATCGGCCTCATCGCCGGTGCCGGCCTGGAGATCCGCGACGTGCAGGCCATGCGCGAGCACTACCCGCAGACCGTCGCCGGGTGGGCCGCCAACCTGGAGGAGAACTGGACCACGGCCGTGGCCCTCGTCGGTGAGGAGACCGCCCGCGTGTGGCGCCTCTACCTGGCCGGCGGGTCGCTCGCCTTCGAGGAGAATCGCATGGGCGTCGACCAGATCCTGGCCGTGAAGCCCTCCCCCGCCGGCCGCAGCGACATGCCGGCCAGCCCCCTGGAGTGGTTGGCTTGATCGCCAACGACACCTCGCACGCGCTGGTCACGCTCGGCTTCGGCCTGCTCACGGTCGTCGTCCTCATGGCCGTCTGCATGGCCATCTCGGTGCGCATCCAGAAGCTCACCGTAGTCGACACCGCGTGGCCGCTGGGCTTCGTGGCGGTGGCCGTCGTCTCGGTCTTCGTGACCGGCTACGGCGACGGGATGCCGGGGACCCAGCTGCTGCTGCTCGTGCTCACCGCCGTGTGGGGCGTGCGGCTCGCGGTGTACCTGCACCACCGCAACAGCGGCAAGGACGAGGACCCCCGCTATGCCGAGCTGGCCGAGAAGGACGGACGCTCGTTCGGACAGGTCGCGCTCACCCGGGTGTTCCTCCCCCAGGGCATCGCGATGTTCCTCGTGGCCACGCCGGTGATGGTGGGCATGAACAACGTCGGCACGATCGGCTGGCTCGGCTGGCTGGGCGCAGCCGTGTGGGCCGTCGGTCTGTTCTTCGAGGCCGTGGGCGACTGGCAGCTGGCCCGGTTCAAGAAGGACCCCGAGAACAAGGGCCAGGTCATGGACCAGGGCCTCTGGCGCTACACCCGGCACCCGAACTACTTCGGCGACGCCTGCGTGTGGACCGGCATCTGGATCGTGGCGGCGTCGTCGTGGGCCGGTGTGGCCACGGTGATCAGCCCGATCGCCATGACGATCTTCCTCACGAAGGTCACAGGAGCCTCGCTCAACGAGAAGGGCATGAAGCGCACCAAGCCCGGCTACGACGACTACGTCCGTCGCACGAGCGGCTTCATCCCCCTGCCCCCGAAGAAGGCGTGACGATGGCGCCGGTGCTGGTCACCGGGGTCACGGGTTTCGTCGGGGCGCACCTGGCCGAGCGGCTCGTCGCACGCGGCGACGAGGTGCGTGTGCTCGTCCGCAACCCCGCTCGACTGCCCGACGCCGCATGGGTGTCGTCGGTCGAGGTGGTGCAGGGCGACGCGGGTGACCCGCAGGTCCTCGCCCGTGCGCTGGCAGGCGTCGGCGTGGCCCACTACCTGCTGCACGCGATGTCCGACGGTGACGACTACGCCGCCGCCGACCGGGTGCTCGCCACCACCTTCGCCACGGCGGCTGCCGAGGCCGGCGTGCAGCGCATCGTCTACTTGGGTGGCCTGCTGCCGCCCGGGGACAGCGAGCTGACCGAGCACCTGGCCTCGCGCGACGAGGTCGCCCAGATCCTCCTCGGCGGCAGCGTCCCCGCGGTGGTGCTGCGCGCCGGCATGGTGATCGGTCGAGGCTCGGCGTCGTTCGACCTCATGGAGGTCGCCACCCGCCTCCTGCCCGTGGTCGTCGGGCCGACGTGGCTGAAGCACACGATGCAGCCCGTGGGGCTCGAGGACCTGCTGCACTACCTGGTCGGCGTCACCGACCTCGAGGGCGAGGTGCGGCGCAGCTTCGACGTGGGCGGGCCCGACGTCGTCACGTACCGCGAGCTGATCCAGGCCCACGCGCGGGCCGCGGGCCGACGGGTGCCGTCGACGCTGCTGTTCCCCGTGCTGCTGCCGCACACGTTCAGCCTGCTCGTCGGTACCGTCGCGCCGGGTCCCAGCTCGCTCAACGCCGCCCTGGTCCACAGCCTGTCGCTCGACATGGTGTGCACCGAGCACGACATCGACGACCTCGTGGGGCTCCCGCCCGGCGGGCGGACGTCGGTGGAGGCAGCGCTCCGCCAGGCCACGCAGCGCCCCTAGCGCTGCGGCAGCCCTGGGCGGGGTCTACTCCGAGACGAAGATGTGCGCGGCGGCGTCGGCGTCGATCTCGGCGGTCTCGCCCTGGCGGGCGACGACCACGCCGTCGTGACCGCGCGAGACGAGCACGTCGTTGCCGGGCAGCGCGCCGACGCGGCGCAGGACCGACATGACCTCGGTGTCCTTCTGCAGCTCCTCGGCGATGCGCCGGACGATGCGGCGGACGGGCTCGTCGGAACGGCCGGTGACCTTGGTGAGCGGCTCGACGCCGTGCAGGAACGTGGAGTCGTCGACGACCTCGCCGAGCTCCTCGAGCCCGGGGATGGGGTTGCCGTACGGCGACTCGGTGGGGTGCTCGAGCAGCTCGACGAGCCGACGCTCGACCTGCTCGGACATGACGTGCTCCCAGCGGCAGGCCTCTTCGTGCACGAACTCGATCTCGAGCCCGATGACGTCGGTGAGCAGGCGCTCGGCGAGACGGTGCTTGCGCATGACCCGCGTGGCGAGGGCACGACCCTTGTCGGACAGCTCGAGGTGGCGGTCGCCCTCGACGGTGAGCAGGCCGTCGCGCTCCATGCGCGCCACGGTCTGGCTGACCGTGGGCCCGCTCTGGTGGAGGCGCTCGGCGATGCGTGCGCGCAGGGGGACGATGCCCTCCTCCTCCAGCTCGAAGACGGTGCGCAGGTACATCTCGGTGGTGTCGATCAGCTCGCTCACGCGGCCATTGTTCCATGAGGTGCAGACACCGCGTGCACGCGTGAGGATGGTGCCCGTGCCGACCTCCGTGATGTGCTTCCGATCCGACTTCCGGCTGAACGACAACCCGGCCCTGCGCGAGGCCATCGAGGCCGGTCCCGACGGCGTCGTGCCGATGTTCGTGCTCGACGACCACTACTGGGGGCCGAACGGTCGGACCCGTCTGGCGTACCTCATGGGACTGCTGCGCGACCTCGACGAACGCGTCGGTGGGCTCGTGGTGGTGCACGGCAAGCCCGAGGAGGTCGTGCCGCGGGTGGCGCGTGCCGTGGAGGCGTCGAGCGTGCACGTGGCCGCCGACTACGGCCCGTACGAGTCGGGCCGGGACGAGCGCATCGAGAAGGCGCTGGCCGACGACGACCTGGCGTTCGTGCGCACCGGCTCCTCGTACGCCGTCGCGCCCGGTCGGGTGACCAAGGACGACGGCACCCCGTACCGGGTCTTCACTCCCTTCTACCGGGCGTGGCAGGCCCACGGATGGCGCGCTCCGGCCCCGGGTGTCCGCTCGGTGCCGTGGATCCAGGCCGACGTGCGCACCACCCAGCTGCCCGACGTGGACCCGCCCGAGGGCGTCACCCTCCCCCCGCTCGGTGAGGAGGCGGCCCGACGTCGCTGGCGCGACTGGATCGACCAGGTCGACGAGTACGACGACCTGCGCGACGTGCCCGGCCGCGACGCGACGTCGCGCATGTCGGTGCACCTGAAGTGGGGCACCATCCACCCGCGCACCATGCTCGCCGACCTGGCCGAGCGGGGCGGCAAGGGCGCCGAGGCCTACGCGCGCGAGCTGGCGTTCCGCGAGTTCTACGCCGACGTCGTGCACCACCGGCCCGACACGCTCGAGGGCTACTACGACAAGCGGTTCGAGACGATGGAGTACGACCACCCCGGCGGCGACCTGCAGCTGTGGAAGGACGGCCGCACCGGCTTCCCGATCGTCGACGCCGGCATGCGCCAGCTGCAGGCGGAGGGCTGGATGCACAACCGCGTGCGGATGATCGTGGCCAGCTTCCTGGTGAAGGACCTGCACCTGGAGTGGACCGTGGGCGCCGACCACTTCCTCGACCTGCTCGTGGACGCCGACCCCTGCTCCAACCAGCACGGCTGGCAGTGGGTGGCCGGGTGCGGCACCGACGCCGCCCCGTACTTCCGCATCTTCAACCCGACGTCGCAGGGCAAGAAGTTCGATCCCGACGGCACGTACGTGCGCCGGTGGGTGCCGGAGCTGCGCGACGTCCCGGACCGGTTCGTCCACGAGCCGTGGCGCCTGGACGAGCCGCCGGCGGACTACCCCGGGCCGATGGTCGACCATGCCGAGGAGCGCAAGGAGTCGTTGCGCCGCTACGAGGCCATGCGTTCCTGATCAGGGCCGCCGGCGACCGGACTCCTGACGCGAGAGCTTCGGGACCGGGGTCGTCGCCCGGACCGTGCGGCGTGGTTACGGTGGTCCCGTGACCACGATCCCCCGCAGGTTCAACGGCCCGGAGCACTCAGGCAACGGCGGCTGGGTGAGCGGCCTGCTCGCCGCGCAGCAGCAGGAGCGGCACGGCAGCACGGTGGTGACGGCCACCCTTCGGCAGCCGCCCCCGCTGGAGGTCCCGCTCACCTGGGAGGACCACCCCGAGGAGGTGCGACTCGTGACGGCCGGTGGCGCGCTCATCGGCGAGGCGACGTCGGGGTCGTTCGAGCACGAGCCGCTCACCGCCCCGAGCATCGACGAGGCCGAGCAGGGCGTGGCGTCGTACCCCGGGTTCGCGTCGCACCCCTTCGACCTGTGCTTCACCTGCGGCACGGCTCGCCAGCCCGGCGACGGCCTGCGGCTCTTCACCGGTCCGGTGGGCGACGGGCGCACGGCGGGCACCTGGACCCCCGACCCCGCCGTGGCCGGGAGCGACGGCCTGCTCGACGTCCCCACCACGTGGGCGGCGCTCGACTGCCCCGGTGGCTGGGCCGCCGACTTCACCGCGCAGCCGATGGTGCTGGGCCGGATGACGGCCGAGGTGCTGCGTCGTCCCGCCGCGGGCGAGGCGCTGCTCGCGTCGGGCCTCCTGCGCGAGCGCGACGGCCGCAAGTTCCGCACCGCCACCGCCCTGCACACCGTCGACGGCGAGCTGCTGGGTCGGGCCGAGCAGGTCTGGATCGAGATCGACCTCGCCCGCTTCTCCTGACCCTTCCTCGTCACCTCCGTGCCCTGGTCAGAGGTAGGTAGCGCACCTGACACCGCCGCCTGAGGTAGGTGTCGCACCTCATCGACGGCGCATGAGGTGCGAGACCTACCTCAGACGCGCCCGTTCGGTGCGCTACCTCCCAACGAGTCGAACGACGCGTCGAGCACCCGCTACGGCGTGGGTTCGCGCGCGTCGTAGGCGCGGAACCCACGCGACCGCAGGCCGAACCAGGCCGTGGCGGCCACGCACAGCGCCCCGCCGATCGTCATCGCCCAGGCCTCCCCCGCCAGACCGGCGAGCGAGCCCATCACGAAGTCGCCCAGGCGCGGGCCACCGGCGACGACGACGATGAACACGCCCTGCATGCGGCCGCGCAGCTCGTCGGGGGCCGCGGTCTGCAGGATCGTCGACCGGTAGGCGGCGCTGACCATGTCGGCCGCACCCGAGCAGGCGAGCATGAGCACGCACAACCACAGCAGGCTCGCGCCGGAGAAGACCGACACCCCTGCCGCCGACACCGCGGCACCGTAGACGCACACGGCTGCGACGACGGCGACCCCGTGCCGGTGCACCCGGCTCACCCAGCCGGACACGAGGAACGCGATCACCGCACCGATGCCGGGAGCGGCCTGCAGGAGCCCGAGGGTCTCCGGGCCGGTCGCGAAGACCGTCACGGCGAGGGCAGGGAACAGGGCGCGTGGCTGGGCGAGCACCATCGCGAACAGGTCGATCACGAACGTCATGCGCACGTTGGGTGCCGTGCGCAGGAAGCGCAGCCCCTCGACCACCGACCGGAGGCCCGGGACGGGCTGGCGGGTGAGCGGCGGCAGCGCCGGCAGCCGGAACAGGGAGTAGAGGGCGGCCACGAAGAGCACGACGTCGACGAGGTAGGCGGCGTCGACACCCTTCCAGGCGATGAGAAGCCCGCCGAGCAGCGGCCCGGCGGTGAAGGAGAGGTTGGTCGCGGCCATCCCGAGGGCGTTGGCGGCCGGGAGCAGGTCGGCCGGCAGCAGGCGCGGCAGCATGGCCGACCGCGCGGGCTGGTTGACGGCGAACAGCGCCGACTGCACGGCGACCAGCCCGTAGAGGAAGCCGACGGAGTCGACGCCGGCGAGGCTGTGGGCGACGAGGGCCATCGAGCACAGCCACAACCCGAGGGCGGACACGAGGGCGACCCGACGTCGGTCGAAGGCGTCGGCGAGCGCGCCGCCGTAGAGCCCGCCGAGCACGAGGGGCAGGAGTCCGGCCAGGCCGATGAGGCCGACGGAGAACGACGACGTGGTGAGCGAGTAGACCTCGTACGCGATCGCGACGATCGTCATCTGCTGGCCGAACGCGGAGACGGTCTGGCCGAGCCACAACCGTCGATACGCCGGTGACGCGCGCAGCGGACGCACGTCGGTCAGCACCGCACCGGCCACCCCTGACAGTCTCCCCACGCAACGATCTTGGCGCATGGGTGACCGACCCTCGCTGGCAGGATCACGTCATGGCCCGACCACCGATGACGACGCAGCAGGTCCAGCAGTGGATCGTGAGCCTGCTCGTCGTCGCGGTGTCCTGCTTCCCCCTCGGAGCGCTGGCCGCCGCGGTCACGATGCTCGCCGGCGAGCGGCACGACGCCGCGATCGTGCTGGTCGCGATCATGGGCGCGCTCGGCACCGCCGCGGTCTCGGCCGGACGGCTGGTGCACCGGCTCTCGCCGGTCTCACCGTGGACCCTGCTCGGCGTGCTGCCGGCGGCGGTGACCGCGGCCCTCGTGCTCTGAGTCGGGTCGGTCTCAGGGCTGGAGGCGAGTGCGCGTCCAGCCGGCGCCCTCATGGCGGAAGAGCAGGCGGTCGTGCACGCGGTTGCGCCGGCCGTGCCAGAACTCGATGGTGGTCGGCACCAGGAGGTAGCCACCCCACGTCGACGGCCGTCGGACCTCGGCGTCTCCCGCCCGCTCGGTGGCCTCGCGCACCTGCTCCTCGAGGGCCGCGCGGTCGGCCACCGGCCGCGACTGGTGCGAGGCGACTGCGCCGAGCTGGGCGCCCCGCGGCCGGCTCGCGAAGTAGGCGTCGCTCTCCTCCTCCGGCAGCCGCTCGACGTGTCCCTCCAGCCGCACCTGGCGCTGCACGGGGTGCCAGAGCAACGTGGCCGCGGCCCGCGGGTTCGCTGCCAGCTCCACTCCCTTGCGGGAGCTGTAGTGGGTGAAGAACGTGATGCCCCGGTCGTCGAGCCCCTTCATGAGCACCGTGCGGACCGACGGGAGACCATCGAGCGTGGCGGTGGCGAGCGCCATCGCGTTGGGCTCGGGCACCTGCGCGTCGACGACGTCGTCGAGCCACCGCCTCAGCAGGTCCATCGGGTCGTCACCGGCCGTGCCCTCGTCGAGTCCGGCGTTCTCGTACTCGCTGCGCATGGCCGCGAGTCGTGCTGCGTCGACGGAGCCGGTCATGACCACCACGGTAGTGCGGCTCAGGACCACCGGCAGGACGCGCCGCACACAGGCCCTGCGGTCCAGGGCACAATGCAGCCATGGCTGAAGACGTGAAGGTTCACCACGGGCTCGAGGGCGTCATCGCTTTCGAGAGCGACATCGCCGAGCCCGACAAGGAAGGGTCCGCGCTGCGCTACCGCGGCGTCGACATCGACGACCTCGTCGGCCGCGTGCCGTTCGAGAAGATCTGGGGCCTCCTGGTCGACGGCCACTACGAGCCCGGCCTGCCGCCCGCCGAGCCGTTCCCCATCCCCGTGCACTCCGGCGACATCCGCGCCGACGTGCAGAGCGCCATCGCCCTCACCGCTCCGGCGTGGGGCCTTCGCCAGCTCTACGACATCGAGACCCCCGAGCAGGTCCGCGAGGACCTCTCCCGCACCGCCGTGATGATCCTGTCGTACGTGGCACAGGCCGCCCGCGGCGTCGGCAAGCCGATGGTGCCCCAGGCCGTCATCGACGAGCAGGCCACCATCGTCGAGCGGATGCTGATGCGCTGGCGCGGCGAGGTGAACCCCGACCACGCCAAGGCGATCGACGCCTACCTGGTCTCGGCCGCCGAGCACGGCATGAACGCCTCCACCTTCACCGCTCGCGTCATCGCCTCCACCGGTGCCGACGTGGCCGCAGCGCTCTCCGGTGCCGTCGGCGCCATGTCGGGCCCGCTGCACGGCGGTGCCCCCTCGCGCGTGCTGCACATGATCGAGCAGGTCGAGAAGTCCGGCGACGCCGAGGCCTACGTGAAGAACCTCCTCGACTCCGGCGAGCGCCTCATGGGCTTCGGCCACCGCGTCTACCGCGCCGAGGACCCCCGTGCCCGCACGCTGCGCCGCACCGCCAAGGAGCTCAACGCCCCCCGCGCCGAGGTGGCCGAGGCGCTCGAGCAGGCTGCACTCGCCGAGCTGCGTGCGCGCCGCCCCGACCGCGTCCTCGAGACCAACGTGGAGTTCTGGGCCGCGATCGTGCTCGACTTCGCCGAGGTGCCGCCGAACATGTTCACCGCGATGTTCACGTCGGCGCGCACCGCCGGCTGGAGCGCCCACATCCTGGAGCAGTACAACAAGGGCCGCCTGATCCGGCCCTCGTCGGTCTACACCGGCCCCGACCCCCGCAGCGCCGACGAGGTCGAGGGCTGGAACGAGGAGTGGGCGAAGGGCTGAGCCGCCCCCACCTGCGTCATTCGGCGGGGGTGGGCCACTCCAGGTAGCGCACCTGAGGAAAGTGCGGCGCGATCGAGCTGTCGAAGATCGCTCTGGCCTTGGGATAGCTCCCGCCGAGCAGCTCCACGTCCAGGCCCAGCATCGCTCCGGCGATGGCGACGTGGAGTCGATCGGTTCGCACCTGCCTGGACCCTGCGACGATCTGGAAGAACGGCTCCACCGGGTCGCCGGCCGTGCGCAGACGACTGATGTCGAACGATCCCGCGTCCGCAAGACCACGGTGCTGCTGCGGCGACGCCTCCTTGTCCTCCCGCAGGTAGCTCCGCCGGGTCTGTGCCGGGAGAGGGAGGTCGAGGTCCAGGTCGAGGTAGAACGCCATGTCGTGGCAGAACGTGGCGTCCGGGTTGGCGGCGCGGCTGAGCGAGGTGTCGCGCGCGAAGTAGGTGATCTCGTGGCCGTCCGGGACGTTCGCCGGCCCCAGCTCGTAGGTCGAGGGCAGCACGATCGTTCGTGCCACTGACGGCGCGAGCTCCTCGACGGCGTCACGTCCGTGGGACCAGTTCTCGCACCAGGCACCGCCTGCCGACATCAGCATCAGCGACTTCGACGTGTCGACCTCCGGATGGCGCTTGCCGAGCGTCGACCAGTACTTCCGCCAGCTGATCACATAGTCGATCTCCTCGCGCTCCAGGAAGCGCAGAACTCCCTGGTGGATCAGGGCGTCCCCCCAGTTCCCGACGTTGGGCACGTAGATCACGGGTCGGCCGTCGGCTCCCTTCCGCACGACGTCCGCCAACGTCGCGAACTCCGGAGCGTCCTGCAGATGATGCAGCGCTGTCTGGTGGAACCCGCGCGAGAACTCGCTCGCCGCTGCGGTGGTCTTCTCGTCGCGCTTGCGAAGCATCGCGTCGACGACACGCTCCGCCGCCCTGCCGTCGTCCCACGGCGCGAATCGCTCGACGAAGCTCGCGTAGGCAGCCGCATGGTCCTCGACCGTCCGGTCGAGGTCCGCGAGTGCGTCACGGAGCGCGCTCTGGTCGCGCACCACCGGGCCGGGCGCGATCTCGAGCAGGTCGACATACGTCGGTCGCTGCGCGAGGTATGACTCGAGGTCGGGCGTGTAGAAGATGATCGGTCGCCCCGTGACGCAGAAGTCGAACATCACCGACGAGTAGTCGGTCACGAGCGCATCGGCCACGAGGTAGAGGTCGTTGATGCGGGGATGCTGCGTGACGTCGATGACCTGACCGGAGGACCGCGAGGGGTCTCCTGCCCGGGCGTTGAAGCCGTGGCCGCGCAGGAGAACAGTCCAGTTCTCCCCGAGGTCCTTCGCCAGTCGCTCCAGGTCGAGCGCCTCGAAGAACTTCGCCGACCAGCCGGACTTGAGGTTGTCCCGCCAGGTGGGCGCGTAGAGGACGACCTTGTCGCCCTCGGGGATCCCCAGCATCGACCGCAGCGCTGCGATCCTCCCGGCATCGGCCCGAACGACCTCGTCATTCCTCGGGTACCCGGACTCGATCACCTCTGCCCGCGTACAGAACTCCCGGGCGACGACGTCGCTGTAGTAGGGACTCTGCGACACGAGCAGGTCCCATTGGGCACCCTCTCGAATCAGCTCGGAGTCGTCCTTGCCCTGCTGGTTCAGTAACGAGTGGCCGACGATCTTCAGCGGGGTTCCGTGCCAGGTCTGGACGTCGACCTGGTCGGGACGGCGCTTGTAGCCCTGCATGATCGAGCCCACGTTGTTCACGAGGAACCGCGAGGTGGCGATCGCCTCGTGCCACTCCTGGCTCATCATGACGACCGGCGTGCCACCCTCGGGCACCACGACTGAGCGGTCGACCACGCCCCAGTACACGGGCAGCTCGGGGAAGCGCCGCCGGATCTCGTGATGGATCGCCTCAGGTGAGTCCGACGCCTCGAACCCGAAGTAGGTGGTGCAGAAGACGGCCTCCTGGATCGGCAGCCGACGCGACGCCGCCGCCCGCTCCACCTGGCAGTGCTTCGAGCGCTCGTCGGGCTCCAGGGGTGGCTCGGACCAGAAGTGCAGCTCACGCGATCCGGTCAGGTTGACCTGGATGGCGTGATCGTCGAACACCCTCCGGAAGGGCGCGTGAGCCGCTCCCTCCACCGACGATCGCAACAGCCAGTCGTACCGGTGCGATGCCCGCGCATCGGTGGCTCGCACGACGAACTTGTAGGTGCCCGACTTCAGCGGTGCTTCATCGTCCCCCGACGACATCGGCACCTCGACCTCGAAGGTCCTTCCGTCGCGCCGGGCGGTCACCCACACCTCCGTGGTGTGGCGCAGCTGCTTTCGTCCGACGTCGATGGAGACGCCCGGAGCCGCCGTCCCACGAAGGATCACCGCTCCTGGGACGAGCTCCACCTCGTCGACCTCGACCACCCTTGGTCGGTCCGTCACGGTCAGCAGACCCCATCCCGTGCGTCCGAGCCACAGCGCCGTGTCCGGCGACTCGGTCGAGGTCGTCGCTCCCATCGGCAGCTCGACCCGGTGGACCGAGCCGGTCATGGTCTTGACCTTCAGGTACCGCGTGACCCAGCCGCGGTCGCCGACGTCGCGCAGTTCGGCCGAGACCGTGACGCGCCCGTCCGAGGAGTCCATCTCGACGTCCGTGCGCGCGCCGCTCGTGTCGTGCTCCAACCAAGCCTCGACCACCTGCGCGGCAGACGTCTCCGAGAGCTCCACCGTGAGCTGCCGGTCGACCAGGGACGCGGTCGAAGCCGTGATCCCCGCGCGTCCGACGGCGACGACGAGCGGATCGCCTGCGCGCCCGACCACGTGCACCCGCAGGTCGTTGCTGGTGTGGCGTGCGACCAGGCTGTGGATCGAACCGCCACGCCACACCTTGGCGACGGGACCCTTTCGGACGAGTCCTGCCCGCTCCACCTCGACCTGCAGCGGCAGTCGCGTCGTCCGTTCGAGATCGTCCGTCCAGGCAGGCAGGTGCTCGACGTCCAACGACGCCGTGAAGCCCGTGCATGCGTGCGACCGCAGCTCCGACGCCGCGTACCTGCTGGCGTACGGGGTGTCGTGTCGTTCGACCTCGAAGGCGAACGACCGATCGCCGCGCCCGGCCACGACCCTGACGACTTGCTGCTCGAGGTGCTCGTCGTTGGGGATGTAGGCCCAGCCCGTGATGACGAGCCGCGTTCCCGTCCACCTGACGTCGGTGACGGTGCAGTTCAGCTGCGACTCCGCCTCGATCACCCAGATGGACTCCGGGAGCACCGGGGCCTCGGGGTCGAGACGTTCGAGATCCACCGTCAGTCGGCCGTCCCGGATGACGGTCGGCAGCCGGAACCGGTTCTCGCGGACCCACTGCCAAGCACGCAGCGCCTCGTCGAGACCGTGCTCGACGATCGAGGCGTAGAACACACGGCGCTCCAGCCACATCGAGTCGAGGACGTGCATCTCGCCGTCCCGCGGCCAGTGCCTGCGGACCGCCGAGACGAAGGCCTCGTCGAACGCGAGATCCTGGCCGAGCCACTGTCTGTAGGCGAAGAGATCCCCGTCGAAGAGCTTCTGCACGAAGAGCTCGCGAAGCGCTGCGTCACCGGACTCCTCGACGAGGACGGCCCCGCGGTCGACCATCTCGATCTTGTCCACGAGGTTGCGCAGGTCGCGACGGCGCTGCGTGATCGAGTCGAACTCGTCGCGGCTGCGCCAGCGGTAGATCACGTCGTGGACCACGTCGACCGCTTCGGCGGCGAAGTAGGCGCGTTGCACCGGGAACATGTCCTCGTAGAGACGTCCCTCGACCCACTGGACCTCGATGCGGTCGTAGAAGTCCTTGCGGAAGACCTTGTTCCAGGCCTGGGTGTCGTAGAGCAGCTCGGGAGTCTTGTGGATCGTCGTGCGGCGCGCCTCGCGGCGGTGCGAGATCGCCTGGTTCCACGCAGGCCAGGTCCTGCTCCCGGTGAACCGCTCGGCGTTTCCCGTCACGAAGTCCGAACCGGTCTTGCGCACGACTCCGAGCATCGTCTTGTAGGCGCCGGGCGGGACGATGTCGTCGCTGTCGACGAAGGCGATGTACTCACCCCGCGCTGCTCGCGCCCCGGTGTTGCGCGCGTGGCCGAGTCCGCCGTTCTCCTGGTGGATCACCTGGACGTTCGCGTGATCGTCGGCGAGCCGGTCGGCGATGACGCCGCTGTCGTCCGTCGACCCGTCGTCCACGACGATGATCTCGATGTTCGGGTACGTCTGATCGACCAGGCTGTTCACGGCCTCGGCGAGGTAGGCCTCGACGTTGTAGGTCGGGACGATCACGGAGAGAAGTGGGGGCGGGCCCGCCGTGGCATTCTCTTTTGTTCGACGACGCAGGGCACGAGGTATGCGTGTCCGAAAGCTCATGCCAGCTTGGTCCCTTCGTTCACGGAAGCAGTTCCGCCCCCGCGCTTCCTGGTCTCGCGATGGTCCCGTTTGCCAACGACGCTCACGGCATCTCAAGCACGCCTGTCGGCGTTCCGAGATCGAACAACAGCGCGTTGAGCGCCATGGTCTGAATGTGGAGCGTCTCGGTGAGCACCGATCCGTGGTCCACGATGCGATTCGTCGTCGCGTCCAGAAAGGTCAGGTCGGAGCGCAGCTCGTTGACGAGCAGAGGCTCGATGTAGGGAAACTGCGGGGACCTTGACGAGGTGAGAACGACGCGGCTCACCTCATCCAACGCCTTCCCCGAGACCTTGAACTCCTTGACGAGCCGAGACGTCAGCTCCTGCTTCGAGCACGGGTAGATGTCGCTACCGGTGTAGTGCGCGTCGGCCATCGTGGATTCGTAGAAGTCGTCCGAGACGATCGGATCGACAGACAAGAACGGGAAACCCCCGTGAAGACCGTGGTACAGCGCCCCTGTCGCGCCCTTGCTTCCCCCCAGCAGGACAACCTGTCGACGATCAAGACCGAGCTCGTTCGCGGTGGCGTCGATGAGCCCGGCGATCCGCTCGAAGTTGCGCGGCTGGAAGGTCGTGTCGCGATAGAACGCCCCTTTCACACCGCCGAGATCCGCGATGCGTAGGACGGCGATGTCCTTCGCAATGAACTTCTGCAGCTTCTTGAAGTAATGCACGAAGTAGCGGTTGATGCTCGTGTCGGCCATGCCCGTGCCCATGGCGGAGAACACGACCACGAGCTTGCGGGCCGGGGCGTCCATGGCGGGCTGCAGCAGGTGGACGACGTTGTCCGGCGTGATCGCGTACGAACCATCCTTGACCTGCGACCAGAGGTACCTGATCGATTCCTCATGAACGAGCCGCGTCACGGAGTCCTCGACCCGGAAGCTGTAGAAGCCGCGGTTCGTCACTTCGTCGAGCAGAGCACGTGCACGCAAGTCCCGCCGAGCCGCGAGCATCAGGTTCGCGTCCGAGGCGCCGATTCCCTCGTGTGAGACGTGCAACCAGTTGGGTCGCCCTTCGTTCCGCTCGAACGCCTCGCGGAGCGCGTCGACACCACCGTCTACCGAGACAGCGAGAACCGCTTCCTTCATGCCTCTCCGTCGCCCTCGACTCGAACGTCGATCGCTCGTCCCCTCGCATGAAGCACTAGACAACTTTAACCGCACCACGCGCCAGATCGGACCGACTCTGGTCGTTCACCAGAATGAAATCAACCGATCGTCTAGATTAGAGCCGCACCACGTTCATCGGAAGATCGGGCACCATGCGTAGGAAGCACCTCCGCTGGAGACCTTCACCATCTCGGGGATCCCAGCAGCGACGTGTCGAGACCTCGACACGACTGATCGAGCAGCACTCGGCCTTGCCGCTCGTCTCTGTCGTCGTGCCCGTCCACAACGTCGAGCGGTACCTACGCGACGCGGTGCGCAGCGTGCAGCGCCAGACGTACCGAGACCTGCAGATCATCCTGGTCGACGACGGCTCGACCGACCGCTCCGGCTCGATCTGCGACGAGATCTCCGCTGAGGACGAGCGGGTCATGGTCATCCACCAGCCGAACGGTGGGCTCTCGCACGCGCGCAACGTCGGCATGGCCGCGGCGACCGGCGAGTTCGTCGCCTTCGCCGACAGCGACGACCTGGTGCACCCCACGGCGTATGAGCGCATGCTCTCGACCTTGATGGTCAGCGAGTCGGAGTTCGCGACCGGCAACGTACGCCGGTTCAACTCCACCCGTAACTGGCAGGCCTGGAACCAGCGCGAGTCCCACCGTCGGCGGCGCCTCCGCACCAACCTGGCTCAGCATCCCGAGCTCGTCTACGACACCGTCGTCTGGAACAAGCTGTTCCGGCGCACGTTCATCGACCGCATCGACCTCGCGTTCCCCGTCGGGCGGCTGTACGAGGACATGGCGCCCATGTCGCGCGCCTACGTGCTCGCCGAGTCCGTGGACGTGCTCCCCCAGCCGGTGTACTCCTGGCGCGAGCGGGACGAGGGCGGTTCGATCACCCAGCGTCGCAACGAGCTGCCCAACATGCAGGCCAAGCTCGAGGCGATCGCCGAGATGCACCAGATCCTGCGGGCCGACCGCGAGACCTCGATCAGCGACCACCTCTTCCTCAAGCTGTTCCACGGAGACCTGTGGGTCTTCGCCCGCCACGTCGGTGACGCGGACGAGGCGTACTGCGACCTGTTCACCGAGGTGGTCCGCACCTACTGGGCCCGCACCTCCGAGCAGCTGCGCAACAGGATCCACGACGGGCACCGACTGTTCTTCTCCTCGACGGTGGCCTTCGGAGCAGCCACCGCCGCCGACATCTACGCCTGGTTCCTCGCCAGTGGCACCGAGCGGCTGACCGACGTGCGCAGCGGCGAGCTGGTGCTCAGCAGCGCCAACTACCCGTCCCGCCTGCCTCCGCTGTCCCGCCCCAGCCGCACGCTCATCAGCGGGTCGCAGGTCAAGCACAAGCTCACCGCCATGCGCTGGCGCGGCAACGTGCTCGAGATCGAGGGTTGGGCCTACGTTCCCTACACCGTCGACGCCGGTCAGCAGACCCTCGAGATCAGCGCCCTGAACGTCGCCGACGGCACCCGGGTCGAGCTGCCGCACAGCCGACGCACCGACCACTCCGTCGACGTGCTGGCCAAGGACGCCATGCGCACCTACGCCGACTCCGCCTTCACCGCCGTCCTCGACCTGGACGATCCCCACGTGGCCGAGGCCATGAGCTCGGGACGTTGGGTCCTGGTGGCCACCGTGGTCGCCGGCGAGGTGAAGCGGTCGACCGAGCTGGTCGAGCAGGACCGGAACGGCACCCTGCGCACCGTCGCCGCCCACGAGGTCGGCGCCGGCCTCGTGGTCGACCCGCTCGTGGAGCCGCGCCAACCCGTCACGCTCGTGCTGCGCCGCCCCAAGGTGCGCGCCACGCGCGTGCAGCTGTCGCACCGCCGACTCACGGTCGACCTGAGCTCCACCCTCACGTCGCCGCTGGTGGCGGCGTGGCTCGACCACCCGCACCCGGTGGAGCGCAGCGAGGCCACGCTCACCCAGCGCATCACCCGTGGCTACCGCCTCCGCGTCGACGTCCCCCCGCCCACCACCCGCGGCAACCTGGTGCGCGGCCTCAAGGTCCGCACCGCCGCGGGGCGGGTCCTGCCCGTGGACCTGCCCGAGCACCTGGTCACCGCGCAGGACGACGTGACCACGAGCGTCATGCGCACCCGCCGCGGCATGATCGCGGTGAGCGACGAGCGCAGCTCGGCCACCATCGAGGCGCTCGACGTCGTCAGCGCCACGAGGGTGCGCCTGTCGGGCACGACCCCTGGGTCGCGACTCCAGCTGGCGGTGCACCGGGCCGAGAACCAGCCGAGCGCCTGGAAGGACCTCGAGGTGGACGGTTCGCGTTTCTCGACCACGGTCGACCTCGGCTTCACCGACTGGTACGGACGCCGCAGGCCGCTGCCCGCGGGCCGCTACTCCCTCACGCTGCGCGATGCCGAGACGAAGGAGCCGTGGACCCTGCGCACGGCGCTGCCCATCGTCGAGACCTACCCGATCCAGCGCGATGACTTCGACGCGCACCTCACGGTCAAGGCCACCACCACCGGTCGGCTCAGCCTGATCCTCGACGCTCCCGTGCCGGAGCCGGACCGCAGCGTCTACAGCCGGCGCCAGTCGCGCATCGCCTTCGGCGAGGACGCCCAGGTCGAGCCGGAGGAGGCGGTGTTCTTCTACGTCGACCTGGGGTCGAACGCCTGCGACAGCGCCCTGGCCATCCACCGCGAGCTCCTGCGCCGCGACACGCACCTCACGCTCTACTGGGGCGTCGACGACCACTCCGTCCAGGTCCCGCCCGGCGGCGTCCCCATCGTCAAGCACAGCACCCAGTGGTACGAGAAGCTGGCCGCGGCCCGGTTCCTGGTCAACAACTACGGCGGCATCGACGGCTACGCCCCCCGCGAGCACCAGCGCTACCTGCAGACCTGGCACGGCACGCCCTACAAGTACGTGGGCCGGTCCCAGGTCGAGCACCAGCGGATGAGCGCCGAGGAAGCAACCGTGCGCCGCGCCGAGGGCGGACACTGGCACGCGATGATCTCGCCCAGCCCCTACTTCACCGACCTGGTCCCCCGGGAGTTCTCCTACGACGGGACGGTTCTCGAGACCGGCTACCCCCGCAACGACGCCCTGGTCGACACCACCCTCGACGAGCGCCTGCGACTGCGCGAGGAGCTGGGCATCCCGCAGGACAAGAAGGTGCTGCTGTACGCGCCCACCTTCCGTGACCTGAACCGCGAGGGTTGGACCGCTTCCCTGTTCACCGGGCTCGACCTGTCGGCGCTCACCCGTCACCTCGGCGACGACTGGGTGGTGCTGCTGCGCGGCCACAGCTTCAACGCCCGGCACGACCTGAGCGACCGGTCCACCGCCCAGGTCATCGATGTCACCCACCACCACGACATCAACCACCTGTACCTCAGCGCCGACGCCCTGCTCACCGACTACTCCTCGGCCATGTTCGACTTCTGCCTGACCGGTCGGCCGATCCTCTACTTCGTGCCCGACTTCGCCCAGTACGTGCGGGCCCGGGGTGTCTACTTCGACCTCGAGCCGATCGCGCCCGGGCCGTGGTGCAGCACCCAGCCGCAGCTGTTCGCCGCGCTCGACGCCCTCGAGTCCTACGACGCGGAGTACGGCGCGCGCTACGCCTCGTTCAAGGAGCGCTTCGCTCCGTGGGACGACGGCAAGGCGGCGCGACGGGTCGTCGACGAGTTCTTCGTCGACTGACCGACCTCGCCGGCCCTCAGCGCAGCAGGCCCTGCAGCTCGCTGGGCAGAGCGTCGAAGGACAGCCTCCACTGCGTGTCGGCGAGGCCGTAGGTCTCGTCCTTGCCGCGTGTGCGGGTGTAGCCGGACGACTGCGTACCGTTGAACGCCCACCAGGCGAAGCCGATGTCGGTCGTCTCGAGGTTCGACGCCATGCGGGTCAGGAACTTGGCGCGCGAGGGGTCGCAGTCGGTCTCGGAGGCGTCGTGGCGGATGCACGCACCCCACTCCGTGAGCAGCACCGGAGCGGCGAAGTCGTTGCGGGCGTCGTTCATCCCGCCCCACCGGGTCTGGATGCGTCGGTTGAAGAGCGACTGGCTGCTGAGCGCCTCGTCGGAGTGGCGCCAGGCGTAGTCGTGCACCGCGTACACCAGCTTGTCCTGGCGCGGAATCTTCAACGGGTCGCGGAACTGCTCGATCAGCTTGGAGTTGTGCTCCAGGCCGCCGACCACCACGAGCAGGCGGGGAGCCACCGAGTGCACGGCCTCGACGCCCAGCGTGGCAGCACGCTTCCAGTCCGTCTCCTCGTCACCGCTCCCCCAGGTGGGCATGCGGTCGGTCTTCACGTCGAACCGGATCTCGTTGCGCAGCTCCGCCGCGATCACGGCCGGCTGGTCCTCGTACCGCTTCGCCATGAGCGTCCAGTGCTCGAGCCACTCGCTCTCGGGGTGCTCGGCGGTGTACCAGAGGCCGTTCCCGTCGCGGATGTTGCAGCACCAGTCGGCGGTGGAGTGGTGGTTGTCGAGGATGATCCTGAGGTCGGCGTCGGCCAGTGCCTCCACGACCGCGTCGTACACCTCGAGCGCGGTCTTGCCCTGGAGCTGAGGGTTGGCAGCGACCCGCGACGGGTCCGGCACCTCGTCGTCACGCACCATCTCGTTCGACCACGGGAGCCGCACCGTGTTGAAGCCGGCTCCCGCCAGCTCCTCGGCCATGTCGGCCAGCGGCCGACGGTCCAGGCCACCGGGCACCAGGTCGGGCGTCTCCGCGCCGTACCAGTTGGCGGCCGACACCTTGAACCGCTCGCCGGTCTCGTCGACGATGCGCATGCGACCGTCGATCTCCTCGGCCCGCATGCCGCCCACGGCGGGCAGCGTCGGCGTGGGTGAAGCGCTCGCGGCCGGCGTCGCCGACGTGCTCGCGCCCGTGTCACGGTAGGGACCGACGTCGAGCAGGCGGGCCCCCACCACGCCCGCCAGCGCCACGACTAGGAGCGCCACCACGGCCACGAGGCCCTTCCACGTGGTGGAAGGGCCTCGCTGCCGGTGCGAAGAGGTCATCGCAGCTTCATGAACGCTGCGTGGGTCGAGCCGCAGCTCGTGGACTTCTTCCAGATGTTGATCCAGTCGGTCTTGTACCTGTTGTAGAGCGTCGGGTCGTTCCAGACCCGGAGGGTCGTCTCGTCGCTCAGCCTGAAGCCGGAGTAGTCCAGGTTGCGCGGCCCCGTCCACACCGACGACTTCTCGTCGCTCAGGATGTTCTTGGTGTGGATGTACTGGCCACAGCGCAGGTACGTCGTGGATCCGCCGAGCTGCTTCTTCAGCCCGTCGAACGTCGCCTTGTCGGTACCGAAGACGTGCGAGCCGGACGGGATCGGCCGGCTCATGACCACGTAGACCTTGCAGCCCTTCGCCTTGAGCTCCTTGATCGTGTCGACCCACTTGGTGCCGATGTCGCCGGTCCCGAGCAGCACCGCGAACCGCACAGCCTCACCCTTGTCGCACGTGTAGCTCGAACCCTTCAGCCGATCGAGGATCGGGTCGTAGCCTCCGGACGGCGAGAACGAGACAGCCGTGCGAGCCGCGCCGGAGCCCGAGCCCTTCCGCTCCTTGGCGCTCACCATGCCGTCGCCCGAGCTGACGTCGGCCGGGGCCCACGTGTTGTCGTCGGCGCTCTTGACCAAGCCGTCGGCGCCCGAGGTCGCCCAGCCACCGTTGCCGGCCGAGGTCCGCTCGGCGGCCTGGATCATCTGCGACAACCGTGCCGAGGAGCGCGCGTAGATGTTCGCGTCGTTCCACAGCACCGAGCTGGAGTTCCAGTAGTCGCGCAGCTGCCAGTACGACCAGTTGGAGGTCGAGATGACCGTGACGGGTGCGCCCTTGGCCTTGCTGATGGTCAGGAGCTTCTGGTGGTTGTCACCCGCGTTGTTCTGCCCGCTCAGCCCGCGGTCGCTCATGCAGGCTTCCTTGCACTCGTAGTAGCCACCGCCATTGCGGGCGGCGATCTGCTTGAGCCACTCCGTCGTGTAGGCCTGCTTGCCGGTGGTGTCGTTGACCACCATGCTGACCTTCACCTTGCGGGTCGCGCTCACGTAGTCGAGCGCGCGCAGGATCGGGTTCACCATCTCGGGAGGGTTCTTGTAGAGCCCATCGTCGTCGATGTGCCACATGGCCAGCTTCAGCTCGGCGCCGGTGTCGGCGGCGCAGATGGTCTTGACCAGCTGGTCGCGCAGCGCCTTGGACCGCTTGGTCCTGTCGGCCGTGGAGTACGCGCCGGGGTTGGAGAACGCGGGCTGGATGCCCGCAGGGCGCGAGGGGTAGGTGGTGCAGCTGACCACGTGCACGGCGGGAGTGGTGGAGTACCCGATGGCGTAGAGGCCCACCAGCTTGGTGGACACGCGGTACTGCCACCGGCCGGGGGGCGTGGAGACGGACCCGAAGCTGACGGTCCGGTTGGCGCCGGTGGAACCGGTCGTGGCGGTCTTGACCGTGGCCCACTGGGTGCCGGTGATCTTGCCCGACGAGCTGCGGGTGGGCACCCGTCGCTGCAGGTAGGCCGGGTTGCCCTTGACTCCGTACGACAGGACGGCCGAGAACGTGATGCCGCTGCGGCTGTAGATCTCCTCGTTCGTCGCCACGGCGGTCTTCTTGCCGCTGATCGTCTTGCTCAGCGAGACCGACACGGGCCGGTAGGAGTTGACCTGCCGGGCGGCCGACTGGGTCGAGCCGACGCGGACGCGATAGTTGCGGAAGCCGTCGACGTACTTCTTCCCGTCGGCTGCGCGCTCGGCCGAGACGATCGTGATCTTCCAGGTTCCGCTCGAGGTGGCCTTGGTGGTGGCCGCGGGCAGTGGGACCTTGGTGCTGGCCGTGGTGCTGGGCGTCGGGATCTTGTGTGCCCCCTGGTAGAGCTGCACCGTGGAGCCGGCGGGCGCCTTGCCGGAGAACTCCACCGGCGAGCCCTCCCGGACCTTGGTGAGGTTCGACGTGATGGTCACCGTGACGGCCGAGGCCGGGGCGGCGACCAGCAGTCCGCCGAGCAGCGCGAGCAGCGGTGCGAGCACGGCTGCGCGCATGAGTGAGCGGACAGACACAGGGGTACGACCTTCCAAGCCCGAGACGAAGTCTGGATGATCGTACCAAGATGACCGCCGCGCACCGACCGGTTCGCGCACATCTCCCCTGCCCTTCAGGGCGGTCGACCGTCGGACTTGCCGGTCCCCACCTGGTTGCCATGCTGGGGGTTGCGGCTGCGGAGCGCCGACCATCGCGCAGCTCCCGCCCCGACCGACCCTCCCCCACGAACAGGAGCACCACCATGACCGTGCGTGACATCGCCCTGAACGACGGAACCACCATCCCCCAGCTGGGGTTCGGCGTGTTCCAGATCGATCCCGCCGAGACCCAGGCGGCCGTCGAGAAGGCCCTCGAGGTCGGCTACCGCCACATCGACACCGCCAAGATCTACGGCAACGAGGAGGGCGTCGGCGCGGCGCTCAAGGCCACGGGTCTGGCCGACGAGGTCTTCGTGACCACCAAGCTGTGGAACGACGACCAGGGACACGAGTCCACGCTGCGGGCCTTCGACGCCAGCATGGGCCGGCTCGGTCTCGACGTGCTCGACCTCTACCTCATCCACTGGCCCACGCCGGAGAAGGACCGCTTCGTCGACACCTGGAAGGCGTTCGAGCAGCTGAAGGCCGACGGCCGTGTGCGATCCATCGGCGTCTCGAACTTCCGCGTCCAGGACCTGCAGCGCCTGGCCGACGAGGGCCTGACCACCCCGTCGGTCAACCAGGTCGAGCTGCACCCCGCCCTCACGCAGGACGTGCTGCGGGCGTTCCACTCCGAGCACGGCATCGTGACCGAGGCCTGGAGCCCGCTGGCCCAGGGCGCCGTGCTCAGCGAGCCCGCCGTCGTCGAGATCGCCGAGCCGCACGACGCCACGCCCGGTCAGGTCGTCCTGGCCTGGCAGCTGGCGCTCGAGAACGTCGTGTTCCCCAAGTCGGTCACGCCCGAGCGCATCGCCGAGAACTTCGGCGCCACCGAGGTGCAGCTGAGCGACGACGAGCTCCAGCGCATCAGCGCCATCAACCGCGACGAGCGCACCGGACCCGATCCGTCCGAGTTCAACTGACGATGTCGGTCGTCGGGCCGGTCCAGGCCCGGCGGCCGGTCCGTCAGCCGGCGATCTTCGAGACCCGCAGGAAGTCCTCGGCCAGCTTGGTGTTGCCGAGCGCGTTCGGGTGGGTCTTGTCCAGCGTGAACAGGTCGTCGAGGAAGCGGACCGTCACGTAGGTGAAGCCACGCTTCTCGGCCTCGCGCTTCTGCGCCTTCCACATCCAGGAGTGGACGCTGCGTCCGTCGGTGCCCCACGGCGTGGTCACGTAGACCTCGTTCGCCGGGATCCCCTCGGCCTTGCGCGCCTTGTCCAGCTTGGTCATGTAGTTGCTGATCGCCAGCTCCACCTGGGCGCGGGGACTCGTGACGTAGCCCTGCCCCTGACCCCCGCGGCAACGGTGGTAGTCGTTGCGGCCGGTGGCCACGATGATCTTGGCCGGCTTGATGCGCGCGATCTCCGAGAGCCGCTGGTCGAAGCGGGTGCCACCGCACTTGTTGCCGCGGGCCCACATGCCCGAGCCCGACTCGGCCGAGAGCACGGCCCGCATGTCGGCCTTGGCCGCGACCTTGGACCACCAGCCCTGCGACGGCGACCCGGGCTGGTCGGAGAACCAGGCGCTGGTGGAGTCACCGAACACCAGGAGCGGCTCGCCCGGCGCCGGCGCCGAGGCGGCCCTGGCAGCCTTGCTGGCGGTGGCGGTGGGGGTCGGGCTCGGCTTCGGCGCACTCGTGGTGGGCGCGGGGGTCGGCGTCGGCTCCGCAGTGGGCTCCGGCTCCGCGGACGGCTCGACCTCGGTCGTCGGCGCGGGCGTCGAGACGGCCGCCGACGGCGTGGGGTCGGCCGTCGGCTCGTCGGAGATGGCGGGCACCGTCATGACGGTGAACAGACCTGCGGTGACTGCGCCGACGGCAATCAGGTTCTTCGTGAGCGCGCGCGCGTCGAGCATGTGTCTTTCCCAACCCCGAGATGATCGTGACGGTCAAGGGTCACACATGCTCGCTCGTGCGCGTCGGGGAGCACACGAAGATGGTTCGATCGGACTAGTAGGCGTCGGGGCGCAGGTGCCCAGACGCGACGAGACCCTGGCCATCCCCCCGAACGGCCAGGGTCTCGTCGTGTGTGATGGACCATCCCCCCGAGATGCTCCACCGTCCGGCCCGTCCCCCGACAGGCCGGAAGTCTCAGTGCGTCATGCGGCCGCCACCGTGGTGAGGGGCTGGATGCCGTCGGTGTCGAGCGGCTGGATGCCGTCGGTGTCGAGCGGCTGGATGCCGTCGGTGTCGAGCGGCTGGATGGCCTGGGTGACGAGCGGCTGGATGCCGGCCTGGGACGCTGCCTGCGCGGTGGCCGGCACGAGCACCAGCGACGCGGTGGCCGCGAGCACGGCGACGCTCGAGGCGATCACCCTGCGCGTGCGGATCGTCGTCACTCCGGAGTCCTTTCGTCCATCCCCTTGGTCACAGGAGACTACACGGAACTAGTTCTTTAGGACTAGACCTGACTAGTCACTCTTTTGTCCGGTCCCGTGTCGGGACCTTCGGCGCCCGGAACCGGGCACGGCGGTGACTCGCCCGGACCGGTGGCGTCCGTCACGTCTCGTAGGGTGGACCGGTGACCACCGCCGAACTCGCCCGCGCAGCCGCGGAAGCCCTCGCCGACCGCACCGACGGAGCGACCCACGACGTCGCCCTCGTGATGGGATCGGGCTGGCTGCCCGCCGCCGACGCCCTCGGGACCCCTGACCACGAGATCGCCCTGGCCGACCTGCCCGGATTCAGTGCACCGGCGGTCGCCGGCCACGGCGGCACGGTGCGCTCGGTCAAGATCGGAGAACGCCGCGCCCTCGTGTTCCTCGGGCGCACGCACTTCTACGAGGGCAAGGGCGTGGCGGCCGTCGTCCACGGCGTCCGGACCGCGGCAGCAGCCGGCGTCCGCACCGTCGTGCTCACCAACGGCTGCGGCGGGCTCGACCCCAGCTGGACGCCCGGCACCCCCGTGCTCATCAGCGACCACATCAACCTCACCGCCACCTCACCGATCGAGGGCGCGAACTTCGTCGACCTCACCGACCTCTACTCCGCGCGCCTGCGGGCCCTGTGCCGCGAGGTCGACCCCTCGCTCGACGAGGGCGTGTACGTGCAGTTCCCCGGCCCGCACTACGAGACGCCCGCCGAGATCGCCATGGTGCGTGCCATCGGCGGCACCCTCGTCGGCATGTCGACCACGCTCGAGGCGATCGCGGCACGCGAGGCCGGCATGGAGGTGCTCGGACTCTCGCTCGTGACCAACCTCGCCGCCGGCATCTCCGGCGAGCCCCTCAACCACGAGGAGGTCCTCGAGGCCGGCAAGGCGGCCGCGAGCCGCATGGGCGCCCTGCTCGCCGACATCATCCCCCGGATCTAGTGGGCGCCCCACCCGACCTGCACCGCTCCCACCAGCACCGCCCGCCAGGAGGAACCATGCCCGTCGTCGACCTCGCCCTCGACTGGATCGACCAGGATCCTGACCCGGCTACCCGTGCCGAGCTGCAGGCTCTCGTCGACGCCGACGACCTGGACGCGCTGCACGACCGCTTCGACGAGCGGCTGCAGTTCGGTACTGCGGGGCTGCGCGGTGCACTCGGTGGAGGGCCGAACCGGATGAACCGGGTCATCGTGGCCAAGGCGGCGGCAGGTCTCGCGGCCTACCTGCTGCGCGAGACGCCCGACGACCCGTCGGTCGTCGTCGGCTACGACGCCCGTCACAACTCCGACGTGTTCGCCCGCGACACCGCCGAGATCATGCACGCGGCGGGTGTGCGGGCCTACCTGCTGCCCACCCACTTGCCGACCCCCGTGCTGGCCCACGCGATCCTGCACCTCGGCTGCTCGGCGGGCGTCATGGTCACGGCCTCGCACAACCCGCCCCAGGACAACGGCTACAAGGTCTACCTCGGCGACTCCAGCCAGATCGTCCCTCCGGCCGACACCGACATCTCCGCCCTCATCGACGCCGTCGGGCGGGTCGACGAGCTCCCGCGCAGCGACGACTACACGACGGTGGGCCCCGAGGTGGCCGAGGCGTACGTGCAGGCCGTCGTCGACCTCGCGCACGACGGGCCGCGCGACGTGGTGGCCGTCTACACCCCCATGCACGGCGTCGGCCGGGACACGCTGGTCGAGGTCGTGCGCCGTGCCGGCTTCGCGCCGCTCCACGTGGTCCGCGAGCAGGGCGACCCCGACCCCGACTTCCCCACCGTCGCGTTCCCGAACCCCGAGGAGCCCGGCGCCATGGACCTGGCGCTCAAGCTGGCCTCGGAGGTGCAGGCCGACGTGATCGTGGCCAACGACCCCGACGCCGACCGCTGCGCCGTCGGCGTCCGCGACGACGAGGGGTTCCGCATGCTCACCGGCGACCAGACGGGCGTGCTGCTCGCCGAGCTGCTGCTGCGGCGTGGCGCGATGGGCACGTACGGGTCCTCGATCGTGTCGTCGGACATGCTCGGCCGCCAGGCTGCCGCGCACGACCGCCGCTGGCAGCAGACGCTCACGGGCTTCAAGTGGCTGGGCAAGATCGACGACCTCGTGTTCGGCTACGAGGAGGCGCTGGGCTACAGCGTCGCCCCGCACGTGGCCCGCGACAAGGACGGCGTCTCGGCGATCCTCGCGGTGCTCGAGCTCGCCGCCGAGCTGAAGGCCGAGGGCCGGACGCTGCTCGACCTGCTCGACGACCTGTACCGCGAGCACGGTCTGCACGCCACGGGCCAGCTCTCGGTCCGCGTGGAGGACCTGTCGATCATCGCGACGGCCATGAGCACGCTGCGCAGCACCCCGCCCCGCCTGCTCGCTGGGCTCGAGGTGACGTCCGTCGACGACCTGGCCGACGGGTACGCCGGCCTGCCCCCCACCGACGGCATCCGCCTGGGCCTCGGCGACGCCGCGCGCATCATCTGCCGTCCCTCGGGCACCGAGCCGAAGCTCAAGTGCTACGTCGAGGTGGTCGTGCCGGTCACCGACTCGGTCGAGGTCGCCCGCGAGGAGGCGTCGGCCACGCTCGAGGCCGTCAAGACGGACCTCGCCGTCGCTCTCGGCCTCGCCTGATCCACCCGCCCGACCCCACCCATCGGTGGATCCTCAACCGCAGGGGCACTGCTGCGGTTGACGATCCACCGATGCGGGGCTCCGGACCTGGTCAGCGGGTGCGGTAGAGGGTGACCCCGGGCTTCACGCGGCGGTCGCCGGAGTAGACGAGGGTCAGGGTCCGCTTGCCCTTGCCGACCCCGGAGAGCCGCACCGAGGCCGTGCCGTCCACGACCTTCGCGACACCCACCGGGCGCCAGCCGTCGAGCACGAGCAGCACGCCGCCGTCGGCCTTCACGTCACCTCCGGCCACCGTGGCCGTGAGCGTGACCTTGGGCGGTGCGGTGTAGCCGGTCACGGCGATGCGCGTGGGGCCGACCTGCGGCTCCTTCTGCTTCGCCGTGAAGCCGACGATCGCCGGGTCGTGGTCGCTGGCGCGGTAGGGGCTCGTGTCGTACAGGCGCGTGACGTTGTTGTCGTAGCGGCTGTACTCACGCCCCAGCGACTCGTCGGCGTTGATGTCCCACACGTCGGCACCGGTGACCTTGTCCACCGCGGCCGGCGAGGCGAACACGTGGTCGAGCGAGCCGAGCAGGCCACCGAACTGGTACGTGGTCTTGTCGGTGTACTTCGCGGGGACGTTCACGTAGCCGGCGTCCTCGAGGACCGCGATCGGGTCCTCCTTGCTGTAGCTGTTGAAGTCGCCGGTCAGGAACACCGTCTCGGTGCCGGCCGCGGCCTTCTGCTCGTCGGCGAACGCGACCAGCGCGGTGGCCTGGCGGACGCGCGACGCGTTCGACGCACCCTGGCCGTCGCCGGTGTCGGCGTCCTCTCCGGAGCCCGAGCCCTTGGACTTGAAGTGGTTCACGACCACCAGGAAGTCGTCGCGCTCCGTGCCGCCGACGGGCCGGAACTCCTGCGACAGCGGGTCACGGGCGTTGTCGAACGCGGGGTCGTCGTCGATGACGGACTCCCCCACCGGCTCGACGACACCGACGCGGTGGATGAACGCCGTGCGGATCACGTCCTCGCGCTCGGGAACCCGGGTGGGTGACGCGACGGCCGCCCACTCCTCGCGGCCGGCCTTCTCGTTGAGCGCCGCCACGAGGGCACGCAGCGCGGTGTCGCGGTCCATGCCGAAGGCGGCGGAGTTCTCGATCTCCTCCAACGAGACGACGTCGGCACCGAGGGCGTCGATGGCGTTGACGATCTTGGCCTGCTGACGCTGCAGGTTCGCGTCGTCGGCAGCGCCGCGGGGGCCGTCGTTGGTGCAGGAGTTGACGGTGACCCGGTTGCCGTTGCGGTCCGAGTAGTAGGTGCACGTGCCGGCACCGGACTTCTCGTACGCCTCCCCGGTGAGGGTGAAGTAGTTGAGCACGTTGAACGACGCAATCTTGACGTCGCCGCCCACGTCCTTCGGAGCGGCGACCCGCGTGCTGCCGATGCTGATCGGCTCGTCGCCGTCGGCGGTCAGCTGCTGGGTGGGCTGGAGCCGCCACAGGCTGAACCGGTAGTCGAGCACCAGGTCGTCGCCGGTGAACGTGACCGGGGCACCGGCGCGCACCTCGTTGTCGGGACGCAGCCACGGCACCGGCGTGTTCTTGCCGCCGCTCGTGAAGTTGATGCCTGCGCCGTCGTCGACGGTGATGAGGCGCTGCGCGTTCTCGGCCACGACGGCGTCGTACTCCGCCGATCCCGGGCGGGCGACGTCGGTGGGCTGCGGCAAGCCGGTGTCGCCGGCGGCGAGACCGATCTCGCCGAACGTGTTGGTGCCGAAGTTGTTGGTGATCGTGTAGCGACCCTCGGGCGCCACGAGCATGCCCTCCAGGCTCTCGCGCTGCGCCTCGCCCAGCGGCAGGGTGAGCGGCGTGGGCTTCACGGCCTGGGCCGGGTCGGCGAGCTGCTTCCAGTCACCGGCCCCGGGCGACACCTGGGTGAGCCCGAAGCTCTCGGCCACCGTGCCGGTGACCTCGACGTGGTCGCCGATCTCGACGTCGGCCGCCATGGCGGCCGACGCGACGAAGACCCCGTCCGAAGCCGTCCGGTCCGCGGGAGCGGTGCCGCCCGTGCCCTCGGTCTGGAGGTAGAGCCCGTCGAAGCCGCCCGACGGGTACGCGGCGGTGACCACGCCGCTGGTGGTGACGGTCCGACCGACCAGCGGGCTGGCGGAGCCGGTGCCCTGGATCTCGGCGATCGTGACGTCGACCGGAGGCTCGGGCGGCGTGCCGCTCCCGTCGCAGTCGGTGCCACAGGCCTGCGGCGTCGGCGCACCGCCGCGCAGGTCGGCCGCGTTGTCGTCGGTGTCCTGCGCGTCCGTGCGCTGCAACGACGAGGTGACCGAGTACCCCGAGGGGGCCGGACCGCTCCCCTCGTAGGTGGCGGACGCGCCGTAGCCGACGAGGTCGACGAGCTGGTCGGAGCCGAGCACGCTCGCTCGGTCGCCGCTCAGCGCCGACGTGGAGCGGACGAGCGCCAGGGTGCCGCCGTTGGCGTTGCCCGAGAACGCGATCGACGACGTGACGTCGGGCGTGGGCAGCGCCTGGCCGTTCGAGGCGTTGGCGTTGCCCGAGACCAGCAGCGTGCCGCCGGGCTCCACGTGGTGGTCGCCGAGGGCGATGACGCCGGTGAACGCGCCGGTCGAGGAGTACGAGCGGTACTGCAACGACCAGCCGGACACGTCGATCGGCTCGTCGGTGGGGTTCTCGATCTCGACGAACTTGTTGAGGTAGGTGGCCCCGCTGCTGCCACCGTTCAGGTAGGCCTCGCCGATCACCAGACCGTCGCCGTCGGGTGCGGCCTGGACCGGCGAGGCGGCCATCAGGCCGGCGACCAGTGCGGCGCCCGCCGTCAGGACGGCGCCGGCGCGCACGCCGCGCATCAGCGCTTCTTCTTCGCGACGACGGTGACCTTCAGGTCACGCTCGACCGGGGCGTAGGTGTCGTCGCCGCTGTAGGCAGCCGTGAGCACCTGTGCGCCCGCCGGGAGCCGGCGGGTGTCGAGCAGCAGGACGGCGACGCCACTGCGGGTCAGCCTGGCCGACCCGAGCTTCGTGCCTGCGGCGTCGGTGACCGTCAGGCTTCCGGTCGGGCGTCCCTCGCCGCCCTTGACGCGGGCCACCAGCAGCGACGGCGAACCCTGCCTGACGAAGGGCAGGGTGACGACGTCGAGCCTGGCGTCGGCGCCGGACTCCTCGATCGAGAACGGCGGCAGGACCGCCGTGGTCCCCGTCGGGGTCGCCTCGACCTCGATGCGCACGTCGCCCGTGACGCCGTCCGGCAGGGTGCGCTCGACGGTGACGGCGCCGTCGCTGACCGGGAACTCGCCCAGGTCGTACGGGGTGTCGCCGGAGTAGAGCGTGGCGGTGACGCTGCGGGTCTGCGGGCTGCCGAGCGACGTCAGGTCGAGCTTCGGCAGCGTGAACGAGACCGTGCCGCCCTCCTCGTAGGAGGACTGAAGTCCCTCCACCTGCACGGCGTGCCGGGCGAAGCTGGGGGCGACGGGGCTGTTCTCGCCCAGGTAGTCGATCCAGACCTCGTAGTCGAGCAGTCCGGTGTCGACCGCCGTGCCCTCGGCGAAGGTCCGGAAGTTGTCACCGCCGGAGGCCAGGAACGACGGCACCGCGACCTTGTACGTCGTGTCGGCACCGACCTGCTCGCCGTCGACGCGCAGCGACGTGATGCGCTCGCCCTCGGGCCGGGTCGGGTCGAAGGTGTAGGCGACGTTGCTCGAGGTGCCGAGCTGCAGGTAGGGGCGCGAGGGCACGTTGCCCGCGGCGTCGCGCTGCCACTGCTCCTCGAAGACCTGCGTCAGCTGGGCCCCCGTGAGGCTGACCGAGCTGAGGTTGTTGGTGAAGGGCAGCACCGCGTTGGCCTCGGCGAACGTGACCACGCCGTCGGCGTTGGAACCGCCGGTGCCCTTGAACAGCAGGTCGCTGCGCAGGCCGCCGGGGTTGACGACGGACAGGTCGGCGCCGGCCGGGGTGTCCTTCACGCCGGCGAGCTGGGCGTCGGCGACCAGGTTGCCGAGGGTGGACTCGCTGGAGCGGTCGTCCCGGTTGCCGCCGGCGTAGGCCGTGGTGACGTCGGCCGTCACCTCGGCGACGGGCTTGCTGCCGACCTCCTGGGCGTTGGCGAGCGCGGCGTCGACGATGGTCTTGACCTCGGCCACGCGCGGGAACCGGCTCACCAGGGTGGCGTCGTCGGTGGTGGTGCGTGCTGCGTTGGTGGCGGTGCTGGTGACGTCGCCGGTGTCGCCGTCGACGGTCAGGTCGATGCTGCCGATGAACTCGCCGTAGCTGCCGGTCTGCAGCACCGGGCGGGTCTTGCCGGCCTCGCCGGGCACCGGGGCCTGCCAGGCGTACTGCTTGTGGGTGTGGCCGGTGAAGATCGCGTCGACCTCGGCGTCGGTCTTCTGCACGATGTCGGCGAAGGCGCCGCCTGCGGCCACCTCCTGCTCCAGGGTCGCGCCGTCGGGGGTCCCGGCCCCGGCTCCCTCGTGGTACGCGGCGACCACGACGTCGGGCGGGGTAGCCGACGCCTCGAGCTCGGCGACGGTGTCGTTGACCGCCTCGACCGGGTCGGTGAACTCGATGTCGGAGATGCCCGACGGCGAGACGAGCGAGGGCGTCTCCTCGGTGACCGCTCCGACGACGGCGACGTCGAGCCCGCCGACCTCGAAGGTCTCGTACGCGGGGAGCGCCGGCTCGCCGGTGGCCTTGGAGACGACGTTGGCGCCCAGGTAGGAGAAGTCCGCCCGGTCGGCGACCCGGCCGGTGAGGTCGGCGAACCCGCGGTCGAACTCGTGGTTGCCGACGGTCGAGACCTTCAGGTCGAGAGCGTTCAGCACGTCGATGGTGGGCGCGTCCTGCTGCGTGGCGGACGCGAACAGCGAGGCGCCGATGTTGTCGCCGGCCGACATGAAGAGCGTGTTCGCCTCGCCCGCCTCGGCTCGCAGCTGCTCGACGGTGCCGGCGAACTTCACCGTGTTGGCGTCGATACGACCGTGGTAGTCGTTGATGTCGAGCAGCCGGATGGTGACGTCGTCGGCGGCCTGGGCCGGGGCCGCGGCGATGACGCCTGCTCCGAGCGCGAGGGTGGTGCCGAGGGCGAGAGCGGGTGCGGCCGCAGCGCGGCGCAGACGTGTCTTCACGTGAGAGCGGTCCTTCGGGTCGTCGAGTCGGCCCCCCGATGGCACGACTGCGCCCGGACCAGCTCTGGAACGTGCCTCGATTTCACCCGACGACCACCTGTGGCGTCAACGCCCCTCACGTGACGAATGGGTGAAGTCGCGGTGTGGGCGCCTGCGTCGGCGTCTCGTAGGCTCACCCCTCGTGGGCGTCGTGATCGTGGCCGGGCCGTCGGGTGTCGGGAAGTCCCACCTCGGACAGGTGCTGGGGTGGTCGGTGCTGCGCCTCGACGACTTCTACCGCGAGGGCCACGACCCCGACCTGCCGCGGTCCAGCCTGGGCATCCCGGACTGGGACCACCCCGGCTCGTGGGACCCCGTCGCCGCCGTCGGCGCCATCGCCGAGCTGTGTGCGAGCGGCGGGACGGACGTGCCCGTCTACGACCTCGCCTCGAGCGCCCGTACCGGCACGCAGCACCTGGTGGTGGGCGACCAGTTCATCGCCGAGGGCCTGTTCGCGCCTCAGGTCGTGTCCGCCTGTCGCGAGGCGGGCCTGCTCGACGCAGCCATCTGCCTACGTCGGCACCGGCTGGTCACCTTCGCGCTGCGCCTGGCACGGGACCTGCGCGAGGGCCGCAAGAGCCCGTGGGTGCTCGTGCGCCGTGGTTGGCGCCTGAAGAACGACGACGACCGCGTCGTCGCGCAGGCCGTGGCCGCCGGCTGCGAGCCGATGACTCCCCGCCAGGCCCGGCGGATGCTCCGCTCTCCCACCTGAAAACCCGGCGAGACCGTCCGACCTCGTCAGGTCGGAGGTAGGTGACGCACCTCATCGCGTCCGGATGAGGTGCGAGACCTACCTCCGACGGCGTGGTTCGGTGCGAGACCTACCTCTGACGGTCCCGGGCCGCCGGTGGGGCGGGGGTGGGTCAGAGCGCGGCGTAGCGCGGCTTGATGACGTCGTCGATGAGGGCGAGGCGCTCGTCGAAGGGGAGGAAGGCGCTCTTCATGGCGTTGACGGTGAACCAGCGCAGGTCGTCGGCGTCGTAGCCGAACGCGTCGACGAGCAGCTGCATCTCGCGGCTCATCGACGTGCCGCTCATGAGCCGGTTGTCGCAGTTGACCGTCACCCGGAAGCCGAGCTCCTTGAGCAGGCCGATCGGGTGGTCGGCGATGGAGCGCATGCCGGGCACCGCCGACGTCTGAAGGTTCGACGACGGGCACATCTCGAGCGGGATGCGCTTGTCGCGGATGTAGGCCGCCAGCCGACCCAGCCGCGGGCCGCCCTCGGCCGCGAGGTCGATGTCGTCGATGATCCGGACGCCGTGGCCGAGCCGGTCGGCGCCACAGCGCTGGATGGCCTGCCAGATGGACGGCAGGCCGAACGCCTCGCCCGCGTGGATGGTGAAGTGCGCGTTCTCGCGGCGCAGGTACTCGAACGCCTCGAGGTGCAGAATCGGCGGGAAGCCGTCCTCCGCACCGGCGATGTCGAACCCGCAGACGCCACGGTCGCGGTACTCGACGACCAGCTCGGCGATCTCGAGCCCGTGCTGGGCGTGCCGCATGGCGGTGAGCAGCTGGCCGACGACGATCGGCGTGCCCTCGGCCGCGGCCTCGGCCCGGCCCTCGTCGATGCCGGCCTGGACGGCCTCGACCGTCTCGGACAGGCTCATCCCGCCGCGCAGGTGCTGCTCGGGCGCCCAGCGCAGCTCGGCGTACACGACGCCGTCGGCCGCGAGGTCGAGGACGGACTCACGGGCCACGCGGGCCAGGTCCTGCGGCCGCTGCATGACCGCCACGGTGTGCTCGAACGTCTCGAGGTAGCGCGGCAGCGAGCCCGAGCTGGCGGCGTCGGCGAACCACAGCCCCAGCTGGTCCGCGGGCGCGGGCAGCGCGTGGCCGACCTCCTCGGCGATGGCGGCGACGGTGGCGGGTCGGACGCCCCCGTCGAGGTGCTCGTGCAGCGCCACCTTGGGCGCGCGTCGGATCTGGTCGGCGGTGAGGGTCACGAACCCATCGTGGCACGGGACCGGCGGCTCCGGCGTGCACGCGCCGTGCCCTCTGCGGTGGAGGCATGACCACGCGCGGCTCGAGGTGGCAGACTTCACGGGGTTCGACGGCTACCCCGCCGAACCGTCGCACCGGGCGGTTCCACCCGTCACCCGCCCGACCCCCGATCCGGAGAACCGTCCATGAGCCCCACCCCCGACACCACCGTCGACGTGTCCATCGACGACCTGCGCTCGAACGTAGGCCTCGGCGGCACCGACACCGCGGCACTGCGCACGTTCCTGGACGGCCTGCCCGCCGTCGACCCCGTCGGCGTCGAGGCGCGGGCCGCCCAGCTGGCCACGCGCTCCATCAAGAAGGACACCAAGCGGGCCCTGATCGACCTCGCCATCTCGATGGTCGACCTGACCACGCTCGAGGGCGCGGACACCCCGGGCAAGGTCCGGGCCCTGTGCCGCAAGGCCGTGAACCCCGACCGCGAGGTCGAGGGCACGCCGTCGACCGCGGCCGTGTGCGTGTACCCCGACATGGTCGCCGTCGCGGCCGAGGCGGTCGCCGGCACCGGCGTCAAGGTCGCGTCGGTGGCCACGGCGTTCCCGGCGGGGCGTTCGTCGATCGAGGTCAAGCTCGCCGACACCCGCCTGGCCTTCGAGGCCGGCGCCGACGAGATCGACATGGTCATCGACCGTGGTGCGTTCCTCGCCGGCGACTACGGCCTGGTGTTCGACCAGATCGCCCGGGTGAAGGAGGCCGCCGGCTCGGCGCGGCTCAAGGTGATCCTCGAGACCGGCGAGCTCGCCACCTACGACAACGTGCGTCGTGCGTCGTGGCTGGCCCTGATGGCCGGCGGCGACTTCATCAAGACCTCGACGGGCAAGATCTCCCCCGCCGCCACCCTGCCCGTCACCCACGTGATGCTGCAGGCCGTGCGCGACCTGCACGACCTCACCGGCGCCCAGCGCGCCGTCAAGCCCGCGGGCGGCATCCGCACCACCAAGGACGCGATCGCCTACCTCGTCGCCGTCCACGAGGTCGCCGGCCCGCAGTGGCTCGACCCGCACTGGTTCCGCTTCGGCGCCTCCGGCGTCGTCAACGACCTGCTGATGCAGCGCCGCACCCAGACCAACGGCCACTACAGCGGCCCCCGCTACGTGAGCGTCGACTGACCATGCGTCCGTCCGCCGCCCAGCACCACCCGAAGAGATGAGCAGCCCCATGGATCTCGACCTGACCTACGCCCCGGCCCCGGAGTCGGCGGCGATCGCCGCGATCAAGCCGCGGTACCAGATGTTCGTCGCCGGCGAGTTCGTCGACGGCGGCGGCGACGACCTGACGTCGCTCAACCCCGCCACCCGCGAGCCGCTGACCACCGTCAGCACGGCGACGGCGGCCGACGTCGACCGCGCGGTGGCCGCAGCCCGCAAGGCCTACGACGGCCCCTGGTCGCGCATGGGCGGGGCCGAGCGCGGCAAGTACCTGTTCCGCATCGCCCGCGCCATCGCCGAGCGTGCGCGCGAGCTGGCCGTGGCCGAGTCGCTCGACAACGGCAAGCCGATCCGCGAGACCCGCGACTTCGACGTCCCGACCGCCGCCCAGCACTTCTTCCACCACGCCGGCTGGGCCGACAAGCTCGGTCACCTCGGGCTCGGCCCCGCCCCGCGCCCGCTCGGCGTGGCCGGCCAGGTCATCCCGTGGAACTTCCCGCTGCTCATGGCCGCGTGGAAGATCGCCCCTGCGCTGGCCGCCGGCAACACCGTCGTGCTCAAGCCGGCCGAGACGACGCCCGTCACGGCGCTGATCCTCGCCGAGATCCTCGCGGACGCCGAGCTGCCGCCCGGCGTCGTCAACATCGTCCCCGGTGCCGGCGACGTCGGCAGCGCCATCGTCAACCACCCGGGCGTCGACAAGGTCGCGTTCACGGGCTCCACGCCCGTCGGCAAGCGCATCCAGTCCGAGCTGGCCGGCACCGGCAAGAAGCTCACCCTCGAGCTCGGCGGCAAGGGCGCGAACATCGTGTTCGCCGACGCCGCCGTGGACCAGGCCGTCGACGGCATCGTGTCGGGCATCTTCTTCAACCAGGGCCAGGTGTGCTGCGCCGGATCCCGCCTGCTCGTGCAGGAGTCCGTGGCCGACGAGGTCGTCGAGAAGCTCAAGAAGCGCATCGAGACGCTGCGCGTCGGTGACCCGCTCGACAAGAACACCGACGTGGGCGCCGTGAACTCCCAGATGCAGTACGACAAGATCACGAACCTCACCCAGGTCGGCGCCGACGAGGGCGCCACGGTGTGGACGAGCAGCTGCGCGCTCCCGGAGAAGGGCTGGTTCGTGGCCCCCACGGTGTTCACCGACGCCACCGCGTCGATGCGTGTGGCCCGTGAGGAGATCTTCGGCCCGGTGCTCACGACGCTGACCTTCCGCACGCCCGAGGAGGCGCTCGCGAAGGCCAACAACACGCCGTACGGCCTGTCGGCCGGCGTCTGGACCGAGAAGGGCTCGCGCGCCATGGGCATGGCGGCAGGCCTGAAGGCCGGCGTCGTCTGGGACAACACGTTCAACAAGTTCGACCCCACCGCCTCGTTCGGCGGCTACGGCGAGTCCGGCTTCGGACGCGAGGGCGGCACCGCCGGCATGGCGGCCTACCTCGACACCGACGACGAGGGAGCACTCTGATGGCACGACTGTCCGTCGCCAAGACCTACAAGCTGTACATCGGTGGCGCGTTCCCGCGCTCGGAGTCCGGCCGTACCTACCAGGTGCACGACCAGAAGGGGTCGCTCATGGCCAACGCCGCCCTCGCCTCCCGCAAGGACGCCCGCAACGCCGTCGTCGCCGCCCGGTCCGGGTTCTCGAAGTGGGCCGGCGCCACGCCCTACAACCGCGGTCAGGTGCTGTACCGCGTGGCCGAGATGCTCGAGGCCCGCCGGACCGAGCTCGTCGACCTCATCGTGCAGAGCCGTGGCGCGACCGCCGCCCAGGCGCGCGCCGAGGTCGATGCGTCGATCGACCGCGTCGTGCACTTCGCCGGCTGGACCGACAAGCTGCCCGCCGTCTTCGGTGGCGCCAACGCGGTGTCGGGCCCGTACTTCAGCTACTCCGCACCCGAGCCCACCGGCGTCGTGGCCATCGCGGCGTCGCCGACGTCGGCCCTGCTGCCCCTCGTGGCCGCCGTGCTGCCCGTGCTCGCCGGCGGCAACAGCGTGGTCGTCGTGGCCTCCGAGGCCGACCCGACGGTCGCCGTGACCTTCGCCGAGGTCCTCGCCACGAGCGACGTGCCCGCGGGCGTCGTGAACGTGCTCACCGGCCGGGCCGCCGAGATGATGCCCTGGCTCGCGAGCCACGCCGACGTCAACGGTCTCGACCTCACCGGCATGGCGGCCGACGACCGTGTGGAGCTGGAGCGGTCGGCGTCGGGCACCGTGAAGCGGGTCTACTCCCCCCGCCGCGAGCCCGACTTCACCGCCGCCCCCGGCACCGCCCGCCTGCGCGCGTTCCTGGAGATCAAGACCGTCTGGCACCCCGTGGGCGCCGTGTCGCTGGCGGGTGGGTCGGCGTACTGAGGTTCGTCGCGTCCTCCGGTTGCGCCTCCTCGGCCCAGCCTGACCTGCGGCTGCACACGTCCGGCTGAGTCCCGGCCCGCGGCTGCGCGGTCTCGGGCGGGCCTTTGCCTGCTGCTGCGCCGTCCGGCTGGGTCCTCTCCTGCGGCTGCGTCGCTGTGAGCCCGAGTGGGGTTGGTCTCCGAGAGGGCCTCGACCGGAGCGGTGGGTCTCGGCCCGGCTGGGTCTGCTGGGCGCGGCCACGATTCTCCTTCTGTGCGTGATCTACGCAAGATTCTGCCTTCGCGTGCAGAAACCCCAACGATGCTGCGTTCAAGACGGAATCCCGTATCAATCGCAGCATCCTTCGACCCCTCACGCACCAACGCAGAATCTTGCGTCCCCGAGCCACCCCCCGAGAGCCCACCCGAGTCCGGACCCCGTCGCCGGTCGAGGCCCTTTCGGAGAGCAGGTCCAGTCGCAGCCACAGCGACGCAGCACCGAGCGAAGGCCCAGCCGAGCCAGCGCAGCACCGATCGAACGCCCAGACGAGTCAGCACAACACGCAGCGAAGCTCAGACCGAGTCAGCGCAGCACCGAGCGAACGCCCAACCGAAGCGACGCAGCAGCAGCCCCACGGCCCCCGTGCGGACGACCGCTCAGGCGCCGTTGGCCTCGATGAGGACGGTGACGGTCTCGGCGACGCACGCCGGCTTGTCCTTGCCCTTGATCTCGATCTGGTGACGCAGGGTCACCTGCTGGCCGCGCTCGACGTCCTGGACGTCCAGCACCGTCACGCGGTTGCGCAGCTTCGAGCCGACGACCACCGGCGTCATGAACCGCACCTTGTTGAGGCCGTAGTTCACCCGCGCGACGTCGCCGGCGAAGGCGTAGACCTGGGCGCCCAGGAAGGGCAGCAGCGACAACGTCAGGTAGCCGTGGGCGATCGTGGCGCCGAACGGTCCCTCGGCCGCCCGCTCGGGATCGACGTGGATCCACTGACGGTCGCCGGTCGCGTCGGCGAAGAGGTCGATCCGCTCCTGGGAGATCTGGACCCACTCGCTCACGCCCAGCTCGTCACCGACGGACCCGGCGACCTCGTGACGGTCGTTGAGCACACGCATGCAGTCGACCCTAACCAATCCGGTCGATGACCACATCCGCGGACGCGCCGCCGACGCCCGACGCGGTGGCCTCGACCCGCACCGCGCCCTCGAGCGCCTCGAGCGCGCGCTCGAAGCGTTCGGGCGTGTCGGTGTGCAGAGTCATCAGGGGCGCACCGGCACGAACCTCGTCGCCCGGCTTGGCGTGCAGCTCGATGCCCGCACCGGCCTGCACGTCCTCCCCCGGACGGGACCGACCCGCGCCGAGACGCCACGCCGAGACGCCGACGCCGAACGCGTCCAGGGTCGTGAGGACGCCGTCGGACTCGGCTGTCACCACGTGCGTCTCGCGGGCCGTGGGCAGCGGAGCGTCGGGGTCGCCACCCTGGGCGGAGATCATGCGCCGCCAGGCGTCCATCGCGCGACCGTCGGCCAGGGCGTCGGCCGGGTCGACGTCGGTGCGTCCGGCCGCCGCCAGCATCTCGCGGGCCAGGGCGAGCGTGAGGTCCACGACGTCGGAAGGCCCGCCCCCGGCGAGGACCTCGACCGACTCGCGGACCTCGAGCGCGTTGCCCGCGGTGAGGCCGAGCGGGGTGGACATGTCGGTCAGCAGCGCCACGGTGGTCACGCCTGCGTCGGTGCCCAGCGCCACCATCGTCTCGGCCAGCTCGCGCGCGTTCTCCTCGGTCTTCATGAACGCGCCAGACCCGACCTTCACGTCGAGCACGAGCGCGCCGGTGCCCTCGGCGATCTTCTTGCTCATGATCGAGCTGGCGATGAGCGGGATCGCCTCGACGGTGCCGGTCACGTCGCGCAGGGCGTAGAGCTTCTTGTCCGCGGGCGCCAGGCCCGTGCCGGCCGCGCAGATGACGGCGCCGACGTCCTCCAGCTGCGCGAGCATCTCCTCGTTGCTGAGCGCGGCGCGCCATCCGGGGATCGACTCGAGCTTGTCGAGCGTGCCGCCGGTGTGCCCGAGCCCGCGGCCCGAGAGCTGCGGCACGGCCACGCCGCACGCCGCGACGAGCGGGGCGAGCGGGAGGGTGATCTTGTCCCCCACACCGCCCGTGGAGTGCTTGTCCGCGGTCGGACGGCTGAGGGACGAGAAGTCCATCCGCTCGCCGCTGGCGATCATGGCGTTCGTCCATCGGGCGATCTCGCGCCGGTCCATGCCGTTCAGCAGGATCGCCATGGCCAGGGCCGACATCTGCTCCGGTGCCACCACCCCGCGGGTGTAGGCGTCGACCACCCAGTCGATCTGCTCGTCGGTGAGGGCGTGCCGGTCGCGCTTGGCCGCGATGACCGCAGGGGCGTCGAAGCGCTCGGTGCCGGAGGGGGGCGGGGTCTGGCTCATGTCAGGGTCACCTCGAGGGACTCGTAGCCGCGCAGCACCCAGGTGGGCCGGCGCGGGGCGACGCCGGTGAGCGCGATCGTGGGGAAGCGCTCGAGGAGCCGTCGGACGGTGATCTCGAGCTCGACGCGCGCGAGCGGCGCGCCCAGGCAGAAGTGCAGGCCCATGCCGAAGCCGACGTGGGGGTTGGGGTCGCGCGCGACGTCGAAGTCGTCGGCCCGCTCGAACACGTCGGCGTCGCGGTTGGCCGAGCCCATGAGGCAGGCCACCGTCTCACCCGCACGGACGGTCACGCCCGCGACCTCGACGTCGGTGGTGGCCGTCCGCTCGAACATCTGCAGAGGGGCGTCGTAGCGGATGAGCTCCTCGAGCGCGGTGGCCACGCTGACCTCACCCCCGGTGACCCGGGCCAGCTGGTCGCGGTGCGACAGCAGCGCGTGCATGCCGTTGCCGAACACGTTGACCGACGCCTCGTGGCCGGCGTTGAGCAGGAGGACCACGGTCGCCACGAGCTCGTCGTCGCTGAAGCCCTTCCCGTCCTGCCGCTCCCTGACCAGGTCACTGACGAGGTCGTCGCCCGGCTCCCGGCGGCGCAGCTCGACGACCTCACGCACGTAGGCGGCGAACTCGCTGCTGGCCGTCACGGCCGCGGCGCGGACGTCGTCGCCGACACCCTGCTCGTACATGTGCACGATGGCCTGGGACCAGTCGCGCAGCCGCTCGTGGTCCTCACGCGGCACACCGAGCAGGTCGGCGATGACGAACACCGGCATGGGCTCGGCGTAGCGCGCCAGCAGGTCGACGGGCCGACCCGCACGGAGGTCGTCGGCGAGGTCGTCGAGCATCTCGTCGGCGAGCACCTCGATGCGCGGGCCCATCCGCTCCACGTGGCCGCGGGAGAACGCACCGGCCAGCAGCCGACGCATGCGGGTGTGCTCCGGGGGCTCGTTCTCCATGAGCTGGTTGCGGTGCAGCGTGTTGAACGGCTCCATCTGCTCGGAGGGCTCCCAGTCCGTCCAGAGCCGACCGAGGCTGCGGTTGCGCAGCACGGCGCTCACCGCCGCGTGGGTGGTGGCCACCCATCGACCCTCCCGCTCCGACCGCAGCATCGGCCCGGCGGCGCGCCACCGGGCCAGCAACGGGTACGGGTCGTCGAGCAGGTCGGGGCTGGTGAGGTCGGGGACGACCGTCACTCCTCGCCCCCCTGACCGGGAGCGCGGTCGTCGGCCCCCTCGCCGGAGGCGAGATCATCAGCACCGAACGCATCGGGCAGGACCTCGTCCATGGTCCGCACGCCCGAGGCGGTGAGCAGCTGCATGGCCGGACCTCCGTTCTCCCACAGGAGCTGACGGCACCGGCCGCACGGCATGAGCGGACGGCCCTCGCCGTCCACGCACGCGACCGCGACCAGACGGCCACCGCCCGTGGCGTGCAGCGCGGAGACCATGCCGCACTCGGCGCACAGGGCCACGCCGTAGGCCGCGTTCTCAACGTTGCAGCCGAGCACCACCCGGCCGTCGTCGACCAGGCCGGCCACACCGACCTTGTAGTGCGAGTACGGGGCGTAGGCGCGCTGCATGACCTCGGTCGCGTACCTCGTGAGGGCGCCCCAGTCGACGGGGTCGTCGGCGGTGCTGATGCCGAGACCGAACGATTCGGCCACTAGCCCGCACTCCCCTTGCGGTACGGCTTGCCGTCCGCGGCCGGCATGCGCAGGCGTTGGGAGAACAGCGCCAGCACGAGCAGCGTGGTGAGGTACGGCGTCATGCCGGTGAGGTCCTCCGGGACCGAGCTGGTCAGGAAGTACCAGCCGGCCACGACGACGCCCAGGAGCGCCGCCACGAGGGACGACCGACGTCCGTGCTGGCGCCACTGCCAGATGGCCAGCGCCACGAGGCCGACGGCGACGAGCAGCAGCAGCCCGTGGATCGTGTCGCCACCGCCGCGCAGGCGCAGCGTGTCGGTGTAGCCGAACAGGCCGGCGCCGGCCAGCAGGCCGCCTGGACGCCAGTTGCCGAAGATCATGGCGGCCAGGCCGATGTAGCCGCGACCGCCGGTCTGTCCGTCGCGGAAGCCGTTGGCCGCCACGAGCGCCAGGAACCCGCCGGCCAGACCCGCGAACGCACCGGAGGTGACCACGGCGACGAACTTGTAGCGGATGACGTTCACGCCGAGCGACTCCGCCGCCGCCGGGCTCTCGCCCACCGAGCGCAGCCGCAGGCCGAACCGGGTCCGCCACAGCAGGTACCAGGTGAGCACGAACAGGGCGAGCGCGATGAGCGTGAGCACGTTGAGGTTCGACACGAGGGCACGCAGGAGCGCGGCCAGGTCGGACAGGAAGAACCAGTTCTTGGCCTCGAGGTCGCCGAGCGGGTCGGCGAGCGCACTGATGGTGATGCTCGGCAGGTCGTCGATGCGCGGCGACTGCGTCTGACCACCGCCGGGCACGCCCGTGAACGCGAGCACCGCGAGGTACTGCACGGCGCCGAGCGCGATGATGTTGATCGCGACGCCGGAGACGATGTGGTCGACGCCGAAGATGACGGTGGCCACGGCGTGCAGCAGCCCGCCCAGGGCGCCGAAGCCGATGGCACCCAGCACGCCCCACCATGGACCCACGAAGTAGCCGTAGTAGCCGGCGCCGAAGGTGCCGAGGATCATCATGCCCTCGAGGCCGATGTTCACCACGCCCGCGCGCTCGGCCCACAGGCCGCCCAGGCCGGCCAGACCGATCGGCACCGCTGCCACGAGGGTCGCGCGCAGCGTGCCCGAGGAGTTGAGGTCGTCGGCTCCGGTGATCACCCGCAGCGCGGAGAACAGCAGCAGCAGACCCGCGATGCCGAGCAGCACCACCGGGAACGTGATCCGCGACCTCGTCGCGGGAGCCGTCGGCGCGCCGCCGACCGGTGGAGTCGCGATGCTCATCGACTCACTCCTTCCGTCGTGGGGCCGGTCGGTCTGTCGTCGTCGAGGGTCGCGGCCACCTGGCGCTGCTCGAGCCGCACACCGTAGCGACGCACCACCTCGTAGGCGATGACGACGGTCAGCACGATCGTCCCCTGCGTGATCTTGACGATGTCGGGCGAGACGTCGAGCAGGATCTGCAGCGGGTTGGACTGCTCGTCCAGGAAGGCGAACAGCAGTGCGCCGAGCGCGATGCCGATCGGGTGGTTGCGACCCAGCAGCGCGATCGCGATGCCCGCGAAGCCGAGGCCCGACTGGAAGGTCGAGCCGTACGCGAAGGCCTCGCCGAACAGGATCGGCAGACCCACGAGGCCCGCCGCCGCACCGGACAGCAGCATCGAGACGAGGACCATCTTCTTGACGTCGATGCCGGAGGCCACCGCGGCGCTCTCGGAGAGGCCGGTGGCCCGCAGGTCGAAGCCGAACCGGGTCTTGTTGATGACGAGCCAGTACGCGACTCCCACGAGGATCGCGAGGAACACGAACCCGTAGACCTGGTTCGGCGCCCCGGGGAAGAGCGTGAAGCCGGGGATCCGGCTGCCCTCCGGGATCTCCTTGGTGGCCACGATGTTGGAGCCCGGGTCGCTCACGGCCGCCTTGCGCAGCATGAAGGCCACGAGGGCGGTCGCGATCGCGTTGAGCATGATCGTGGAGATCACCTCCGAGACGCCGCGCGTGACGCGCAGGAGCCCGGCGATGCCGGCCCAGGCCGCACCCACCAGCATCGCGGCGAGGATCGCGGCGGCCGTGTTGAGCCAGCCGGGCAGCCACGCCTCGCCGGCCACGACCGCGGCGGCGAACGACGCCACGCGGTACTGGCCGTCGACGCCGATGTTGAACAGGTTCATCCGGAAGCCGATGGCCACCGCCACGCCCGACAGGTAGTAGACCGTGGCCGCGTTGACGATGTTGGTGAGCCCGCGCGCCTCGGGAACGCTGAGGATCTGGCCCCACACACCACCGACGGAGTCGCCGGCCACGACGAGCACCAGGCTCGTGATGAGGAACGCCGCCACGAGGGCGAGGACGGGCGCGGCCGCCGCGAGGGCGATGCGCTTGAGTCGCTGGTCGGTCATGCCGGACCTCCTTCGTCGGCACCGGTCATGGCCGAGCCCAGCTGCTGGGGGGTGACGGTGGCGGGGTCGAACGTGCCGACCAGGCGACCGCGCAGGATCACCCGGATGGTGTCCGAGAGGCCGATCAGCTCGTCGAGGTCGGCCGAGATCAGCAGCACCGCCAGACCGTCGCGCCGTGCCTGCTTGATGTGGTCCCAGATCGCCGCCTGGGCGCCGACGTCGACGCCGCGGGTGGGGTGCGAGGCGACGAGCAGGCTCGGCTCGCCCGTCATCTCGCGACCGATGATGAGCTTCTGCTGGTTGCCGCCGGACAGGGCGCGGGCCAGCGTGTCGATGCCAGGGGTGCGGACGTCGTAGGCGTCGACGATGCGCTGGGTGTCCTGACGGGCACCGGCGCGGTCGATGAACGGACCCTTGACGTTGGGCTCGCGCGTCTGGTGGCCGAGCACCCGGTTCTCCCACAGCGGGGCGTCGAGCAGGAGCCCGTGCCGGTGCCGGTCCTCGGGGATGTAGCCGATGCCGGCCTCGCGGCGCAGCCGCGTGGACCGGCCGGCCAGGTCGTCACCGTTGAGCGCGATGCTGCCGGTGGCACCCGGACGCATGCCCATGACGGCCTCGACCAGCTCGGCCTGGCCGTTGCCCTCCACGCCTGCGATGCCGAGGATCTCGCCGCGGTGGATCGTCAGGTCGATGTCGGCCAGGAGCGGCCTACCCGACCCCGCCGGCGCGGGAAGTCCGAGGTCGCGGACCTCCAGGACCGGCTGGTCGGTCACGGTGGACGTCTCGGTGCTGGGGCTCGGCAGCTCCGAGCCGACCATGAGCTCGGCCAGCTGACGCGACGTGACGCCGGCGGCCGGACGCGTCTCGACGGTGGTGCCCCGACGGACGACGGTGACCGTGTCGGCGACCGACAGCACCTCGTCGAGCTTGTGGGAGATGAAGATGACCGCGAGGCCCTCCGCCTTGAGCTCGCGCAGGTTCTCGAACAGCTCGTCGACCTCCTGCGGCACGAGGACGGCGGTCGGCTCGTCGAGGATGATCACGGAGGCGCCGCGGTACAGCACCTTGAGGATCTCGATGCGCTGGCGTGCACCGACGCCGAGGTCCTCCACGAGGGCGTCGGGGTCGACGTCGAGCCCGTAGGCCTCGGAGATGCGCCGGATCTCCGCGCGCGCGGCGTCGCCGATGCCGTGCAGCTTCTCCGCCCCCAGCACGACGTTCTCGAGCACGGTGAAGTTGTCGGCGAGCATGAAGTGCTGGAACACCATGCCCACGCCGGCGGCGATCGCGTCGGACGGGGACGAGAGCTCGACCGGCTTGCCGTGCACCTCGATCGTCCCGGAGTCCGGCTTCTGGACGCCGTAGAGGATCTTCATGAGCGTCGACTTGCCGGCACCGTTCTCGCCGACGATCGCGTGCACGGTCCCCCGTCGCACGTCGATGTCGATGTCGTGGTTGGCGATGACACCGGGGAACGTCTTGCCGATGCCGCGCAGCCGGACGACGACGTCGCCCGCCCCGGGATCGAGGTCGGTGGTCTCGTCGGGGACGGACGTGGTCACGCAGCACTCCTCAGAGGCGGGTCCGGCCGCGGGGCCGGAGGGATGGAGCAGGTCACACAGGCAACGGCCCGGCCCCACGCTCGCGCGCAGGGCCGGACCGCGTCAAGGATGCGAGGTCCCTGGACGTCCGTTCACTCGCTCGGGACGGTGATCTCGCCGTCCACGATCTGCTGCTTGTACTCGTCGAGCTTGTCGGCGATGTCGTCGACCTGACCGCCGGTGGTGGAGTAGCCCACACCGTCGACCTTGAGGTCGTAGACCGTCGGGCCCGTGGGAGCGGCGCCGTCGGCGACACCCTTCAGGTACGCGAACACGGCGACGTCGATGTTCTTCAGCATCGACGTCAGGATCACGTCGCGGACGGACTCGTCGGCCGTCAGCGCCTGGTCGGAGTCGACGCCGATGGCCTTGGCGTCGGCGGCCGAGGCGGCCTCGAACACACCGCCACCGGAACCGCCGGCAGCGTGGTAGACCACGTCGGCGCCCTTGTCGTACATGCCCTCGGCGGCCGTCTTGCCCTTGGCCGGGTCACCGAAGCCGCTGAAGTCCGGCGGCTGCGTGAGGTAGCGGGCCTGGATCTCGATGTCGGGGTTCACGGCCTTCGCGCCGGCCTCGTAGCCGACCTCGAACTTCTTGATCAGCGGCGTCTCGACACCACCGACGAAGCCGATGTTGCCGGACTCGGACTTGAGCGCGGCAGCGGCGCCCACGAGGAAGGAGCCCTGCTCCTCGGCGAAGAGGAGGTTGGCGACGTTCTCGCCCTCGACACCGTCGTCGATGATCGCGAAGTCGACGTCGGGGTTGGCCTTGGCGACCTTGCCGACGGCCTGCGAGTAGGCGAAGCCCACGGCGATGACCGGGTTGTAGTCGGCGTCGACGAGCTGCTGGAGGCGACCCTCACGGGCGGACTCGGGCTCGCCGTCCTGCGCCTCGGCGGTCTGGACCTCGAAGCCCAGCTCGCACTCGGCCTTGTCGAGGCCCTTGGCGGCGGAGTCGTTGAACGACTGGTCGCCACGTCCACCGACGTCGAAGGCCATGCCGACCTTCGTGTCGACCTTCTCGACGCAGTCGTCACCGGAAGCGGTGTCGTCGTCGTTGCTCGAGCTGTTGTTCGCGCAGCCCGCACCGGCGAGCACGAGTGCGGCCACGCCGGCGACGGCGGTGACCTTGGTGAGTCGACGCAAAGTTCCTCCTTGAGACATCGCCGGAGAGCCCGGCACGCCTGCACCCTAGCCGCGCCCGGGGGTCCTTCGGGAGGTCCTGCGCCCGATTGCGACGGGCCGTAACCGATTCGTCACCTTCGGGGGCGCCGCTAGAGCAGGGCGGAGCAGGCGAGCACCTTGGCGCCCACGGCGATGGCGCGCTCGTCGGGCCGAAAGTTCCCCTGGTGCAGGTCGTAGGTGGGCCCGTCGGGCGTGCGTGTGCCGAGTCGACCCATCGCTCCGGGGACCGCCTCGACGTACCACGCGAAGTCCTCGCCGCCGAGGCTCTGCGTGGTGGTGGCCACCGCGGCGGGCCCGATGGCGTCGGAGACCGCGCGGCGGAGCAGCTCGGTGACCCCGAAGTCGTTGACCACGGGCGGGACGCCGCGCACGTAGGTGACGTCGGCGCTGACGCCGAACGGCTCGATGATGTCGGCGATGAGCCCACGCACCAGGTGCTCGGCCTGGTGCCAGGCCGCGGAGTCGAGCATGCGCAGCGTGCCGCTGAGCTCGCCGGTGGAGGGGATTACGTTGGCGGCGTTGCCGGCTCGCACCGACCCCCACACCAGGCTGGCGCCCGAGCGAGGGTCGAAGCGGCGCGACAGCACGGCCGGCAGCTGCGTCACGAGGCTCGCGAGCGCGTAGGTGAGGTCCTCGGTGAGGTGCGGTCGCGACGTGTGCCCGCCGCGACCGGAGAGCGTGACCTGGATGCGGTCCGACGCTCCCGTGATCGGTCCCTCGCGCAGGCCCACCTGGCCGACGTCGAGCGACGGGTCGCAGTGCAGTGCCACGATGCGCGAGACCCCGCGCAGGACACCGGCCGAGAGCAGGCGCAGCGCACCGCCGGGCATGACCTCCTCCGCGGGCTGGAAGACCAGGCGGACCCGGCGCGGCAGGCCGCCGGCCACGTGCAGCTCCTGCAGCGCCACGGCGGCCCCCACGAGCGCCGACACGTGGACGTCGTGGCCGCAGGCGTGGGCGACGCCGGGCGACGTCGAGCGCCACGGGTCGGAGGTGGTGTCGTCGATCGGGAGGGCGTCGAGGTCGGCCCGCAGGGCCACGATCGGCCCCTCCTCGGGTCCGATCTCGGCCACGAGCCCGGTGCCCTCGAAGCGCTCGTAGGAGACGCCCAGCTTGTCCATCCACGCGGCGACCACGTCGGTGGTGCGCTCCTCGTGCCAGGACAGCTCGGGGCTCGCGTGCAGGTCACGCCGCAGCTCGATGAGATCGGGCGTCACGACCTCGATCGAGCGGGAGACGGCGTCGATGGACATTCCTCCAGGGTATCCCCGGCCGGCGATCGGCGCGGACGCCGTCCAGGACCGCCGACGCCGTCATCGTCCTACGGTCGGCCGAGGGCGCGCTGGATCTGCTCGATCGTCTCGTCGGCGAGCCTCTCGATCGGCCGCTTGAGCACGAGGGGCGCGAGGGCGTGCAGCAGGAACGGGAACTCGAACTGGGCCCGGTAGTGGACCTGCGTGCCCCCGCCCTCCACGCTGTCGTCGGGCGTGAACGTCATGACGTCGGTGGCCGTCGTGCGCCCGTTGACCCCACGGCAGGCGAAGAACGTGGGCGGGTCGTAGCCGACGGTCTCGTACTCGAGCGCCACCGTGCGCCCCATGAAGCGGGAGCGGTTCGCGTACCGGGTGCCCATGCCGCCGTCACCCGACAGGCGCGTCGTCTCGATCGTGCCGGGGTCCCAGTGCTCGGTGTTCTCGAAGTCGCTGAGGTAGGCGAAGACCTCCTCGACCGGCCGCGACAGGTGGAAGGTGCGCTCGACGTCCATGCTGCGAGCGTAGGCGAGTCGCGATGGCGTGGAGCTCCTGCCGGTCGATCTGGCGACGGTGCGCGTACCAGAGCAGCGCCAGGGCGACCCCGACCAGCGAGAGCGCGCCGCCGCCGACGAGCGTCCACCGGGCCCCGAAGGTCTCACCGACCCAGCCGATGAACGGCGACCCGAGCGGCGTGCCACCCATGAAGATCATCAGGTAGAGCGCCGCCACCCGGCCACGCATGACCGGCTCGGTGGTGATCTGGATGGTGGCGTTGGCCGCGGTGATCATCGTGAGGGCGCAGAGCCCGAGCACCGGCAGCACCAGCGCGTACGAGAGGTAGCCGGGCATGAGACCGGCGACGATCTCGACGACGCCGAAGGCGATGGCGGCGCCCACCACGAAGCGCAGGCGTGGGCGCTCACGTCGGGCGGCGAGCAGGGCCCCGGCCAGGGAGCCGATCGCCATGATCGAGCCGAGGATCCCGTACTCCCCCGCCCCCTTCTCGAAGACGTCGGTGGCCATCAGGGCACTGGTCATCTGGAAGTTCAGGCCGAAGGTGCCGACGGCGAACACGATCGTCAGCACGAGGACGAGGTCGGGTCGGGACCGGACGTAACGCACCCCGTCGCGGACCGCCCCCTTGCGCGAGCCCATGACGGGCGCCGGGGCGAGGCGTGCCGGGTCGAGCTTCTGCAGCGACGCGATGACGGCGAGGTAGCTGACGGCGTTGGCGAGGATGACCCAGCCGGTCGCCTCGACCCCGGAACCGCCGGCCGCGATGAGCAGGCCGGCGAGCGCCGGGCCGACCATGCGGGCGGAGTTGAACGAGGCGGAGTTGAGGCCCACCGCGTTCGACAGGTCCTCCGGTCCGACCATCTCGACCACGAACGACTGGCGTGCGGGGGCGTCGAACGCGGTGCCGACGCCGAAGACGAACGCCAGCAGGTAGACGTGCCAGACCTCGACGGCACCCGTGATCGCCAGCACGCCCAGGACGGCGGCGGGGATCGCCATGGCCACCTGGGTGCAGCGCAGCACCGTCCGCTTGGGGAACCGGTCGGCCACCACCCCGGCCACGGGCGACAGCAGCAGCGCCGGGAGGAACTGCAGCCCGGTGGTGATGCCGAGCGCGGTGCCGCTCGACGTCAGCTGGAGGACCAGCCAGTCCTGGGCGACGCGCTGCATCCACGTGCCGATGTTCGAGACGATGGCACCGGCGGCGTAGACGCGGAAGTTGCGGACGTGCAGGGCGCGGAAGGTGGGACTCACGAGTCCACCTCCGCCCTCATGAGTCGGTGATCCGCGTGAGGATCGCCGCCGCCTCGCGCAGGACGGCGCGCTCGCGGGCATCGAGGCTCGTGAGCCGCTGGTGCAGCCACGCGTCGCGTCGCTTCCGCTCCTCCGCCAGGGTCTTCTCGCCGAGGTCGGAGAGGCTGACGACGACCTGTCGACCGTCCTGGGGGTGGGGTGCGCGCTCGACGAGTCCGTCCTCGGCGAGGCAGTTCAGGGTGCGGGTCACGCTGGGGGCGCTCACGCGCTCACGGGCGGCGATCGACGACGGCGACGTCGGGCCCATCTGGCGCAGCGTGCCCAGCACGGACATCTGCGTCGGGGTCAGGTCGGAGTGCCGCTCCTGCCGGAGCCTGCGGTTGAGTCGGGCCACCGCCAGCGCGAGGTTCTGGGAGTCGGTAGGCATGTCCTTAGCCTAGGTCATTAACTATGCTAATTCAAATCTGCAACGATCTCGGCGTCCTGCGGCTGCGGCTGCAGCGGGTCGGCCTCGACCTGCGGCTGCGCTGCTGCAGTCGGGCTCGACCTGCGGCTGCGCTGCTGCGGGTCGTCGTGGGTGCGGCCCCCGAAAGGCCTCGACGGAACAGAGGCTCTCCGCGCGGTCGAGCTCGCCGTCCTTCGCCCCCCCATCGGTGGATCCTCAACCTCAGGGACGGTCCTGCGGTTGAAGATCCACCCATGACCGGCGGGTCACCCCCATCGGTGGATCCTCAACCGCAGAAAGCGTCCTGCGGTTGACGATCCACCGATGACGAGTCCGGACCGGCTCGGGTGGTGGATCCTCAACATCAGGAAGCGTGCTGCGGTTGAGAATCCACCGATGACGGCCCGCGCGGTGCGTTCTCCACCGATTCCCCGCCCGAGCGGTGCGTTCTCCACCGGTTCCCCGCCCGAGCGGTGAGTTCTCCCCCGATTCCCCGTCCGGGCGGTGAGTTCTCCACCGTCTCGGCGCCGAGACGGTGGAATCTGCACCGCGCAGCCCTGCCGGTTGGTCCATTCGGTGGAGAAGTCACCGCTCGAGGGGGAACAGCGCAGAAGACGGCCCGCAGGATCGGCCGAGGCGCTGGGAGTCGCCCGGTCGAGGCCCTTTCGGAGCCCGACCCCGAGACCGGCCGAGCGGACGCAGCCCCTACCCGAGCACCCCCGCCACCGACGCTGGCCGGACGCGAGATCCATCGCACGCGGCGACGCTGCCCCACCCCACGACGACCACCCCGCAGCCCGCCCCCACGACGCACGACCGCCCGCCACCGGAGCGGTGACGGGCGGTCAGGGTGGTGCTGGAGCGTGCGTGCTCAGGCGTTGCCGGCGGCGAGGGCGCCGAGCAGGTCGCGGTTGAGCCGCGAGATGACGTCGAGCGGGATGCCCTTGGGGCAGGCTGCCGTGCACTCACCGATGTTGGTGCAGGAGCCGAAGCCCTCGGCGTCGTGCTGGGCGACCATGTCGAGCACGCGGGACTCGCGCTCGGGCTGGCCCTGCGGGAGCAGGCCCAGGTGGGTCACCTTCGCCGCGGTGAACAGCATGGCCGAACCGTTCGGGCAGGCCGCCACGCAGGCGCCGCAGCCGATGCAGGTGGCCGCCGCGAACGCGTGGTCGGCGTCCTCCTTCGGCACGGGCAGGTTGTTGGCCTCCGGCGCCGAGCCGGTGTTGACGCTGATGTAGCCGCCGGCCTGGATGATCCGGTCGAAGGCGCCGCGGTCGACGACGAGGTCCTTGACGATCGGGAACGCGCCCGCCCGCCACGGCTCGATGTCGATGACGTCGCCGTCCTTGAACGAGCGCATGTGCAGCTGGCACGTGGTCGTGACCTCGGGGCCGTGCGCGATGCCGTTGATGACCACGCCGCACGATCCACAGATGCCCTCGCGGCAGTCGTGGTCGAAGGCGACCGGCTCCTCGCCGGCGAGCGTCAGCTGCTCGTTGAGCACGTCGAGCATCTCGAGGAACGACATGTCCTCGGAGACGTCGTCGAGCCCGTAGCCGACCATCTGGCCCTTCGTCTCGGCATTCTTCTGGCGCCAGACGTTGACGGTGATCTTCACTTGCAGCTCCCGTTCACTTGTAGGACCGAGCCTTCATCTCGACGTACTCGTACTCGAGGGGTTCCTTGTGCAGGATCGGCTTCTGGCCGCCCTCGGCGCCGTTGAACTCCCACGCCGCCACGTAGGCGAACTGGTCGTCGTGGCGCAGGGCCTCGCCGTCCTCGGTCTGGCTCTCGGCGCGGAAGTGGCCGCCGCACGACTCCTCGCGGTTCAGCGCGTCGATGCACATCAGCTCGCCGAGCTCGAAGAAGTCCACGACCCGGCCGGCACGCTCGAGCGTCTGGTTGAGCTCCTCGGCCTCGCCGGTGACCTTCACGTTCTTCCAGAAGTCGTCGCGCAGCTCGCGGATGAGGCCGATCGCCTTGATCAGGCCCTCCTCGCTGCGCTCCATGCCGCAGTACTCCCACATGATGTGGCCCAGCTCCTTGTGGTAGCTGTCCACGGTGCGGTTGCCGTCGACGGCCAGCAGTGCGGAGATGCGCTCCTCGACGGCCTCGCGCGCCTCGGTGACGGCCGGGTGGTCGTCGCCCACGGGCTCGAAGGGGCCGTCCGCGAGGTAGTTCGCGATGGTGGTCGGCAGCACGAAGTAGCCGTCGGCCAGGCCCTGCATCAGCGCGGAGGCACCGAGTCGGTTGGCGCCCTGGTCGGAGAAGTTGGCCTCGCCGGTGACGAAGAGGCCCTCGAGGTTGCTCTGCAGGTCGTAGTCGACCCACAGCCCGCCCATGACGTAGTGCACGGCCGGGTAGATGCGCATCGGCTCGTTGTACGGGTCCTCGCCGGTGATCCGGGCGTACATGTCGAACAGGTTCCCGTACTTGGCCTCGACCGCCGGGCGGCCCATGCGCTCGATCGCGTCGGCGAAGTCGAGGTAGACCCCGAGCCCACCCGGACCGACTCCCTTGCCGTCGTCGCACTGGTACTTGGCCGCCCGCGAGGCGATGTCGCGCGGGACCAGGTTGCCGAACGCCGGGTAGATGCGCTCCAGGTAGTAGTCGCGCTCGTCCTCGGGGATGTCGCGCGGGTGGCGGTCGTCGCCGGCCTTCTTGGGCACCCAGATGCGGCCGTCGTTGCGCAGCGACTCGCTCATCAGCGTCAGCTTGGACTGGTAGTCGCCCGAGACGGGGATGCAGGTCGGGTGGATCTGCGTGTAGCAGGGGTTGCCGAAGTAGGCGCCGCGACGGTGCGCGCGCCAGGTGGCGGTCACGTTGCAGCCCATGGCGTTCGTCGACAGGAAGTAGACGTTGCCGTAGCCGCCGCTCGCCAGCACGACGGCGTCGGCGGTGTGCGACTCGATCTCGCCGGTCACCATGTCGCGGACGATGACGCCGCGCGCCTTGCCGTCGACCATGACGAGGTCGAGCATCTCGTGGCGGGTGTGCACGTCGACCGTGCCGGCGGCGACCTGCCGCTCGAGCGCCTGGTAGGCACCGATCAGCAGCTGCTGGCCGGTCTGGCCGCGGGCGTAGAACGTGCGGGAGACCTGCACGCCACCGAAGGAACGGTTGTCGAGCAGGCCGCCGTACTCACGCGCGAACGGCACGCCCTGCGCCACGCACTGGTCGATGATGTTCACCGACACCTGGGCGAGGCGGTAGGAGTTGGACTCGCGCGAGCGGAAGTCGCCGCCCTTGACCGTGTCGTAGAACAGCCGGTACACCGAGTCGCCGTCGTTGCGGTAGTTCTTGGCGGCGTTGATGCCGCCCTGGGCGGCGATCGAGTGGGCACGGCGCGGGCTGTCCTGGTAGCAGAAGCTCGTGACGTGGTAGCCGGCCTCGCCGAGGGTGGCGGCGGCGGACGCACCGGCCAGACCGGTGCCCACGACGATGACCTTGATCTTGCGTCGGTTCGCGGCGTTGACCAGCTTGGCGTCGAACTGACGCTGCTCCCAGCGACGCTCGATGGGGCCGCTCGGCGCCTTGGCGTCGGCGATGGGGTCGCCGTGCTCGATGAACTGCTCGGCCGCCCCGGTGGGGGTGAAGGTGTCGGTCATCAGGAACCAGCTCCGAAGAAGAAGATCGCGAACGGGACGACGAGGAAGCCGCCGGCGATGACCACCGACAGCACCCAGGACGCGATGGTGATCGTCGAGTCCTTGCGGGTGCTGCTGCGGTTCTGGCCGAGCGTGGTGAGGGCGCTCCAGAAGCCGTGCCACAGGTGGAAGCCGACCGCGACCAGGCCGATCGTGTACAGCAGCACGACCCACCAGATCTCGAAGCCGTTGACCACGCGCTCGTACTTGCTGTCGGACGCGCCGCCCGGGGACAGCCAGTTCGGCAGCATCTGCGCGAGGTGGCCGATGATGAACAGCAGCAGGATCACGCCGCCCCAGCGCATCGTGAACGAGGCGTAGGAGCGCTGGATGCCCGTGCGGTTCTGCTTGGAGTGGTAGCGCGTGGTGCCGGTGTAGCCGGCCGCGACCTTGTTGCGCCGCCACAGCGTGATCGCGCAGTACACGTGCGCGACGAGCGCGACGAGCAGCACGACCCGCAGGATCCACAGCGCCCCGCCGTGCGGCAGGTAGGGATAGAAGATGTTCTCCAGGCCCTCGAGGTAGGAGTCGAAGTACTCCTTGCCCTGGAAGAACTTGAGGTTGCCGTACATGTGGACGAGCAGGTAGCCGAGCATGATCAGCCCGGACACGGCCATCGTGTACTTGAGCACGACGGTCGACCTGCGCGCCGACGCGCGAGTCAGAGTAGTGGCCACGCACGCACCGTAACCCTGAAGCACACCTGAGCGCTAAGTCATGATGAGGGCAACCTTCATAGCCTCCGGCTATCACGTTGTAGGCTCGGCCCGTGCAGTTCCAGCAGCTCTCCTACTTCGTGGCGGTGGCGCGCACGCGCAACTTCACGCGCGCTGCCGAGCTGGTCGGGGTGGCACAGCCCAGCCTCTCCAAGCAGGTCCGCGTCCTGGAGAACTCCCTGGGCACGCCGCTGTTCGTCCGCCAGCCCGGCGGCATCGAGCTCACGAGCGCCGGCGAGGCGCTCCTGCCCCATGCCGAGCGCATCCTCATCGACGTCGAGTCGGCGCAGCGTGCGGTGCACGAGGTCGCCGGTCTGCGGCGCGGACGGGTGCGGCTCGGCGCCACCCCGTCGATCTGCGACGGGCTCCTGCCGGAGGTGCTCACACGGTTCCACGAGACCCACCCCCTCATCGAGCTCGAGGTCCACGAAGGGGGTTCACGGGTCCTGACGCACGAGCTGGCGCAGGGGCGGCTCGACCTTGCCCTGCTCATCACGCCGCTGTCCGAGACCCGCCCCGACATCGAGACGGTGCCCCTGCGGCGCGACCGGCTGGTGCTCGCCGCACCCTCCGACGAAACCGCCGACGACGCGCTCCCGTCCGCGGTCGACGTCGCGGCCCTGCGGGACCTGCCCCTCGTCATGTTCCGGACCGGCTACGACCTGCGCGAGACGACGCTGACGGCGTGCGCGCAGGCGGGCTTCTCCCCGCACATCTCCGTCGAGGGTGGCGAGATGCTGTCGGTCCTGCGGTTCGTGGAGTCCGGTCTCGGCTACGCGGTCGTCCCCGAGATGGTGCTGGCCAACCGACCGGGCCTGCGGCCCGTGGCGCTGCGCAACCCGTCCCTGTCGCGCCAGATCGCCCTGGCCCACCGCCGCGACACCCTCCAGCTTGCCGCGCTGGCCTTCCACGACGAGCTGCTGCTGTCGCTGCAGCAACCCGGCTGACGCTCGCCCGCCCACGGGCGGCGGTCAGTCCTGCGAACCGGTGAGCGGGAAGGACAGGTACGTCGACCAGCCCGCGTCCGGCTCGTGGAGGTACAGCGCGATCTCGCCCACCGTGAAGGTGCACGCGAAGTGCTCGAGCGTGGCGTAGGCGCGGTCGAGCGCCGCGTCGTCGAGGTGGTGGGCGACGGTGACGTGCGGGTGGTACGGGAACTCCGGCTCCGGCGCCGCGAGGGCCTCGCGCAGCTCCGCGACCAGCAGCTCCGCCTCGGAGATGCCTCGGCTCACCGCCACGAAGACCACGGGCGAGACCGGCCGGAAGGTGCCCGTGCCCTTGAGGTCGACCTCGAACGGAGCCGTCCGGGCGGCCACCGCGGAGAGCCGACCGGCGAGTCGGTCCAGCTCGTCACCGGCCACGACGTCGGGCGGCAGCAGCGTGATGTGGCTCGGGATCTGCTCCGCGAGCGGATCGCCGAACGCGGCCCGGTGCGCGCGCAGCTCCTCGCCGTGCGGCTCCGGGACCGAGATCGCGACCCCGAACGTGCGCGACGCGCCCGCCCCGCCCCGCTCAGGCACCGCGGACGAGCCCGACCTTGTCGTACACGTCGGCCACCACGGGCGCCGCCACCTCACGCGCCCGCGCCGCGCCCCGGGCCAGCACCCGGTCCAGCTCGGCCGGGTCGTCCAGGTACGCCCGCGTGCGCTCGCCGAAGCCGGCCACGAAGTCGGCCACCACGTCCGCGAGGGCCACCTTGAGGTGTCCGTACTGGCGACCCTCGAACTCGGCGACGACGTCGTCGACCGACGTGCCGGTCACGGCCGAGTACAGGGTGAGCAGGTTGGACACGCCGGGCTTGCCCTCGGGGTCGAACCGGATCTCGTCGCCGGAGTCGGTGACGGCCGAGCGGATCTTCTTCGCCGCCTTCTTCGGGTCGTCGAGCAGGTCGACGATCCCGTTGGGCGAGGAGCCGGACTTGCTCATCTTCGCGGTCGGGTCCTGCAGGTCGCCGATCTTGGCGGCGTCCTTGAGGATGTACGGCTCGGGCTGGCGGAACGTCTCGCCGTAGTGATGGTTGAACCGCTGCGCGAGGTTGCGGGAGAGCTCGAGGTGCTGGCGCTGGTCCTCACCCACGGGCACGTGGTGGGGGTTGTAGAGCAGGATGTCGGCCGCCTGCAGGATGGGGTACGTGAACAGCCCGACGCTGGACTTGTCGGTGCCACCCTTGGCGCTCTTGTCCTTGAACTGCGTCATGCGACCCGCCTCGCCGAAGCCGGTGAGGCAGTTGAAGATCCACGCCAGCTGCGTGTGCTCGGGCACGTGGCTCTGGCAGAACAGCGCCGACCGCTCGGGGTCGACGCCGGCTGCGAGGAGCTGCGCCGCCGACGCGTGGGTCCGCGCCCTCAGGGCTGCCGGGTCCGGCTGCACCGTGAGCGCGTGCAGGTCGGCGATGAAGTAGAACGCGTCGTGGTCGTCCTGCAGGCCCACCCACTGGCGGATCGCCCCGAGGTAGTTCCCGAAGTGGAACGACTCGGCCGTCGGCTGGATGCCGGACAGCGAGCGGGGACGGGTGCTGCTGGACATGCTGTGCATTCTGCCAGTGAGGTTCTGCCGGTCAGGTCCTAGGCTCGGGCGGGTGGACGACGTACGCACGTGGCAGGTTCCGGGTCGGGTCAACCTCATCGGGGAGCACCTCGACTACAACGGGGGCCCGTCGGTCCCCTTCGCGATCGACCGCTTCCTCACCCTGAAGGTGCGCCGCCGTGACGACGACGCGGTCAACGTGTGGAGCACCCTGCCCGACGGTCGCCGTGAGCGCGCGGCGTTCACGGTCGACGTCGCACCGGGCGACGGCGCCGTCGCGGCGGACGGGTGGGCCGCCTACCCCGCGGGCGCGGTGTGGGCGCTGCGCTCCCAGGGCTCGCTGCCCGGCTGCGACCTGGTGCTCGAGTCGTCGCTGCCCCTCGGTGCCGGTCTCTCGTCGTCGGCCGCGCTCACCGTGGGGGTCGTGTCCGCCCTCGCCGACCTGGCCGGTCTCGACCTGGACCCGCTCACGGCGGCCCGCCTCGCCCAGCGCGCCGAGAACGACTTCGTGGGGGCGCCGACCGGCCTCATGGACCAGCTGGCCGTCACGTTCGGCCGTGAGGGACAGGCCGTCGTGACCGACCCGCTCGGCGACGCCGAGCCCGAGCGCGTCCCGTTCGACGTGGCCGCGGCCGACCTCTCGCTGCTGGTCATCTCCACGGGCGTGGACCACTCGCACGTGGCCGCCTCCGGAGGCGGGGGGTACGCCGAGCGGCGCGCCCAGTGCGAGGAGGCCGCGTCGGCCCTGGGGCTCCACCACCTCGCGAAGGCCGGGCTCGACGCGCTCGTCCGGCTCGACGACCCCGTGCTGCGTCGTCGCACGCAGCACGTCTTCACCGAGACGGCTCGCGTCAAGGCCGCCCTGCGCACGCTGCGCGAGCAGGACTGGGAGCAGCTCGGGACGGTCCTCACCGCCTCGCACACCTCTCTGCGCGACGACTTCGAGGTCAGCTGCGCCGAGCTCGACGTCGCGGTCGAGTCCGCCCTCGAGGCCGGCGCCCTCGGCGCCCGCATGACCGGCGGCGGGTTCGGCGGCTCGGCCATCGCCCTGGTCCCGCAGGCCAAGGCGGGACCGGTGCGCGAGCTCGTGGAGCAGCGCTACGACGCCCTGGGCTGGAAGACGCCCGAGGTGTTCGCGGTCCGTGCCGCCGACGGGGTCCACCGCACCGCCTGAGGTCCCTCCTGGCCGCCTCGCGCCCACACGGGGTGGAAGACTGTCGGGGTGACCGTCCGCCGCATCGCGTACCAGGGGGAACCCGGCGCGAACTCCCACATCGTCTGCCAGCAGCACCACCCCGACGCCGAGGCCGTGGCCTGCGCGTCGTTCGAGGACGTGTTCGCGGCCGTCACCGGTGGTGACGCCGACCTCGCGATGATCCCGATCGACAACTCGATCGCAGGCCGGGTGGCCGACATCCACCACTTCCTGCCCACGTCGGGCCTGCACATCGTCGGCGAGCACTTCCTGCGGATCCAGTTCATGGTCATGGGCGTCCCGGGCACCACCCTCGACACCGTGCGCACGGTCCACAGCCACGTGCACGCCCTCGGGCAGTGCCGCAAGATCATCCAGCAGCACGGCTGGACGCCTCTCGTCTCCGGCGACACCGCCGGTGCCGCACGCGAGATCGCCGAGGCCCGCGACGTCAGCCAGGCGGCGATCGCCCCGCCGCTCGCCGCGCAGATCTACGGACTCGAGATCCTGGCGCGCGACGTCGAGGACGAGGACCACAACACGACCCGCTTCGTGGAGCTCTCGCGCGAGCCCGCCGTCCCGGCCGCCGGCGCGGGACCAGTCGTGACGACCTTCATCTTCAACGTGCGCAACCTGCCGGCGGCCCTCTACAAGGCCCTGGGCGGCTTCGCCACGAACGGCGTCAACATGACCAAGCTCGAGAGCTACATGGTGGGGGGCGAGTTCACCGCCACCCAGTTCCTCGCCGAGGTCGACGGGCACCCGGACGACCCGCACGTGGCGCGCGCCCTCGAGGAGCTCACGTTCTTCACCACCGAGACCCGCGTGCTCGGCGTCTACCCGGCCGACCCGTTCCGGGCCGAGTCCGCCTGAGCCGAGCCGACCGATGGACTCCCTGAGCTGGCCGCTGTCCGTGCCCGTCCTCTCCGACGGCGTGGTGACCCTGCGCGCCGCCACGCCGGCCGACGTCGCGTCGATGCACGAGATGACGCAGGACCCCGACATGCAGCGGTGGACCGCGGTCCCGGTGCCCAACACGCCCGAGATGAGCGAGGCGTTCGCCCTGCAGATCGGCGCCGAGGCGTGGGACCAGGGCACGGCGCGGATGTGGGTGGTCGAGGCCGCCGACGACTCCGGACGGGCCCGGTTCGCCGGCAACGTCGACGTCCGGGGCGGGCCGGTCGCCGACCTCGGCTTCTCCCTGCACCCGTGGGCGCGCGGTCGCGGACTGATGACCCGGGCCGTGCGCCTCGCCGTCGACCACGTGTTCACCGAGTGCGCGGTGGAGTCGGTCCACTGGCGGGCGCACGTCGGCAACGAGGCCTCCCTGCGGGTGGCGCACGCCTGCGGCTTCCAGCTCGTGGGCTCCTCGCCCGCCCTGCTGCACGAGCGGGGTCGCACCCTCGACGCCTGGACGGCGGTGCTGCGCTTCGGCGACGCCCCCGTGCCCAGGGGGCGCTGGCTCGACGCTCCCGTGATCGAGACGGACCGCTTGCGGCTGCGACCCTTCGCGGAGTCCGACGCCGCCCGGGTGGCCGAGGCGTGCGGCGACGAGACCGCGGGGCACTGGTTGAACACCCTGCCGCGCCCGTACACGCTCGACGTCGCGCGCGCCTACCTGGCCGACTGCACCTGGCAGGCGGCCATCGGGTCCAAGCTCACCTGGGCCGTGGCCGACCGCGAGACCGACGCGCTCGTCGCGAACCTCGCCCTCATGCACCTCGACGGCCCCAACCCCGGGACGGCCGAGGTCGGCTACTGGGCCCACCCCGACGCGCGGGGTCGAGGGTTCATGACCGAGGCGGTCCGCGCGGCCGTGCGCCACGCGCTCGCCGCTGACGGGCCCGACCACGAGCCGCTCGGCCTGCACCGCCTCAGCCTGCGGGCAGCGGCCGGCAACGCGGCCAGCAACCGGGTGGCCAAACGGGCGGGCTTCCGGCGCATCGGGGTCGAGCGCGAGGCCGAGCTGCTCGGCGACGGCTCGGTCGACGACCTGGTCTCCTACGACCTGCTGCGCGACGAGGTCTGAGACCTTCGCCACGAGGCGGCGGTTTCGTCGGCGTCGACCTGCACACTTGGTTGCGTGACCCAACCGACACGTGCCCCCGTCGACGCCGCGACCTCCCCCTGGCCGGCGCTGTGGGCCATGGTCATCGGGTTCTTCATGATCCTCGTCGACAACACGATCGTCTCGGTCGCGACGCCGGCGATCATCGAGGACCTGCAGACCGACTACAACAGCGGCATCTGGGTCACGAGCGCCTACCTGCTGGCCTACGCCGTGCCCCTGCTCGTCACGGGACGGCTCGGCGACCGGTTCGGGCCCAAGCGGGTCTACCTCGTCGGACTCGCGATCTTCACCCTCGCCTCGCTCTGGTGCGGCCTCACCGACTCCATCGGCGGGCTCATCGCCGCGCGCGTCGTGCAGGGCGTCGGCGCGTCGCTCATCACGCCGCAGACCATGTCGGTCATCACCCGCACCTTCCCTGCCGCCAAGCGCGGCAGCGCCATGGCGCTGTGGGGAGCGACAGCGGGCGTCGCGACGCTGGTCGGCCCCATCCTGGGTGGCGTGCTCGTCGACGCGGCCGGCTGGGAGTGGATCTTCTTCGTCAACGTGCCGGTCGGGATCGTGGGGTTCGTGCTCGCGATGCGGCTCGTGCCCACCCTCGAGACGCACGCGCACAGCTTCGACTGGCTGGGCGTGGCCCTGAGCGCGGCCGGCATGTTCCTGCTCGTGTTCGGGATCCAGGAGGGCGAGCGGTACGACTGGGGCACGATCGCCGGTCCGGTCAGCGTGCCGCTGCTCATCGGCGTCGGGGTCCTCGTGCTCGGGCTCTTCGTGGTCTGGCAGAGCCGGGTGCGCACCGAGCCGCTCGTGCCGCTGGGCCTGTTCCGCGACCGGAACTTCTCGGTGGGCAACCTGGGCATCGCCATGGTCTCGCTCGCCATCACCGCGATGAGCCTGCCGTTCATGTTCTACGCCCAGGGCGCGCGGGGCTGGAGCCCCACGGAGGCCGCGCTGTTCATGGCGCCCATGGCCGTGGTGCTGCTCGCGCTCTCGCCCGTCGTGGGCAAGCTGTCCGACCGCGTCCACCCGCGCATCCTCACCCTCGTGGGGTTCGGCACGGCCGCCGTCGCCATGCGCTGGCTCGGCTCGCTCGTCGACCCGAGCACACCCGGGTGGCAGCTGTTGCTGCCGATGGCCCTGTTCGGCGTCTCCAACGCCTTCCTCTGGGCTCCGCTCAGCGCCACCGCGACCCGGAACCTCCCCCTGGCGTCCGCCGGCGCGGGCGCGGGCGTCTACAACACGACCCGACAGGTGGCCGCCGCGCTCGGCAGCGCGGCCGTGGCCGCCCTGATCGGTGCGCGGCTCTCGGCCAACGGTCTCGACGGCGACGCGGCGGCCTTCCAGTCGGCGGGCGGCGCGGCGATGCCGGCGCAGGTGGCCGATGCGTTCTCGCGCGCCATGTCCGAGGCGTTCTGGCTGCCCACCACCGCGTTCGTCGTCGGGCTCGTCGTCGTGCTCTTCTTCGAGCGGCCGCGGCACCAGGGGGCCCCACCGACGACGGCTGCGAGCGCTCGGGCGACCGCGGAGCCGGCGACTCCGCCCGCTGCCTAGACTTCGGCAGGTGACCAGCACCCACGTCCTGACGCTGTCGTGCCCGGACCGCCCCGGACTCGTCTTCGCCGTCACCCGGTGGATCCACGAGACCGGCGGCAACATCCTGGACTCCCAGCAGTACACCGACCCCAGTGATGACGTGGACGCGAGCGGGGAGTTCTTCCTGCGCCTCCACGTCGACTTCGGCCCCGGTCGCGACGCCGGCGAGCTCACGCAGGGCTTCGCCCCCGTCGCGGCCGAGCTGGCGATGGACTTCCGCCTGGTCGAGGCCGAGCGCCCCGCCCGCACCCTGGTGCTCGTGTCCAAGGAGGGGCACTGCCTCAACGACCTGCTCTACCGGCAGAGCTCGGGCGGCCTGAACATCGAGGTGCCGGCCGTGGTGTCCAACCACCGCGACCTCGAGCGGCTCGCCTCGTCCTACGACGTGCCGTTCCACCACCTGCCCGTCACCCGCGAGACCAAGCCCGACGTCGAGGCCCGCGTGCTGGACCTGGTCGACGAGCTCGACATCGACCTCGTGGTGCTCGCGCGCTACATGCAGATCCTGAGCGACGACCTCTGCCGCGCGCTCGCCGGCCGGGCGATCAACATCCACCACAGCTTCCTGCCGAGCTTCAAGGGCGCCCGGCCGTACCACCAGGCCCACGACCGCGGGGTCAAGCTCATCGGCGCCACCGCGCACTACGTGACGGCCGACCTCGACGAGGGGCCGATCATCGAGCAGGGCGTGCAGCGGGTGGACCACCGGATGAGTCCGGCCGACCTCGCCCGCGTGGGGCGCGACGTCGAGGCCCAGACGCTCTCGCGGGCGGTGCGCCTGCACGCCGAGTCGCGGGTGCTCATGAACGGTCCGCGCACCGTCGTCTTCGCCTGACGCACGGTAGGTCGGGTCACCACTCCCAGCGAGCGGTGCACAGCCCGGGACCGAAGTCCGTCTGCCGGTGCAGGAGCCCGGTGGCCCCGTCGAGGGCCACGGGCCACTCGTGGCCGAGCCCCGCCTCCTGGAAGCCGACCCAGCACCTGCTGGGCAGCTGGTCGGGGTGGAAGCGGACCCACACCATGCACTGCTCGAGACGCTGCTCGGCCACCGCGCCCCACTCGGAGTCGAGAGCCGAGTCGTCCGTGACCGGGCACAGGACGATCTCGGTCACCACCGACTCCCCCAGCGAGAGGGGTCGGTCGAACCTCAGGCGTGCGGCACTGATCCCGTCGATGATGTCGACCACGCCGTCGACCGAGCAGCCCGAGACGGCTCGCATGACCGTGTCGGTGGCGAAGTTCGTCAGGCCCTCGAACTCCGTCGTGCCCGTGCCGACGCCCGGCGCCACGAACATCGTGACGCCAGCAGCGCCCTCGACGGCCGCCACGAAGACCTGCGTCACCCGCACCTGGCTGATCCGACGGTTGGCGTCGACGTCCACGACGAGGTCGAACGCGATGCGGTCCACCTCGTCCTCGCCGACGAGGCCACGGTCCCTGCCGACCTGACGCGCCAGGCCCACCAGGTCGTCGAACGGTGCCGGTCCGGTCCGCCCACGACGACGCAGGTGCGATGACAACGCACCCGGGTGGAGGCCGAGCAGCTCCTCGATCGCCACGAGCGCCTCCAGGGAGATCCTCCGTTGGGGCTCCCGCTGACCGGAGCGCCAGTAGGACAGGGCGGCCAGCGACACCGCGTGCCCGCGGTCTGCCAGGCGCGACCGGAGCCACGACAGGCCGACCCCGCGCGCGTCCAGCGCGTCGGAGAAGGCGTCGGCGAACCGCCGGCTCTCGGTCATGCAGGGATCGTGGCATGCGCAGCGCCGGGTGTCCGACGGACGGTCCGATGGCGCGGGCTCGCGGGTGAGGCGTGATTCACATGCAATCTTCACACCGTTGGGAGCGCTGTGTGAAGCGCGGAGTCCTAGGGTTGATTCCAAGAGCCGCGGTTCCGTTGCATCCAGGGGGTGACGGGCCGCGGTTCTCGTCCGTGTGCGTGTCCCGGGTCCCGCACGACGCTCGCCCTGGCACGACGTCTCACTCCTCGGCCGAGAAGTCCGGATGTTGAGACCAGCGATCCTGGCCTGGAAATGTCCCTACGGTCGTCCCGACGCACGCCACACGCAGACGTGCCCCGACCCGAGGACGACCATGACGACCACCCCCCGCCGACGACTCACCGCCACCGCGCTCGCCGCCGCTGCCGCCCTGGTGCTGGCGGCGTGCGGCTCCGGCGGAGGTGAGAGTGACGAGACCATCAGCATCGTCGGCTTCGCCGTGCCCGAGGCCGCCAACAAGGCGATCGCGGAGAAGTTCAACGAGACACCCGAGGGCGAGGGCGTGCGGTTCAAGACGTCCTACGGTGCTTCGGGCGACCAGAGCCGCGCCGTCGTCGACGGCCTGAAGGCCGACTACGTGCACCTGTCCGTGGCGACCGACGTCGACCGGCTCGTCGACGCGGGCCTCGTCGAGGACACCTGGGACGACGGCGAGAACAAGGGCATCGTGTCGACCTCGATCGTGGTGCTCGGCGTCCGCGAGGGGAACCCGAAGAACATCCAGGGCTGGGACGACCTCGTGAAGCCCGGCGTCGAGATCGTCACCGCCAACCCCGCCTCCTCCGGCGCGGCCCGCTGGAACGCCCTCGCCGCCTGGGGCAGCGTCACCGAGAACGGCGGCAGCAAGGCCGAGGCCACCGAGTACATCGACCGGCTGTTCAAGAACGTGGTGTCGCTGACCAACAGCGGCCGTGACGCGACCCAGAGCTTCCTCGGGGGCACCGGCGACGTCCTGCTCGCGTACGAGAACGAAGCCATCCTCGCCGCGCAGCAGGGCCAGGGCTTCGACTACGTCATCCCCGAGACCACGCTGCTCATCGAGAACCCTGGCGCGCTCCTGACGAAGCACACCCCCGCTGCCGAGTCCTGGCTCGACTTCGTGCTCGGCGAGACCGGTCAGCGCGAGTTCGCCCTCAAGGGCTTCCGCCCGCTGAACCTCGAGGAGCCGGGCACCGCCGACCTCGAGTCGGTCGGCCTCGAGGCGTCCGACATCAAGGGCGCCCCCGACCCGGCCGACCCGTTCCCCGCCGTGAAGAACCTGCTCACCCTCACCGACAACTTCGGCGGCCCGGGCTGGGGCGGTGTGAAGGACGAGCTGTTCGGCGACGGCAAGGACGGCGCTCCCGTCGGCATCGTCACCGACGCCATCTCGAAGTCCGGCAAGGCCTCCCAGTAGTCCATGACCAGCACCCTCACCCCGACGGGCCGGCCGGAGCGACGACTCCGGCCGGCCCTGCCGAGCACCCTCACCCGCACCTCGGGCCTCGGCCTCGGCATCGCGATGCTGTGGTTCAGCCTGCTCGTGCTGATCCCGCTGTGCGCCGTGGTCGTGACCGCGTCCGAGGGTGGCTGGGCGAACTTCTGGCGCGCCATCTCCAACGAGCAGACCCGAGCGGCCATCGCCGTCACGCTGCAGGCCGCCGCCGCCGTGACGCTGGTGAACGTCGTCGTCGGGACGATGATCGCGTGGGTGCTCGTCCGTGACCGCTTCTGGGGCAAGGCCGCCCTGGAGGTCGTCATCGACATCCCGTTCGCGTTGCCCACGATCGTGGCCGGCCTCGTCCTGCTCTCCCTGTACGGCAACGACGAGAGCCCCCTGGGCATCAACGTGGCCAACAGCGGTGCGTCGGTGTACCTGGCGTTCCTCTTCGTCACGCTGCCGTTCGTCGTGCGCATGGTCCAGCCGGTGCTCGAGGAGCTCGACCCGGAGGTCGAGGAGGCCGCCGCCTCCCTCGGGGCGAGCCGGTTCACGACCTTCCGTCGCGTGATCCTGCCGGGACTGGCCCCGGCGATCGCGGCCGGCGCCGCCCTCTCGTTCGCCCGCGGCGTGGGCGAGTACGGCTCGCTCGTGCTGCTGTCGGGCAACCTGCCCTTCACCTCCGAGGTCGCGTCGGTGCGCATCCTCGGGGCCATCGAGAACGACAACCCGGCCGCGGCCGCGTCGATCGCCACCCTGTTGCTGCTCGTCTCGCTGCTGACGATCATCGTGCTCGACCTCCTGCAGAGGAGGATCAGCGACCGTGGCTGACGCACGCCTCACCCGGCACCCGAAGGGGCCGGTCACCTACCTGCTGCGCGTCGTCGCCGTCGTGTACCTCGGCCTCCTCGTGGTGTGGCCCGTCGCGCTCGTGGTGACGAACACCTTCGAGAACGGGCTGGACTCGCTGCGCAGCCTGTTCGAGGACCCCGACATGGTGGCCGCCCTGCAGCTCACCGCCGTCGCGGCGCTCTGCGCCACCGCGATCAACCTCGTGTTCGGCGTCGGCATCTCCCTGCTGCTCGTGCGCTCGGAGTTCCCGGGCAAGCGGCTGCTGAGCGCCGCGCTCGACCTGCCGCTCTCGGTCTCGCCGATCGTCGTCGGCCTCGCGCTCGTGCTCGTCTACGGCGGGCGCGGGGGGTGGTTCGGACCGTCGCTCGAGAGCTGGGGAATCCAGATCATCTTCTCGACGCCCGGCATCGTCATGGCCACCGCGTTCGTCGCGCTGCCGCTCGTGATCCGCGAGGTCGTGCCGGTGCTCCGCGAGATCGGCACGGAGCAGGAGCAGGCCGCCCGCAGCCTCGGGGCGAACGGCTGGCAGACGTTCTGGCGGATCACCCTGCCGGGCATCCGTTGGGCGGTCGTCTACGGCGTCGTCCTCACGCTCGCCCGCTCGCTCGGCGAGTTCGGGGCCGTCAAGGTCGTCTCCGGCAACATCCTCGGCGAGACGCGCACGGCGACGCTCGCGGTCGAGGAGAAGTACCTCAACTTCGACGCCGAGGGCGCCTACGCGATCGCGTTCCTGCTCGCCAGCGTGTCCGTCGTGTGCATCGTCGTCGTCCAGATCCTGCGCTCGCGTGCCGAGCGCCACTAGTCCTCCGTACAGTCCCCAGACCCGGGAGAAGCACCTATGAGCATCGACGTCGCAGGCGTCAGCAAGAGGTTCGGCGACTTCGTCGCGCTCGACGACGTCGACCTCGCCATCCCCACGGGACAGCTGACCGCGCTGCTCGGTCCGAGCGGCGGGGGCAAGACCACGCTGCTGCGCATCATCGCCGGCCTGGAGTCGGCCGACACCGGGTCGGTCGAGATCGAGGGCGTGAACGCCACGGCGCTGCCGGTGCAGAAGCGCAACGTCGGCTTCGTGTTCCAGCACTACGCGGCCTTCAAGCACCTCAGCGTCCGTCGCAACGTGGCGTTCGGCCTCGAGATCCGCAAGCGGCCGAAGGACGAGATCGAGGCGAAGGTCGACGAGCTGCTGCAGCTCGTGCACCTGGAGCAGTTCGCCGACCGACGCCCGGCCCAGCTGTCGGGAGGCCAGCGCCAGCGCATGGCGCTGGCCCGCGCCCTGGCCATCCAGCCGTCGGTGCTGCTGCTCGACGAGCCGTTCGGCGCGCTCGACGCCAAGGTGCGCAAGGAGCTGCGCGACTGGCTCCGACGTCTGCACGACGAGATGCACGTGACCACGGTCTTCGTGACCCACGACCAGGAGGAGGCGCTCGAGGTCGCCGACTCCATCGTCGTCATCAACGAGGGTCGCATCGAGCAGATCGGCACGCCCGACGACCTCTACGACAAGCCCGCCAGTGACTTCGTGCTGTCGTTCCTCGGTCCGGTCACCACCCTGGGCGACCACCTCGTGCGTCCGCACGACATCGAGATCTCGCGGTACGAGCAGGCCGCGACCGCGGTGGGCACGATCACCCGGTGGACGCGCATCGGCTTCGAGGTGCGCCTCGAGGTCACGCCGGAGGACGCGCGCCACCCAGCGCCGATCCTGGTCACCCTCACCCGGTCCGACGCGAACGCCCTGGGTCTGCACCAGGGCGACCGCGTGTGGCTGCGCCCCCGGCCCGGTTCCTCCTAGCGGGCCGAGGCTACGGTCCTGGACCGCTGTCCGCGCCGGGACCGACGGACGTGGACCGCCACCAGGCCGCCCACCGCGCTGACCCCCGCGGCGGCGAGGAACGCGGCGGGGTACCCGGCGGCCGGGACGAGCACCCCGATCACCGAGGAGCCGACGGCCTGCCCCAGGACGAGCACCACGAACAGCAGGGCCGTCCCCGACGCTCCGCGGGCCTCGTCGATCTCGATCGTCCAGACGATGAGCGCTCCCGACGCGGCGACGAAGCCCCACCCGAAGGCGGCACAGGCCGCCAGCGCGACCGGCGTGACGGCGGGCAGCAGTGCGAGCGTGGCCGTGGCGAGCGCGACGACTCCCGCCGTGAGGACCCACGACGCCCGCGGTCCGATCCGCTCCATCCTCCGGCTCGAGGCCGCCACGAGCGTCCCCCCGACACCCACGGCGATCCAGGCGACCACGGACGCCGTCCGACCCGTCCCCGCATCGACGAGCATGGCCCGCCCGTAGCTCCAGACGGCCGCCGAGCCGGCTCCCAGCAGCAGGGCCGCCGCGACGACCCGGGCGTGGGCGACCCACCACGTCGCCGGCAGCACACCGCGCGCCGAGCCCCCTGTGGACCCGACGCCGTTCCTGGACGAGGCCAGCACGAGGCCGGCCACGAGCACCGTGAACAGTCCGGACCACGCCCATGCGGCACGCCAGTCCGGCAGGAGCAGCAGGGCCAGCGCCCCGGCCGCGACGAGTCCGGGGCCCGTGCCGGAGTTCACCGCGGCCTGGGCGGCAGGACGCTCGCGCGTGGACGGGTCCTGCTGGAGGAGGGCGACCATGGCCGGCGAGGTGAGCCCCGCACCCGCCGACGCCACGACGGCGAGGAGCGCGAACGTCGGCACGTCGGGCGCCAGTGCCATGCCGAACGCGCCGCCGCCGGCCGTGGCCGCAGCCCCGACGACGAGCGCTCGAGCGTGCCTCGCGGCGAGGAGCAGCCCGGCGAGCGCCCCGAGGCAGTAGACGACCGAGGCCCCGCTGGAGACGAGACCGGCGGTGGCGACCCCGAGGCCGAGGTCGGCCTGCACGTCGGGCAGGTACAGCCCCGACGCCAGGCGGACCAGACCGTAGGTGGCCGCCACGAGGCCGAGACCGGAGGGGACGAGGAGGAGGGATAGCGAAAACGTACGTTTCACTTCGCCGAGTCTAGGCTGACCCCATGCCCCTGCGCACCTCCACGGAGACCCGGCTGCTCGACGCCGCCGACGAGCTGTTCTTCCGGCACGGCGTCGCAGCCACCCCGATCGATGCCGTCATCGAGCGCGCCGGCGTCTCGGCCGCCACCCTCTACCGGGGCTTCGCCAGCAAGGAGGCGCTGCTCGCCGCGGCGCTCGAGCGTCGGCACCGCGCCTGGCTGGAGACGTGGGACGACGCGATCGCGGCGCAGGAGACACCCGAGGGCAGGCTCCTGGCCGTGTTCGACGCGCTCGACGCCTTCCGGGCCGGCTCCCTCGGCTCGCGCTGGTGCGCCTTCCTCGGCTCGGCCGCCGAGCACGCCGACCCGCCCCCGGAGCTCGCGGAGGCACTGCGCCGCGAGTCCGACGACCTGCGCGGCCGCCTCGTCGAGCTGGCGCGCGACGTCGATCCCCGGCGCGGCGACCAGCTGGGCGAGCAGCTGCTGCTGGTCGTGACCGGAGACCTCGCGATGCGGCTCCGGTCACCCGGGTGGACCACGGACGTGGCTCGCACCACCGCCACGACGCTGGTCCGGAGCTAGCCCGCGGCGGGCGACGCCTCGGACGCTGCACCACGGCTGCGGCGCTGGGCGCCCAGACCCACCACGAAGATCACGAGCCCGGCGATCGCCAGGCCGGCCCCGACCAGGCTCGGGGCCCGGTAGCCGTACCCGGCGGCGATCACGACGCCACCGAGCCACGCACCCAGGCCGTTGGCGATGTTCAGGGCCGAGTGGTTCAGGGCGGCACCCAGCATCTGCGCGTCGCCCGCGGCGTCCATGAGCCGGATCTGCAGACCGATCGCCACGAGGCTGCCGAGGGCACCGATCGCGAAGACACCGAGCGCCGCCCAGACGGCCATGCCGGCGGTCTGGTGGAAGAGCACGAGCACGACGACCGTCGCGATGAAGCCGCCGATCACGAGCCGGGGCACGTCCCAGTCGGCGAGCGGCCCGGCGAGCCAGGAGCCGAGCACCGAGCCGACGCCGAACGCCAGCAGGAACCACGGGATCGTCGCGTCGGCGAGCCCCGTGACGTCGGTGACGATCGGGGCGACGTAGCTGTACATGGCGAACAGGCCGCCGAAGCCGACCATGCCGGCCGTGACGGCGAACAGCACCTGGGGCCGCTTGAGGGCCGACAGCTCGCCCCTCATGCTGGCCGTGCGGTCACCCGGCTGGTGCGGCACGAACAGCAGCATCATCGCGGCCGCGAGGACGGCGAGGACGACGACCGCCCAGTAGGCGGCCCGCCACCCGAACGCCTGCCCGAGCCAGGTGGCCGCGGGGACGCCCGCGACCGTCGCGACGGAGAGGCCGAGCATGACCCGGCTGACCGCACGACCGCGTCGGTGCGCCGGCACGAGCGAGGCGGCGAGCAGCGAGGCCACGCCGAAGTAGGCACCGTGCGGGAGCCCCGCGAGGAACCGGGCCGCGAGCACGGGCACGTAGCCGCTCGCGAGCGCCGTGACGGCGTTGCCCACGCCGAGCGCCAGGATGAGCCCCACGGCGAGCTCGCGGCGCGGGAGCCGCGCACCGAGCGCCACGATGATCGGAGCCCCGACGACCACGCCGAAGGCGTAGGCCGTGATCACGTGCCCCGTGGTCGGGATCGACTCGTCGATGCCGACGGCGATCTCCTTGAGCAGGCCCATCGTCACGAACTCCGTCGTGCCGATCGCGAACCCGCCGAGCGCGAGCGCGACGATCGCCGCCCCGACGTGCGTGGCACGGGGCGACGGGGTGGCGGTCTCGGCTGCGAGGTCGACGGAGGAGGTCACGTGAAGAGCCAAGCACCTGCCGTCGGCGTGTTGTTCCCGGTGTGCGCGACATCATGCCCGCCGGCGGGCCGAGGCCAGGGGCGAGCGTCCCACCCATCGGTGCCTCAGCAACCGCAGAGGCCCTCCTGACGTTGCAGATCCACCGATGAACCGCTCACTCGACCACGATCGGTGCTTCAGCAACCGCAGGAGCGGTTCTGACGTTGCGGATCCACCGATGGGGGCGAGGGCGGAGGGCTGCACCGCGCGAACGCACGACGCCCCACGACCGGTGGCCGTGGGGCGTCGAGGAGCGTCTGCGGTCAGAGCGACAGCGAGCCCAGCACCTCGGTGAAGGTGGTGGACGGACGCATCACGGCCGTGGCCTTCTCGTCGGACGGCCGGAAGTAGCCACCGATGTCGGCCGGGGAGCCCTGCACCGCGAGCAGCTCGTCGACGATCGTCTGCTCGTTGCTGCGCAGCGCACCGGCGACGTCGGCGAAGGCGGACGCCAGCTCGGCGTCCTCGGTCTGCTTCGCCAGCTCCTCGGCCCAGTAGAGCGCGAGGTAGAAGTGGCTGCCGCGGTTGTCGATCGTGCCGAGCTTGCGGCCGGGCGAGCGGTTCTCGTCGAGGAACGTCCCCGTGGCGCGGTCGAGCGTGTCGGCCAGGATCTGGGCGCGGGCGTTGCCGGCCGTGGTGGCCAGGTGCTCGAAGCTGGCCGCCAGCGCGAAGAACTCACCGAGGCTGTCCCAGCGCAGGTAGTTCTCCTTGACGAGCTGCTGCACGTGCTTGGGTGCCGAGCCGCCCGCGCCGGTCTCGAACAGTCCGCCGCCATTGATGAGCGGCACGACCGACAGCATCTTGGCGCTCGTGCCGAGCTCCAGGATCGGGAACAGGTCGGTGTTGTAGTCGCGCAGCACGTTGCCGGTGACGCTGATCGTGTCCTCGCCGCGACGGATGCGCTCCACCGAGTAGGTGGTCGCCTCCGTCGGCGCCATGATCTCGATCGTCAGGCCGTCGGTGTCGAGCGACGGCAGGTAGTCGTTGACCTTGGCGATGAGGTTGGCGTCGTGGGCGCGGGTCTCGTCGAGCCAGAACACCGCCGGGGCGCCCGTGGCGCGGGCGCGGGTGACGGCGAGCTCGATCCAGTTGCGGATCGGCACGTCCTTCGTCTGGCAGGCGCGCCAGATGTCGTGCGGCTCCACGTCGTGCTCGATGAGCACGGTGCCCGCGGCGTCGACGACCTGGACGGTGCCCGCGGTCTCGATCTCGAACGTCTTGTCGTGGCTGCCGTACTCCTCGGCCGCCTGGGCCATGAGGCCGACGTTCGGCACCGAGCCCATCGTGGTCGGGTCGTACGCGCCGTTGGCCTTGCAGTCCTCGACGACGGCCTGGTAGATGCCGGCGTAGCTGGAGTCGGGGATGACCGCGAGGGTGTCGTGCTCCTGGCCGTCGGCGCCCCACATGTGGCCCGACGTCCGGATCATGGCCGGCATCGACGCATCGACGATGACGTCGCTCGGCACGTGCAGGTTGGTGATGCCCTTGTCGGAGTCGACGTAGGCCAGGCGCGGCCCCTCGGCCAGGCGCTGCTCGAAGGCCGCCTTGATCTCGGCGCCGTTCGACACGGCGTCCAGCCCGGAGAGGATGCCGCCGAGGCCGTCGTTGGCACTGAGTCCCGCCGCGGCGAGGTCGTCGCCGTAGCGCGCGAACACGTCGGCGAAGTAGGCCCGCACCACGTGGCCGAAGATGATCGGGTCGGAGACCTTCATCATCGTGGCCTTCAGGTGCACCGAGAACAGCACGTCGAGGTCCTGGGCGCGCTGGACCTGCTCGGCCAGGAACGCGTCGAGCGCCGCGGCCCGCATGACGGTGGCGTCGACGACCTCACCGGCCAGCACGGGCAGGGAGTCCTTGAGCACGGTCACGGTGCCGTCGGTGGCGACGTGCTGGATCGTCAGGGTGTCGTCGGACCCGAGGACCACGGACTTCTCGTTCGAGCGGAAGTCGTCGGCGCCCATCGTGGCCACCTCGGTCTTGGAGTCGCTGCTCCAGGCGCCCATCGAGTGCGGGTTCTTGCGGGCGTAGGCCTTGACCGACGCGGGGGCGCGGCGGTCGGAGTTGCCCTCACGCAGGACCGGGTTGACCGCACTGCCCTTGACCTTGTCGTAGCGGGCCTTGGCGTCCTTCTCGGCGTCGCTCGACGGGTTGTCGGGGTAGGCCGGCAGGTCGAAGCCCTGCTCCTGCAGCTCCTTGATCGCGGCCTTGAGCTGCGGGATCGAGGCGCTGATGTTGGGCAGCTTGATGATGTTCGCCTCGGGCGTCTTGGCAAGTGCTCCGAGCTCGGCGAGCGCGTCGTCGACCTGCTGGTCGGCGGGCAGCAGGTCCGCGAAGACCGCCAGGATGCGCCCGGACAGGGAGATGTCGCGCGTCTCCACGTCGACGCCGGCCGTCGAGGCGTAGGCCTCGATGACGGGCAGGAACGAGTAGGTCGCCAGCAGCGGGGCCTCGTCGGTGTGCGTGTAGATGATCTTGGCCATCGCGGGCCACTCCTCGGGGTCGGCCGAAAGTCTCTCGACCTCAAGATATCCCTTCGGCGTCGGCGCGCGCCGCCCCGTCCCCCGCCCGGCCCCAGGACCGCTCCGTCCGGTCCCTCACTCGACGGCGGCCACCGCCAGGCGCAGCACGGCCTCGGCCCGCTCGGTGAGCCGGTCCTGGTCGCCGCCGAGCACGTTCGTCGTGACGACCACGCTGCCGAGGTCGGCGGCACCGGCCGCCTGCGTGCCGTACCCACCGGCGAGGCTGCCGAACGCGATCTCCGCCGCCCCGAGTCCGTCGACAGCGGTGACCTCGGGATCCTCCATCACCGACGTCATGCCCGAGCGGTAGGCCGCGTACCCGCCGTTGTCCTCGGCGGGGACGACCCCGTAGGAGCCGCTGACACCGCGCGGGTCCTCCTCGCCGAAGTCGCAGGTGTCGACCGGGCCCGGTTCCGTCGTCACGGTGACGCCGAGCGCGTCGCCGAGCTCCTCGGCCGAGACGAGCGAGCACAGGTCGTCCGGCACGTCGGCGCCTTTCTCGGGCGCCGCCCCGGCGGTGGCCCCGGACGAGGTGCCGGCCGCGGGGTCGTCGCCGGCAGGAGCCTCGCCTCCTCCGCAGACTGCGAGGCCGAGCAGGGCGAGCGTGGCGAGGCCGACGAGGCACGTGCGCATGGGGGTTCCTCCAGGGTCGTGGGCGGCGGCCGGGAGCCGTGGCCCCAGGCTCGGCCCCCCGGGCTGTCGACGGCGATGGGGAAACGGCCTCATCCACCGGCCCGACGGCGGTACCGTCTGACGGTGGGTCGAGTCGACGACGTCTCCCAAGTGGTGGCAGCCCTCCTGTGCGGCGGCCAGGCCGAGGCCGGCAGCGAGGCGGACGAGGCCCAGGACCGCGACGCCTGGCGCGCGCTCGTCGCATTCTGGTTCGGTGGCACCGACGAGACGCTCCAGCACGCCGGCCGTGCCCTCGCGGCGGCCGAGGACCCGCTCGGTCGGGCCCTCGCCCTCGCGACCGTCGGGCTGGCTCGGGCGCGGAATCGCGACCCGGTGCTGACCGACCCGTTCGACGAGCTCGAGCAGGTGCTGCGCGGTCGCGACCAGCGCGATCCCGCCTGGTGGTTCGCCCGGACCCTCGCCGCGGAGGCCGCCCTCACCTGCGCGCAGGTCGACCGCGCCCTCGCCCTGCTCCCCGACTCACAGGTCCCGTCACCGTGGGAGGGCACGGCGGTCGAGGTCCTCCAGCGTCAGCTGCGGGTCCGTGCGCTCGCCTTCGGCGGCAGGATCGACCACGCGCGGCACGAGGTCGATGCGCTCGCGTCCGTCGCCACGACCCACGACCTCGCACGTCTCGCAGCCGGACTGCGCGCGCTCGTGCTGGGGAACGCCGAGCCCGCCGGCGCCGACGCCACCCACGCCCTCGTGGCCGACGTCGCCGCCAGCCCGGTCCGCGACGACCACGTCGGTCGGGGGTCGCTCCTGCTGGCCGCGTTCGGGGCGGTCGCCACCGGCGACGTGCGCAGCGCAGCCACCCTGGTGCTCCGTGCAGGCGGCGACGCCAGCCTCTCGGCGCTCACCGTGGTGGACCAGGCCCTCGGGCTCGAGCTGCTCGTGGCCGTCGGCGAGCTCGACGGCGACCAGGAGGCCGTCCGCGCCTGGGCCAGCCTCGCCGCCCCGCTCGCAGCACATCCGGCGGCGGCGTCCACGGTGCTCAGGATCCGCGCTCGCGAGGCTGCGCTGCTCGGAGACGCCGGTGCGGCGGTCCTGCTCGCCGAGCAGGCCGTCGAGTCAGCCGAGGCAGCAGGTCGGGCCGTCGAGGCAGCCGAGGGTCGCGTGGTGCTGGCCCGGTCCCACCTGCTCGCCCGGCAGGTCAAGGAGGCCACCCGCACGCTGCGTGAGGCCGTCTCCGTCGCCGACCCCGGCGGCCACGCCGCGGTGCGTCGCTCGGCGTCCCAGGTCCTGAGCACGGCAGGTCGGCGCCTGCCCCCGGTCAGCGCCGGCGGCTGGTCCGTGCTCTCGCCCCGTGAGCGCGACGTGGCCGACCTCGTGCTGCGTGGCCTGGACCAGCACGCCATCGCGCAGTCGCTGTTCCTCTCCCCCGGCACCGTGCGTTCCCACGTCTCCCGCATCCTCTGCGCCTTCGGCGTCGGCACCCGCGTCGGTCTGTTGTCCGCGGTCGGCCCACGCGGTGACGACCCCGGTCGCGACCCCGACGACCTCACGCCCCGTCAGCGCGACGTGGTCGGGCTGCTCGCGCAGGGGCGCAGCAACGTCGAGGTCGCCGCCGCGCTGGAGATCAGCGTCAAGGCGGTCGAGAAGCACGTCAGCGACGCCCTGGTCCGGTGGGACGCCGCCAGCCGATTCGAGCTTGCCCGGCAGTGGTTGAGGGCCGAGGCGGCAGTACCGGCCCCGCCCGCGGCGACGGAGCCCTCGCCCGCCGGCGCGTGACCTCGACTCGCGACTTCCGGGTTCCCGGGTGACGGTGGAGGGACACAGACTTCGAAGGAGCGGACCATGACGCACCACGTCCCCCAGCCCGACGACGGCACGGCCGTCGCGACCGCACCCACCCCCGAGGCCCAGAAGGGCTCGACCACCGAGACCGGCGCACCCGCCGGCTCGGACCGCAACAGCCTGACCCTCGGCGCCGACGGCCCGATCCTGCTCCACGACCGGCACCTGCTGGAGCAGATGGCCCACTTCAACCGTGAGCGCGTGCCCGAGCGCAACGTGCACGCCAAGGGCTCCGGCGCCTTCGGCACCTTCACGACGACCGAGGACGTGAGCGCGTACACCAAGGCCGCGCTCTTCCAGCCCGGCGTCGAGACCGAGATGCTGGCGCGGTTCTCCACCGTCGCGGGCGAGCAGGGCTCCCCCGACACCTGGCGCGACCCGCGCGGCTTCGCGCTGAAGTTCTACACGACCGAGGGCAACTACAACCTCGTCGGCAACAACACCCCGGTCTTCTTCGTCCGCGACACGATGAAGTTCCAGCACTTCATCCGCAGCCAGAAGCGACGCGGCGCCAGCGGGCTGCGCGACAACCACATGCAGTGGGACTTCTGGTCGCTCAACCCCGAGTCCGCGCACCAGGTGACCTACCTGATGGGTGATCGCGGCATCCCGCGCTCCTGGCGGCACATGAACGGCTACGGCTCGCACACCTTCCTGTGGATCAACGAGGCCGGTGACAAGCACTGGGTCAAGTACCACTTCCACAGCCAGCAGGGCGTGCAGGGACTCACCGGCGAGGACGCCGACACGATCGCCGGCCACGACGCCGACTTCCACCGTCGCGACCTGTTCGAGTCCATCGACGCCGGAGAGTTCCCGTCGTGGCGCCTGTCGGTGCAGCTCATGCCGTACGAGGACGCGAAGACCTACCGGCTCAACCCGTTCGACCTCACCAAGGTGTGGCCGCACGAGGACTACCCGCTGGTCGAGGTCGGGACCATGACCCTGAACCGGAACCCGGAGAACTTCTTCGCCGAGATCGAGCAGGCGGCCTTCGAGCCGTCGGCGATCGTGCCGGGCATCGGATTCAGCCCCGACAAGATGCTGCTGGGCCGAGTGTTCTCCTACTCCGACACCCAGCGCTACCGCATCGGGCCGAACTACCACCAGCTGCCGGTGAACCGGCCGAAGAACGTGGCGCACCACAACACCTACACGTTCGACGGTCCCATGGCCTACGACCACAGCGGCGACGAGGCGAAGTACGCGCCCAACAGCGAGGGGCGCGGCTACAGCGACGAGACCGGACCCGTCGACGACGGCTGGGAGGCCGACGGAGCGATGGTGCGCCAGGCCTACACCCTCCGCCCGGACGACGACGACTTCAGCCAGGCCGGCGCCCTCGTGCGCGACGTCTGGGACGACGCCCAGCGCGAGCGGTTCGTCGAGACCGTGGCCGGCCACCTGCTCGGCGGGGTGAAGGGCGACGTCCTGGAGCGGGCCTTCGACTACTGGAAGAACGTCGATGCCGACACCGGCAAGCAGATCGAGGAGCTCACGCGGGCCGGCCTCGGGGGCGACAACCCCGGCGGTGAGGACGACCAGGCCAAGGACCTGACCGCCAACGCCCTCGTCGAGACCCGCACCCACGCCGGCTGACCCTCCGTGACGTGACGGCCCCCCTGCACGCGCAGGGGGGCCTGCGTTACGTTCGTCACAGTGCCCTGGTCCGGGCGCCCCTCGGCTCATCCGCACCTCAGCTCATCCGTACAGACCTCCGTCGCCCCACCACCTCAAGGAGCATCGAGTGACCACTCCCGTCAAGGTCGCCGTCACCGGCGCCGCCGGCCAGATCGGCTACAGCCTCCTCTTCCGGATCGCCTCCGGCGCCCTGCTCGGACCCGACACCCCGGTCCAGCTGCGGCTGCTCGAGATCACCCCGGCCCTCAAGGCGCTCGAGGGCGTCGTGATGGAGCTCGACGACTGCGCCTTCACCACGCTCGACTCCGTCGAGATCGGTGACGACGCCGAGCACATCTTCGACGGCGTCAACCTGGCCCTGCTCGTGGGCGCCCGCCCCCGCACCAAGGGCATGGAGCGCGGCGACCTGCTCGAGGCCAACGGCGCGATCTTCACCGCCCAGGGCAAGGCCCTCAACGCGGTCGCGGCCGACGACGTGCGCATCGGCGTCACCGGCAACCCGGCGAACACCAACGCGCTCATCGCCATGAGCAACGCGCCCGACATCCCGCGCGAGCGCTTCAGCGCCCTGACGCGGCTCGACCACAACCGCGCACTCAGCCAGCTGGCCGCCAAGACCGGCTCGAAGATCGGCGACATCACGAAGCTGACCATCTGGGGCAACCACTCCGCCACGCAGTACCCGGACGTCTTCCACGCCGAGATCGGTGGCCGTCCCGCCGCCGAGGTCGTCGACGACCAGGCCTGGATCGAGGACACCTTCATCCCGACCGTCGCCAAGCGCGGCGCGGCCATCATCGAGGCGCGCGGCGCCTCGTCGGCCGCCTCCGCCGCGTCGGCCACCATCGACGCCGCCCGCGACTGGCTGCACGGCACGCCCAAGGGCGACTGGGCCTCCATGGCCGTCGTCTCCGACGGCTCCTACGGCGTCCCCGAGGGCCTGATCTACTCCTACCCCGTCACCACGAGCAACGGTGACTGGGAGATCGTCCAGGGCCTGGAGATCGACGACTTCAGCCGGGCGCGCATGGACGCCACCGCGGCCGAGCTGGTCGAGGAGCGCGACGCGGTCAAGGAGCTCGGCCTGATCTGAGCTCCACCCTCAGCACGACGCACGGTCCCCTCCCACCCGGACGGGGACCGTGCGTCGTTCGTGCCCTGCCTCAGGCCGGCGGGCTGTTCCCTGCCTCAGGCCGGCGGGCTGTTCCCTGCCTCAGGCCGGCGGGCTGTTCCCTGCCTCAGGCCGGCGGGCCGGGCGGCACGATCAGGGCCAGCAGGCTCAGGCTCGCGCCCAGCACCGTCATCCAGACGATGTCGAACGTCCGGCCGCGCACCCGGAGCATCCCCACGTGGTCCGGTGGCACCACCACACGGGCGATCGCGCCCAGCACGAACGTCACGCCCACCACCATCAGGCCGGCCCGCCAGGCGCCGAACGCCACGAGGACGAGCCCGACCGCCACCCCCACGAGCAGGAGCAGGTAGATCTGCGATCCGCGGCTGCGCGGCAGAGGCACCTTCACCGCGCCGTCATCCCCGGCTCGCGACGATCTTCTCGGCCTCGTCGACCACGTTGCTCAGCAGCATCGCCCGCGTCATCGGACCCACGCCGCCGGGATTGGGGGCCACCCAGCCGGCCACGTCCATCACGCCGGGGTGCAGGTCGCCGACGATCTTGCCGGCCTCGTCGCGGCTGACCCCGACGTCGAGCAGGGCGGCACCGGGCTTGACCATGTCGGCCGTGATGATGCCCGGCACGCCGGCCGCGGCGACGACGATGTCGGCGCGCCGCACCTCGGCGGCGAGGTCGCGCGTGCCCGTGTGGCACAGCGTGACGGTGGCGTTCTCCGAGCGTCGCGTGAGCAGCAGTCCCATGGGACGGCCGACGGTGATGCCGCGACCGACGACCACGACGTTCGCCCCCGCGATCGGCACGTCGTGGCGGCGCAGCAGCTCCACGATCCCGCGGGGCGTGCACGGCAGCGGGGCGGGCTCACCGAGCACCAGCCAGCCCAGGTTGGTGGGGTGCAGCCCGTCGGCGTCCTTCGCCGGGTCGATCCGGCCGATCACGGCGTTCTCGTCGATCCCGCGCGGCAGCGGCAGCTGCACGATGTAGAGGGTGCAGTCGGGGTCGGCGTTCAGGCCGTCGACCGCCGCCTCGATCTCGGCCTGCGTCGCCGACGCCGGGAGGTCGACGCGGATCGACTCGATCCCGATCTGGGCGCAGTCGCGGTGCTTGGCGTCCACGTACCAGCGGCTACCCGGGTCGTCGCCGACCAGGATGGTGCCCAGACCCGGCACCAGCCCACGCTCCCGCAGGGCTGCCACCCTGCCGGTGAGCTCCGTCTTGATGGCCGCGGCCACCGCCTTGCCGTCGAGGATCTGCGCCGTCACGCGCACGAGTCTGTCACGGCTCGGCGCCCGCGAGGAACATGACCCGATGGACACTCCCCCTACACTCAGGTCCGGGAGAGTGACCCGCCTCGGTGGTCACGCTGCAGACCGGCAGGACGGTCCCGGTGCCGCACGGCACCGCACGGGAGAGGGTGACGGATGACGACGCGGGCACAGCTGTCCCAGGAGCGCAGTCGGCAGCGACGCGACGAGCTCGTCGCCGCCGCCATCGAGCTGTTCGCCGAAGGCGGCGCACGCGCCGTCACGCACCGCGCGGTCGCACGACGAGCCGGGCTCCCCCCGGCCACCACCACCTACTACTTCGCCTCGATCGAGGAGCTGCTCCGCGAGGCCCTGCGCGACCACATCGGACGGTGGCGGGCCTCGCTCGACACGCTGGCCGGCTTCGACTCCGGGCCCCGGACGCTGCGGGTCTGCGACGTGACCCCCACCATCGTGGGCGTGTTCTCGGCCCGTGGTCCCGAGGTCGCCGCCCTCGAGCTCTCGATCTACCTCGCCGCGACCCGCGACGAGGCCCTGCGCGACGAGGCCGCCAGCGCGCTTCGCAGCTTCGAGCAGCTCACCATCGGCTGGCTCACGGCTCTCGGCGTCCCCGCCCCCGAGCGACTCGCCGGCGCCCTCCTGACCGCGGTGGCCGGCACCGCTCTGCGCCGCCAGTCGGGCCTCTACTCCGAGACCGAGGAGGCCGAGCGCATGAGCGAGACCTTGCGCGACCTGGTCGGCGCCCACCTCCTGGGACGAGACGTGATCGACGGGGCTCTCGCCAAAGCGACCGGTGCGTCATTAGACTGACGATCAACAGTCTCGGGGTACACGAAGCGAAGGACGACGCGATCATGCTCGTTGGTGCCTTGGACGTCCCCAGCCCCGGACGCGGCCGTTCATGACCGACAGCACCCCTCCTGGGGGACGTGCCCGGCTCAGCCAGGAACGCAGCCGGGTCCGCCGTGACCAGCTCATCACCGCCGCGGCCACCCTCTTCGCCGAGGGTGGCACCAAGGCCGTGACCCACCGGTCCGTGAGCGAGGCCGCCGACGTGCCGCTCGCCACGGTGTCCTACTACTTCGCCTCGATCGAGCAGCTCGTCGACGTGGTGTTCAGCCAGACCCTCGCGTCCTGGAACGAGACCTGGAACGCGCTGCAGCCAGAGCCCGGCACCGTCCTCACCCCCGACGAGGTCGGGGCCATCTTCGAGCGGCTGCTCTCCGACCACACCTCGACGTCGGCTGCGCAGCAGATGCAGGTCTACCTGGCGACGTTCTCCAGGCCCCACCTCATGGACGACCTGCACGCCATGCGGGCCAACGTGGGTGCGTCGATGATCTCGCTCGTCCAGGCCGCCGGCGTGGAGGACAGCGTCGAGTGCGTCCGGGCGCTGTCGGTGCTCTACACCGGAGCCCTCGTGTCGATCACCGACCCGTCGGACGACATCGCCTCCGTGGCCGCGCTGCTGCGCCGCCAGGTCGTGCGCGTCCTCGAGGACGGTCTGCGCACGAGCTCCTGACGCCGCGCCGACCGCGCGTCAGTGGAAGAAGTGACGCGTCCCGGTCACGTACATCGTCACGCCCGCAGCCTGCGCTGCGGCGATCGTCTCGTCGTCACGCACCGACCCGCCCGGCTGGACGATGGCGCGCACGCCCGCGTCGATGAGGATCTGCGGACCGTCGGCGAACGGGAAGAACGCGTCCGACGCGGCCACGGCACCCCGGGCCCGGTCCTCGCCCGCTCGCTCGACGGCCAGACGGCACGAGTCGACCCGGTTGACCTGTCCCATGCCGATGCCCACCGACCCGCCGTCCTTGGCCAGGAGGATGGCGTTCGACTTGACCGCTCGGACCGCCGTCCAGGCGAAGGCCAGGTCGGCGAGGAGCGCGTCGTCGGCCGGATCGCCGGACACCAGCGTCCAGGAGGCGGGGTCGTCACCTGCGGCGTCGACGTGGTCGACCTGCTGGACCAGTCGCCCACCCGAGATCGGGCGCACCTCCGTGTCGGTCGCGGCGCCGTCGGTCTGCGCCGGCGCGGGTGACCGCAGGATCCTGATGTTCTTCTTGCCCTGCAGCACCTCCACGGCGCCCGGCTCGTAGTCGGGGGCCACGATCACCTCGGTGAAGACCTCGGCCACCTGCTCGGCCATCGCCACGCTCACCGGCCGGTTGGCGGCGATGACGCCACCGAAGGCGGACACCGGGTCGCACGCGTGGGCGCGGGCGTGCGCCTGCGCCACGTCGGCGCCGACGGCGATCCCGCACGGGTTGGCGTGCTTGATGATCGCCACGGCGGGCTCGTCGTGGTCGAACGCCGCGCGTCGCGCCGCGTCGGTGTCGACGTAGTTGTTGTAGCTCATCTCCTTGCCGTGCAGCTGCTCGGCGGAGGCGAGACCACCGGTGCCGTCGGCGTAGAGAGCGGCCTGCTGGTGCGGGTTCTCGCCGTACCGCAGCACCGACGTCAGCGTGCCGGCGGACCCTGCGAAGGCCGGCCAGCCCCCGTCGACCGACTCGTCACGCGTGTACTCGCCGGCGAACCACTCGGCGACGGCCACGTCGTACGCGGCGGTGTGGGCGAAGGCCTGGGCCGCGAGCCGCTTGCGCTGCTCGAGCGTGAAGCCGCCGCCGGCCAGCGCCTGCGAGACGTCGGCGTAGGCGTCGGGCGAGGTCACGATCGCGACGCTCGGGTGGTTCTTGGCGGCCGCGCGCACCATCGAGGGACCGCCGATGTCGATCTGCTCGACGCACTCGTCCGGCGTGGCGCCCGAGGCCACCGTCTCGCGGAAGGGATAGAGGTTGACGACGACGAGGTCGAACGGCTCCACGCCCAGCTCGGCCAGCTGGGCCGTGTGGGACTCCAGCCGGGTGTCGGCCAGGATGCCGGCGTGCACGCGCGGGTGCAGGGTCTTGACCCGGCCGTCGAGGCACTCGGGGAAGCCGGTCAGCTCCTCGACCGGTGTCACGGGGACGCCCGCGGCCTCGATGGTGCGGGCCGTCGACCCGGTCGAGACGATGGCGACGTCGGCGGCGTGCAGCGCCTGGGCCAGCTGCTCGAGCCCGGTCTTGTCGTACACCGAGACGAGGGCGCGCTTGATCTGTCGTGTGCTCATGCAGGGTCTCCGAGCTCGATGGTGCGGTCGTTGAGGGTGAAGCCGCGGCGCGCCAGCTCGCCGACGGAGTCGACGAGCATGCGACGCTCGCTGGTCTTGATGCGTTCGTGCAGCGTGGTCTCGTCGTCCTCGGGGAGCACCGGCACGGCCACCTGGGCCACGATCGGCCCGGTGTCGACCCCGGCGTCGACGACGAACAGCGTGGCCCCGGTGATCTTGACGCCGTACGCGAGCGCGTCACGGGGGCCGTGCATGCCGGGGAACGACGGCGAGAGCGCCGGGTGCGTGTTGAGCGTGCGACCGCCGAAGCGGGCCAGGAAGTGGGGTCCGGCGAGCTTCATGAAGCCGGCGAGGACGACGAGGTCGGGTTCGTGGGCGGCGACCTGCTCGGTCAGGGCAGCGTCCCAGGAGTCGCGGTCGGGGTGGTCGCCGAGCCGCTCGACGAACGTGGGGACGCCTGCACGCTCCGCGCGGGCGAGTCCCTCGATGCCGTCGCGGTCGGCGCCGACCGCGACGATCGTGGCGCCGTAGGTCGGGTCAGTCGTCGCGTCGATCAGGGCCTGGAGGTTGGTGCCGGAGCCGGAGACGAGGACGACGAGGCGAGCGCTCTGACGTCGCGGACTCTGGGGCACGGGCGCCACGATAGTGCGACGCCAACGCACCGAGCGCACCGCCCAGGGCCATGACGGGCACCGCGACGAGCAGGGGCGTGAGTGCGGGCGGGCCCGCCTCCGCGAGGCGTCCGGGACCCACGGCGCCCCCGGAGATGCCCACCACGACCCCCACGAGCAGGCCCGCGACGCCGCCGGCCACCGCGCCCTGGGCGCACCGGGCGAGCACGGGCCGGTCGTGGATGCCCAGCAGCGGACCGGACGAGCGCGGCAGCCGCCACCCGGCCACGAACCCGGCGAGCACGGGCAGCAGACCGAGCGCGACCACGACGTCGCCGAAGGCGCCGGGCGCGGGCAGGGCCGCCAGCACCGGCAGCCCCGGGACGGCACCGAGCTGGGACCCCGTGAGGTCGACCGACGTCTGGGACCCGAGGACGAAGCCGGGGCCGAGCAGGACCGACGTCGCCCAGGCGACCATGGTCGGCACGGCGAGCAGGCAGAGCAGCGCGAGGGCCGGAGCACCCGCGAGACCCGGATCGAGGAGGGCCCACAGCTGCGACGCCCGGTCGACGTGCAGCACCAGCAGCGCGAGCACCACGACCGCGGCCGCGGCGAGCAGGACGAGCGCGCCCAGGGCGCCGGCGCGCACGGCCTGGCGGACGTCGGCCCGACGCCACGCGTCGGGCCAGAGGTCACGGCCGCGTCCGTGCGGGAGCGTGGCCCCGAGCGCGGCGCCGACACCGGAGACCACGAAGGCCGCCGCTGCCGCGCGCACGGGGTGCACGACGATCGAGGGAGTGCTGGCCACGCTGGCCAGGACGGCGGCGAGCACGCCACAGGTCCCCGCGACGGTGGCGGCGAACGCGCCCGGCGAGTCCACCGGGTCCGGCGTCATGGCGTGCGCCACCCGAGCGGTCAGCGCCACGCACAGCAGCACCCCGCCGAGCGGCACGAGACCGAGCGTGGCGCCCTGGAGCTCGAGGCCGGAGCCTTGGAGGACGAGCCAGGCGCGGGCGCCCGTGCGCAGCGCCGGGACGAGGTCGGCCCCGCTCAGCAGCGCCACCCCCGAGCCCAGCACCAAGGCCGTGATCACGGTCAGGATCGCGGTGAGGAAGCCCGGACGCAGCGGTGCGGTCGCGACGGTCGGGTTCACCCCACCATCCTCCCGGTAAGGTCGTGGCGTTCCGACAAGCCACGCCGACACCCCCGAGGAGGCGAGCTCGATGACCCGCGTCGACGAGTTCACCAGCTTCTACGAGGCGACCTCGGCGACCTGTCTGCGTGCGGTGTACGCCATGTGCGGCGACCGCCAGGTGGCCCAGGAGGCCACCGTCGACGCCTACCGTCGGGCCTGGCGCGACTGGTCGAAGATCCGCCAGCGCGACCCGCTCGCCTACGTCCGCACCGAGGCGTGGAAGCTCACCGCGCTCAGCCGTGGCACCCATCCCCTGCGACGCCGCCACGAGGAGGACGCCGACACCGCGCTCCTCGAGGCGCTGCACGACCTGTCGGCCGACGACCGCCGTCTCATCGTCCTGCTGACCCTGGGCGACACGGACCTCGACCAGGCCTCGCGCGAGGTCGGGGTGAGCGCCGAGGAGGGCATCGAGGCGGTCACCACGGCGCTCGACGGCCTCGAGAAGCGCCTCGACCTCTCGCTCGCCGACCTCGAGGACCGGCTCAAGGGCCTCGGCGCCGTCACCGGGCAGCTCAGCATGCCCGGAGCCGACGAGGTGCGGACGGCAGCGCGTCGAGGTCGACGCCGCAACACCGTCGCGCTCGTCGCGGCGAGCGTCGTCGCCGTGCTCGCCGGCGGGCTGGTGGCCACCGACGGCGACGCCCTGGCCACGCAGAGCGACCTGCCGTACCGCGAGAAGCTCGGCGCGGAGCGCCCCGACCTGGTGCTCGAGGCACGCAAGATCACCGCCGAGAACCTGCTGTCCCCGGCCCAGGTGGCCCGGCTCGACCCCGACCAGCGGTGGTCGTCGTCGGGAACCGACGAGGACCCGAAGAACGAGACCCCGTACGCCACGTGCCCGCCGCAGCGCTTCGCCGACTCCGATCCCCTGCGGGTCTTCGTGCGCACGTTCGCCGGCAGCGGCGACGCCGATGACCGGGTCGCCGAGTCGATCGAGGTCTCGCGCGACACCGCCGCCGCGGAGAAGGCCTACGACACCACGCTGGGCTGGTACGCCGACTGCAGCCACCCACGCGTCCAGCTGGTCGGCTCCTACGTGGTTAAGCGCCCGTTCGGCGACTTCCAGATCCTGCGCCTGCGGTCCCACCGGTCGCCGCAGAAGGTCTTCACCGTCGGCCTCGCGCACTCCGGCCGCGTCACCAGCACGCTGGTCCACGAGCGCACCGGAGCCTCGGGCCCGGACATCCAGGCGTTCGCGACGGCGCTCAACGCGTCCGTCGAGAAGGTCTGCCGTGACAGCGGCGGACGCTGCACCGACGACTTCGAGGTCGTCCGGACCATCCCGCCGCGCACGTCGAGCTCGGTGGCCTTCCTGGGCACCGTCGACCTGCCGCCGATCGCCGACATCGACAAGGTGTGGTCGGGCACCCGACCGCTGCGACCGGAGACCAACCCCGCAGCCACCCAGTGCGACGAGGCCGACTTCCGCCGCAAGGGCTTGGAGTCCACCGCCTCGCGCGTCTTCGTCATCCCCGACGCCGTCGGCGTCCCCGCCGAGTTCGGCATCACCGAGACGGTCGGGCGGTACTCCAGCGACGACGCGGCGAAGAAGCTCGTCGACAAGGTGCGCGACGACATCGACGACTGCCCCGACGCGAACCTCTCCGCGGAGGTGACCCAGGAGAAGAAGATCGAGGGCTCCGGCTTCAGCGGCCGGTCCTGGAAGATCAGCCTCGAGGTCTCCGAGGGCGACCGCGTCGTCATCCGCACGGGCATCGTGCGGCGGGGCAAGGCCGTCGCCCAGGTGACCATGACGCCCGTGGGCGACTACGACGTGGACCGCAAGACCTGGGAGGCCCTCGTCAAGCGGGCCGGTGAGCGCCTCACCTACGCCCCGACCTCCTGAGCCCGACCTCCTGAGCCGGGCCCCCTGAGCCGGGCCTCCTGAGCCGGGCCGTCCGCTCTCGTCCCACCTGTCCCGGGGCGGGCTTCCTGCGCCGACCATGCGGGGGCCGACCGTGCGGTCCCGACGGCCGCTCGGTGCGGAGCACCGCGGGCACGCAGAACGGGCCCCGACCTGTCGGTCGGGGCCCGTTCGTGCAGCAGACGTGAGGTCAGCCGTTGAGGATCTCGCGCATGAGCTCGGCGGTCTCGGACGGCGTCTTGCCGACCTTGACCCCGGCGGCCTCGAGGGCCTCCTTCTTGCCCTGCGCCGTGCCCGCGCCGTCGGACACGATGGCGCCGGCGTGGCCCATCGTCTTGCCCTCGGGAGCGGTGAAGCCGGCCACGTAGCCGACGACGGGCTTGGTGACGTTGGCCTTGATGTAGGCCGCCGCCTTCTCCTCCGCGTCGCCACCGATCTCGCCGATCATCACGATCGCCTTCGTCTCGGGGTCGGCCTCGAACGCCTCGAGGGCGTCGATGTGGGTGGTGCCGATGATCGGGTCGCCGCCGATGCCGATGGCGGTCGAGAAGCCGAAGTCGCGCAGCTCGAACATCATCTGGTAGGTCAGCGTGCCCGACTTCGACACCAGGCCGATGGGGCCCTTGCCCGCGATGTTGGCGGGCGTGATCCCGGCGAGCGCCTCGCCCGGCGTGATGATGCCGGGGCAGTTCGGGCCGATGATGCGCGTCTTCTTGCCCTGGGCGTAGGCCCAGAACTCCGCGGAGTCCTGGACGGGGACGCCCTCGGTGATGATGACGAGCAGCCCGATCTCGGCGTCGATGGCCTCGATCACGGCGTCCTTGGTGAACGCGGGCGGGACGAACGCGACGCTGACGTCGGCGCCCGTCTTCTCGATGGCCTCGGCCACGGTGCCGAAGACCGGCAGCTCCACCTCGGCGCCGGAGGCGTCGGTGTGGGTGACGGTCGTGCCGGCCTTGCGGGCGTTGACGCCGCCCACGATGTTCGTGCCGGCCGCCAGCATGCGGGCGGTGTGCTTGGAGCCCTCGCCGCCGGTGATGCCCTGGACGATGACCTTGGAGTCCTTGGTCAGGAAGATCGACATGTCAGCCCCTTCAGCCGTTCGCCAGCTCGGCGGCCTTGTCGGCCGCACCGTCCATGGTGTCCACCTGCGTCACGAGCGGGTGGTTCAGCTCGTCCAGGATCGCGCGGCCCTCGTCGACGTTGTTGCCGTCGAGACGGACCACGAGCGGCTTGGTGGCGCCGTCGCCGAGCAGCTCGAGCGCGCCCTTGATGCCGTTCGCGACGGCGTCGCACGACGTGATGCCGCCGAAGACGTTCACGAAGACGCTCTTGACCTGCGGGTCACCGAGGATGACGTCGAGACCGTCGGCCATGACCTGCGCCGACGCTCCGCCACCGATGTCGAGGAAGTTCGCCGGCTTCACGTCGCCGTGCTTCTCGCCGGCGTAGGCGACCACGTCGAGGGTGCTCATGACGAGTCCCGCGCCGTTGCCGATGATGCCGACCTCGCCGTCGAGCTTGACGTAGTTGAGGCCCTTCTCCTTGGCCTTCGCCTCGAGCGGGTCGGCCTCCTCGTGGATCACGAAGTCCTCGTGCTCGGGGTGGCGCACCTCGGAGGCGTTGTCGTCGAGCGACACCTTGCCGTCGAGCGCCTCGAGCTTGTCGCCGTCGAGACGGGCGAGCGGGTTGACCTCGACGAGGGTGGCGTCCTCCTCGACGAAGACCTTCCAGAGCGACTGGACCATGGCCACGGCCTGGTCGGCGAGCTCGGCGGGGAACTTCGCGTCGGCCACGATCTCGCGGGCCTTGGCCTCGTCGACACCGGCGTCGGCGTCGATCGGGATCTGGCGCACGGCCTCGGGGTTGGTCTTGGCGACCTCCTCGATCTCCACACCACCCTCGACGCTCGCGATGCACAGGTAGCTGCGGTTGGAGCGGTCGAGCAGGAACGAGAAGTAGTACTCCTCGACCGGGGGCGTGGCCGGCGTGACGAGCACGCGGTTGACCGTGAGGCCCTTGATCTCCATGCCCAGGATGTTGGAGGCGTGCTCGTAGGCCTCGTCGGCCGTCTTGGCGAGCTTGACGCCGCCTGCCTTGCCGCGACCGCCGGCCTTCACCTGAGCCTTGACGACGGTCACGCCGCCCATCTGCTCAGCTGCTGCCTTGGCTTCGTCGGCGGTCTGCACGACCGTGCCGAGCGTCGTCGCGACGCCATGCTTGGCGAAGAGCTCCTTCGCCTGGTATTCCATCAGATCCACGGTGATGACCGTCCTTGGTTGTCCAGGTCCTCTGAGGTAGGTCAGAGCCTCTCGGGACTCTAGCCTCTGCGCGGCCGGTCCGGGCGATGGGGTGCGTCACAGGGCCACGGCCACGAACGGCTCCCGACCCGCCGTGAGCCATCACCGTGACGCGACGCGGGAGACCTGCACCTCGTGGAGCCCCATCGCGTCCAGCGCCTCGCGGAGCTGCTGCGCGGACGCGTCGTCGGCCACGACCAGCGCGGTGGCCGCGTCCTCGGCCCTGACCGCCCACGCCGTGGCCTGCGGGTCGCTGCGGCCCAGGTACACGACCTCGTGCCCCTCCGCGCTCGCCGTCCGCGCGCTCCGCAGAGCGGTGTCGGAGGCGGTGTCGGGGGCGGTGTCGAGGGCGGTGTCGAGGGCGGTGTCGAGATCGAGGATCGCGACCACGACGCGGGAGGACTGCACGTCGAGATCGTCGCCCATGCGCGTGAACCTGCTCACACGGGGCCTGCCTTCCACGCGGGGAACCCGGCGTTCGGCCCTCGATCGTGACCTTTGCTCCTTGACCAGACCCATGCGTCCTCTAGACTCGTCGGGTCCCGCCCTGCCGCCCGGAGGTTCCTGCGTGTCTTCGTCTGCCCCCAAACGTCGCCTCGACGTACGGCAGCAGACCCCTCGCGACACGCTCCCCGGCGGACGTCGGGCCGTCAGCCGCCCGCAGCGCCGTCGTCGGAGCTTCCGGCTGACGCCCGCCGCAGCGGGTGCCTTCGCCCTCGTCGTCGCAGGCATCGGAGCCGGCGCCTTCTCGTCGCAGGCCGACCGCGGTGCGCTGCAGTCGGGCTACCAGACGATCTCGGCCAGCTACACCGGCACGCAGGACGTCGACGTCACCCCCGAGATCGACAAGGCGACGCTCCAGCGCCAGACGGAGCAGCAGGCCTCGCAGAAGCTCAAGGTCGACGAGGAGCTGCGCGACAAGGCGCAGAACGTCGCCGACGAGTACAAGTCCAACCAGTGGGTCCTGCCCGTCACCGGCTACCGCCTCACGGCGCGCTTCGGCCAGGCCAGCTCGCTGTGGTCGAGCACCCACACCGGCCTCGACTTCGCCGGGCCGTCCGGCTCGACGATCGTCTCGGTCGCCGCGGGCACCGTGACGTCGGCCGGCTACGAGGGTGCCTACGGCAACCGCACCATCGTCACGCTCGACGACGGCACCGAGATCTGGTACTGCCACCAGAGCCGGGTCTCCGTCAACGTCGGCGACAAGGTCGGCGCCGGCCAGACGATCGGCTACACCGGCTCCACGGGCAACGTCACCGGCCCGCACCTGCACCTCGAGGTGCACCCGGGCGGCGGCGGACCCGTCGACCCCGACGCTGCGCTCCGCGAGCACGGCGTCACCCCCTGATCCTGCCGGGTCCGAACGGCCGGTCTCGAGCCGCGCTGCGTTGATCGGTCGGCCTGTCTGTTGTGCCGAGCGTGGACCTGCGGCTGCGCTTCCGCGCGTCGGAGCGAGGTCGGCCTTCGAGCGGCCCCGACGGAGCGGTTCACGCGCCGCGCCCGAGCCCGCCGCCAGAGGTAGGTCTCGCACCGAACCACGCCGTCAGAGGTAGGTGACGCACCCGACGACGCCGTCAGAGGTAGGTGACGCACCCGACGACGCCGTCAGAGGTAGGTCTCGCACCTCAAACGACCCGGATCCGGTGCGTCACCTACCTCTGACCCGCCGGTCAGGTGCCACACCTACCTCTGACGATGCGGACCCGGCCAGGACGGCGGGGCCGATCGGTCAGAGCTTCTCGACGGGGGCGTAGCGCAGGAGCAGGCGCTTGACGCCCTGGGAGCCGAAGTCGACGCTCGCGACGGCGTTGTCGCCCTGGCCGTCGAGGGCCACGACGGTGCCGAGGCCGAAGCTGTCGTGGGTGACGCGGTCCCCCGGGTCGAGCGAGGGGATGTCGCGCTTGCGCTGCGACCGGGCCGCCGCGGCCTTGGCCGTGAAGGCCGGGGCGCTGGACGTGGACCGACCGCTGGACGACGCGGCTCGGGTCCAGGCCGTGGGCGACTGCGCCTCACGACGCCAGTCGAGCAGGTGGCCGGGCAGCTCGTCGAGGAAGCGTGACGCCGGGTTGTACGAGGGGGCGCCCCACGCCGCCCGGCTCATGGCGCGCGTGACGTAGAGCCGCTCGCGGGCCCGTGTGATGCCGACGTAGGCGAGACGTCGCTCCTCCTGCAGCTCGGAGGCGTCGCCGAGGGCCCGAAGGTGCGGGAAGACGCCGTCCTCGAGCCCGGTCAGGAACACCACGGGGAACTCCAGGCCCTTGGCGGTGTGCAGGGTCATCAGGGTGACCACCCCGTCACCCTCGTCGGGCACGGCGTCGGCGTCGGCCACGAGCGCGACCTGCTCGAGGAACGCCTCCAGCGACCCGCGCGTCAGGTCGCCGTCCTCGCGGCCGGTCTCCTCGTCGGTGACCGTCGAGGCGTTCACGACGAACTCGCGCGCGACGGCCACCAGCTCGGCCAGGTTCTCGACGCGGGTCTCGTCCTGCGGGTCCTTGCTCGACTCGAGCGCGGTCAGGTAGCCGGTGCGGGTGAGCGCGGCCTCGAGCACGACGTCGGCGGGTTCGCCCGACAGGGCCAGCTCGCGCAGCTCGGCCATGGTCTCGGCGAAGGTGGTGACGGCGTTGAGCGAGCGCGAGGCCAGGTCACCGGCCTCCTTCGCGCGCTGCAGACCGTCCCAGAACGAGATCTGCTCGCGTGCGGCGAACCGCTCGACCGCGGCCTGCGCGCCGTCGCCGATGCCGCGCTTGGGCTCGTTGACGATGCGTCGCAGCGAGACCGTGTCGCGGGGGTTGATCAGCGCGCGCACGTAGGCGAGCGCGTCCTTGATCTCCTTGCGCTCGTAGAACCGCACCCCGCCGACGACGCGGTACGGCAGGCCCACGCGGATGAAGACCTCCTCGAACACGCGCGACTGCGCGTTGGTGCGGTAGAAGACGGCGACGTCGGAGGCCTTGGCGTCGCCGGCATCGGTCAGCCGGTCGACCTCGTCGGCGATGAACTGGGCCTCGTCGCGCTCGTCGTCGCCGACGTAGCCGACGATGCGCTCGCCCTCGCCGGCCGCCGACCACAGGTTCTTGTCCTTGCGTCCCTCGTTGCGGCTGATGACGGCGTTGGCGGCGTTGAGGATGGTCTGGGTCGAGCGGTAGTTCTGCTCCAGCAGCACGGTGGAGGCGTTCGGGTAGTCCTCCTCGAACTCCAGGATGTTGCGGATGTTGGCACCGCGGAAGGCGTAGATGGACTGGTCGGAGTCGCCCACGACCATGAGGTCGAGGTCCGGGTCGGTCTCGGGGTCGCACAGCTCGCGCACGAGGGCGTACTGCGCGTGGTTGGTGTCCTGGTACTCGTCGACGAGCACGTGCCGGAAGCGGCGGCGGTAGGTCTCGCGGACGTCGGGGAACGCCTGGAACAGGTGGACGGTCTGCATGATCAGGTCGTCGAAGTCCATGGCGTTGGCCGCGCGCAGCCGCTGCTGGTAGAGCCCGTAGGCCTCGGCGTAGAGCTCCTCGGTGCCGTTGGTGGCGTGACCACCCGCGGACTCGTGGTCGACCAGGTCGTTCTTGAGGTTGGAGACCCAGTGCAGGACCGCGCGCGGGTTCACCCGCTTGGGGTCCAGGCCCATGTCGCGGCAGACCATGGTCATGAGGCGTCGGGAGTCGGCTGCGTCGTAGATGCTGAACGTCGACGTGTAGCCGAAGCGGTTGGCCTCGCGCCGCAGGATGCGCACGCACGAGGAGTGGAACGTGCTCACCCACATGGCTCGCGACGGCCCGCCCACCAGCTCGGCCACGCGCTCGCGCATCTCGGCGGCGGCCTTGTTGGTGAAGGTGATGGCCAGGATCGAGCCCGGATGGGCGCCGCGTGCGGCGATCAGCCAGGCGATGCGTCGGGTGAGGACGCGGGTCTTGCCGGACCCGGCACCGGCCACCACGAGCACCGGACCGGGAGCGTGGGACACGGCAGCCCGCTGGGCGTCGTTCAGTCCCTCGAGCAGCGTCTCCGAGCGCGCCGCGCGCCGCCCGGACCGCCCGCTGCCGGCACCACCTCCGGTGCCGTCGGAGGGAGACGGGGGGCGGGCACCTTGGGGCACGGGGAACGGCAGCGTCATGACCGGTCCAGCCTAGACGGGAGGCCTGACACCCCGATCCCGCCACCTCCGGCTCGCCTGCCACCGAGGCGGCCCGCCCCGGCTCGCCCGCAGACTTGATTGTGTCACTACAATGCGATACAAAGGTTGAGACAAACCGTCGTCGAACCGGATCGGGGACCGACCATGAGCACCACCACCCTCGTCATCGTCCTGCTCGCACTCGCCGTCGTGCTGTACTGCACGGCACCGCGCCAGGCAGTGGCCCACGCCGCCGTCTGGGCACGGCGCACCCGGGTCGACGTCGACTGCGACGCCCTGGTCGCCGAGCTGACCCACCGACTCCAGGTCGGGGCCGTGGGTGCCGGCATCGGGACTCTCCTCGGCATCGTGCCGCTCGTGGCGGGGGCCGGGACGGGCGACACCTCCGGGCCCGACGGCCTCGCCGACGTCGCGATCGTCCTGACCTCGACCGTCGTGTGCGCCGTCGCCTCCGAGGCCGTCAACGTCGTGCGCCGGACCCCGTCACCCCGCGGCCGCCGAGCCGCGTCGCTCGTGCCGCGCACGGCTCACGGCAGCACCGCTGAACGGATCGGCGAGCTGGCCCTCGTCGTCGCGGCCGTCGCCGGGTTCGCGCTCGCCGTGGCCACCCTCGTCGACGGCGTCGACGGCGGGAACGGCGCCGTGGCCGCCGCGAGCGGGGCCCTCGTCGTGATGGTCGTCTGCATCGGCGTCCGAGCCCGCATGGTGCGGCAGGCGCTCGTCGCGGAGGACGACCAGACCCTGGCCGTCGCGACCGTCGCCGGCGCCGTGAGCATCGACCGGTTCACCGAGAACCTGCTCGCCAGCGGCGGCGTCCTGACGCTCACGGCTCTGCTCGCCCCCGCGATCGCCGCCGGTCCGGGGGCGCTGCGCACGACGGCCCTCGTCCTCGGCGCACTCGTGGTCGTCCTCGTCGGCGGGCTCGTCGCCGTCCGGCGGACCAACCGACAGGCGGTGGCCGCGTGATCGCCCTCGTGGTGGACCCGGCCACGGCCGAGCCCCCGTTCGAGCAGGTGCGTCGGCAGGTGGCCGCGGGCGCGGCCGACGGCTCCCTGCCGCCCGGGCACAAGCTGCCGACCGTCCGCCAGCTGGCCGCCGACCTGGGGCTCGCGGTCAACACCGTGGCCCGCGCCTACCGCGAGCTCGAGGCCGACGGCGTGATCGAGACCCACGGCCGACGCGGCACCTTCGTCGCCGCCGCGGTCGCCGTGGACGAGGACACCCGCGCCTCGGCCACCCGCTACGCCGCCGACGCCCGCCGGGCAGGACTCTCCCGCGACCAGGCGCTGCGGCTCGTCGAGGACGCGTGGGGCCGATGAACGCCGACCCCGTGTCCGTCCGGCTCGCCGGGGAGCGCGACCTCGACGAGCTGACCGACCTCTGGGAGCGGGCGGCTCGGACCAGCCACGGGTTCATGTCCGACGACGACTTCGCCGAGGCCCACCCGTACCTGCGCGACGCCCTGCTGCCGTCCATGGACGTCTGGGTGGCCGAGGACGACACCGGGCGCCCGCTCGGACTCGCCGGCGTGCGGGGGCCGCACCTGGAGCTCCTCTACGTCGAGCCCGCCGTGCACGGCACCGGCATCGGCACCCTGCTGCTCGACCACGTGCGCCCCACCAGCGTGGAGGTCTATGCGGGCAACACCCACGGCCTCGGCTTCTACACCGCACACGGCTTCAGGCGTCTGCGCACCCACACCACCGACGCCTTCGGCCGCCCGTTCCCGGTCGTGCACCTGGTGCGCGACGCGCCCTGACCCCGCTCGGGTGGTCCGGCGCCCGAGCTGCTGGGCTACTGGGCGAACTCGTTGGGGTTGCGCCACGTCCGCTCGAACGGCAGCCGCCAGGCACGCGGGGCGATCAGCTGGTGCACCGAGTTCGGACCCCAGGTTCCCGGCGGGTACGGGCGCACCGGCGGCGGGTCGTCGAGCAGCGGCTGGGAGATCTCCCACAGCCGCTCGATGCCCTCCGCGGTGGTGAACAGGGTCCGCTCCCCCTTCATCGCGTCGAGGATGAGCCGCTCGTAGGCCTCGAGCACCTCGTCGGCGCGGGCCGTGTCCTGCATGGCGAACTGCATGGACAGCTTGTCCAGACGCATGCCCGGCCCGGGTCGCTTGCCGTAGAACGACAACGACATGCGCGAGGAGTCGGCGAGGTCGAAGGTCAGGTGGTCCGGACCCGACAGCCCCACGCCCGAGCCGGCGGGGAACATCGACTTCGGCGGCTCCCGGAAGGCGATCGAGATGATGCGCGCCCCCTCGGCCATCTGCTTGCCGGTCCGCAGGTAGAACGGCACCCCGGCCCAGCGCCAGTTGTCGATCTGCGCGCGGAGCGCCACGAAGGTCTCCGTCTCGGAGTCGTGCTGCACCCCGGGCTCCTCGCGGTAGCCCTGGTACTGGCCCCGCACGACGTCGGACGGCCGCAGCGGCAGCATCGACCGGAAGACCTTGTTCTTCTCCTCGCTGATGGAGTCGGAGTCGAGCGACGTCGGCGGCTCCATCGCCATGAACGCGAGGATCTGGAACAGGTGCGTCACGACCATGTCCTTGAACGCGCCCGTGCCCTCGTAGAAGCCCGAGCGGCCCTTGAGCGACAGCGTCTCGGGAACGTCGATCTGGACGTGGTCGATGAACGTGCGGTTCCAGATCGGCTCGAACAGGCCGTTCGCGAACCGGAACGCGAGGATGTTGAGGGCCGCCTCCTTGCCCAGGAAGTGGTCGATGCGGAAGATCTGCTGCTCGTCGAAGACCTCGTGGATCCGCGCGTTGAGCGAGCGGGCCGAGGCGAGGTCGGTGCCGAACGGCTTCTCCATGATGATCCGCGAGCGGTCCACCAGGCGTGCATGCGCCAGCGTCTGCACGACGTCGATCGCGGCCTTCGGCGGCACGCTCAGGTAGTGCAGGCGCCGCGGCTCACCACCCAGCTCCGCCTCGAGGGACGCCGCCATCTCGGCCAGCCGCTCGGGGCCCTCGGACACGTTGACGTAGTGCAGCTTGGGGGCGAAGTCGTCCCACTCCGCGTCCGGGACGGGACGTCCGAACTCCTGGCAGGCCTGCTGCGCGAACGCCCGGAAGCCGTCGTCGTCGAGGTCGTCCATGGACACCGCGATGATGCGCGAGTCCGCGACCAGCCTCGAGCGCAGCAGGTGCAGCAGCCCGGGGAGGAGCTTGCGTCGGGCCAGGTCGCCGGTCGCGCCGAACAGCACGATCAGGTGCGGGTCACTCATGGTCCGAGGCTAGACCCGGTTCGTTGCGGACGGGTGAACGTCGCTCGATCGCCGCACCGAGCGACCCAACGGAGCGCCAGGGTCGACCCGGGGTGCCCCCAGGGTCGCGACCAGCGTGCTCCCCGATGCCCCAGGACGTCCTGCAGGACAAGGCTGGCCGCCATGATCACGATCGACTCCCTCACCAAGTCGTACGGGCGGTTCACCGCCGTCGACGACGTCACCTTCACCGCCCGCCCGGGGCGCGTGACCGGCTTCCTCGGCCCGAACGGCGCCGGCAAGTCGACCACGTTGCGCGTGCTGACCGGGCTCACCCCTGCGACGTCCGGCAGCACCGAGGTGTGCGGACGTCGCTACGTCGACCTGCCGAACCCCGGCCTGGAGGTCGGGGTCCTGCTCGACGCCTCAGCCCAGCACGCCGGCCGCACCGGTCGCGAGATCCTCACCCTCGCGGCCCGCACCATGGGACTGTCGCCCCGACGCGTCGACGAGATGCTCGACCTCGTCTCGCTGTCGGAGGCCGAGTCGGCGCGCCGCGTGCGTCACTACTCCCTCGGCATGCGCCAGCGCCTCGGCCTGGCGACGGCCCTGCTCGGTCGGCCCGAGGTCCTCGTGCTCGACGAGCCGGCCAACGGGCTGGACCCCGCCGGCATCCGGTGGATGCGCGACGTGCTGCGTCGCTACGCCGACGACGGCGCCACCGTGCTGCTGTCGTCGCACCTCCTGCACGAGATCGAGGTGGTCGCCGACGACCTCGTCGTCATCGGGCAGGGCCGCATCGTGGCCCAGGGCACGAAGGCCGAGCTGCTGGCCTCGGCCGGCACCGTCGTGCGCAGCCCCGACCTCCTCGCCCTGCGTGGGGCACTCGCCGCGGCGGGCCACCGCACCACCGACGTCGGCGACGGGCTGCGCGTGGACGCCGACCCCGCAGCCGTCGGCCACGTCGCCGTCACGGCGTCGATCCACCTGACCGAGCTGCGCGCCGCCGACGGCGCCGGCCTCGAGGAGATGTTCCTCGAGCTGACCGCCGGGACGCAGCGCGAGGCCACGCCCAGCCGCGGCACCACGACACCGGCAGGAGCCGCAGCATGAGCACCGCCACCCACCCCGCCACCGCTCCCGCTCGACCTGGCTCGCGCGCCGTGCCCGAGCCGATCCCGTTCGGTCGCGTCGTCGGGGTCGAGATGCGCAAGACGTTCGACACCCGGGCCGGGACGTGGCTGCTGGCGAGCATCGGCATCGTCGCGGTGCTCGCCACGGCCGCCGTCATGCTGTGGGCACCCGACGACGCCCTGACCTTCGAGACGTTCGGCTCGGCCGTCGGCACGCCCATGGCGGTGCTGCTGCCCGTGGTCTCGATCCTGCTCGTGACCGGTGAGTGGTCCCAGCGCAGCGGGCTCACCACCTTCACCCTCGTCCCACGTCGGGGCCGGACCATCGCGGCGAAGGCCGTCGTCACGACGATCATCGGCGTCGGCGCCATGGCACTGGCGCTCGTGGTGGCGCTCGGCGGGGCCTACCTCGGACCCGCGCTGCGTGGCACCGAGCCGGTGATCGACCTGACCGTCGGCCAGGTCGGCACGCTGGTGCTCGCGCAGGTGCTCGGCATGTTCGTCGGGTTCATGCTCGGCGTCGTCACCCGCAGCTCGGCCGTGGCGCTCGTGGCGTACTTCGTGTTCTGGGGTCTCCTGCCGACCCTCAGCCAGCTGCTCTACGCGACGCAGGACTGGTACCGCGACGTCGTGGGCTGGGTCGACTTCGGCTGGGCGCACGGCGCGCTCTACGAGGGCGGGCTCTCGGCCACCGAGTGGGCCCAGCTGGGGGTCACCGGGACGGTGTGGCTGCTCCTGCCGACCCTCGCGGGACTGTGGCTCGTGATGCGTGCCGAGATCTCCTGACGTCCGTCAGGGATGCGGCCGGCGGACCGCGGCGATCTCGGCGACGTCGAGCCGGGACAGGACGCTGTCGAGCACCTGCGAGTCGTACCGGCCCTCGGCACGCAGGTCGAGCAACGCCTCGCGCTGGTCGTCCAGCACCACACGCCTCAGCCGGGCGAAGTCGTCGAGACGCCGGTCGCGCTCGGGCCCGTCGTCGCCGGCCCACTCCCACTCCGCAGCGGGGGTGCGGCGGCGGCGCACCTGCTCCACCGCCTCGGGATCGATCGACCGGCCGTCCAGGCCGGTCTCCCGCACCTCCGTGCAGCGGGCGTCGGCCACCTCCCCCAGCGCGTCGAGGAGCGCCCGGAGCTGCCCGCGGCGCTGCTCCGTGCGGTCGGACTCGGCGCCGAGACGTCGGACCACCCACGACAACGTGCCACCCTGCACGAGCAGCGAGAGCCCGGCCACGCAGAACGCAGCGAGCACGAGCAGGCTGCGCTGCACCGTGTCGGGCGGGAGTGTCTGGGCGGCGGCGAGCGTGATGCACCCGCGCATGCCGGCCCACACGAGGACCACACCGTCGCGACGGCCCAGCCGCTGCTCCTCGTAGAAGGTGAGGTCGGCCTCGCGACGGGCGATCGCCTGGAGCGCCCTCTCGCGACGTCGCTGGGAGTGCCGTTGGGCGTCGTCGGACGCCAGGTACTCACGAAAGGTGGCCAGGCGTGGGGCATGACGTGCCGACGCCTTCCGGTCACGACGCAGCCCGAGGAGCAGGAGCCCGACGTAGAGCGAGCGCCCCACCCACAGCACGGCCAACGCGATGGCCGTCACCGTCGCGAGCCGGCTCCACGGCTGGCCCGAGGCCTCGAAGTCGGCGATGAGGGGCCGCAGCTCCAGGCCCATCACGAGGAACACCGCACCCTCCAGCAGGAAGGCGATGGTCCGCCAGTTGACCTCCTCCGCGATCCGGTCCTCCGCCCGCAGCTCCACCAGGCCGCGGGCCCCGATCGCCAGCCCGGCCACGACCACGGCCACGAGACCGGACCCGCCCAGGTGCTCGGCCGGCGCATAGGCCAGGAAGGGGACGACGAACGAGATCGACGTGGCGACGGTCGCGTCCTCCACGAGCGAGCGCACGAGCAGGCTGACCGCCGCGACCAGGGCGCCGACGAGCACGGCCACGACGACCGCCTGCACGAAGTCGAGCCCGACCTGCCAGATCGACACCGAGGCCCCCGTGGCGGCGACCGCAGTCCGCAGCAGCACGAGCGCGGTGGCGTCGTTGAGCATGCTCTCGCCGTCGAGCACCGTGACGAGGCGGGGCGCCACCCCGGTGCGACGCACGATCGACGTCGCGACGGCGTCGGTCGGGCTCACGATGGCTCCGAGGGCGAATGCCTCGGCGAAGCCGAGCCCCGGCACCACGAGCGGCAGCAGCCAGCCGAGCGTGGTGGCGGACGCGAGCACGAGCACCACCGACAGGCCGCTGATCGCCTTGAAGTCGCGACGGAAGTCCACCGTCGGCATGTTCACCGACGCCGCGTAGAGCAGCGGTGGCAACACCCCCGCCAGGATCACCTCCGGTGCGATCTCGAACCGGGGCACCCCCGGGACGTAGGAGATCGCGACACCCACGAGGACGAGGATCAGCGGCGCCGCGACCCCCAGACGTCCGGCGAGCGAGGTCGCAGCGACGATGACCAGCACGCCGATCACGGTGAGGAGCAGTAGATCCATGGGGACCAGTGTCCACGCCGGTTCCCCGGCGGCGTTCGCTCGTCGCTGCCGATGGGGCTTCACCTGCTGCTGCGTCGCTGTGACTGCGAGTCGACCTGCTCCCCGAAAGGGCCTCGACCGGGGCGGTGGGTCTCGGCTCGGTTGGATGCGCGGGCCGCGGCTGGGTTCCCCTGCTGCTGCGTCGCTGTGACCCCGAGTCGGGTCGGTCTCCGAAAGGGCCTCGACCGGGGCGGTGGGTCTCGGGTCGACTGGGTCTGCGGGGGCGCGGCCACGATTCTTCATCTGTGCGGGATTCACGCACGATTCTTCCTTCGTGTGGACCGTGCCTCGCGAAGGAAGAACCGTGGCGACGAAATGACGCCCCGGAGGGCAGTGATTCTCCCTTCTCGTGGACCGTCACGCGCAAAGGAAGAATCCCTGCCCACCTCACGCACCTGGGGCCCCCGCGGACGCAAGATTCTGCCTTCGCGTGCAGAAGCCCGAACGATGCTGCGTTCACGACGGGATCCGACCACGAATGCAGCATCCTTCGCCCCCTCACGCACGAACGCAGAATCTTGCGCCACCCCGAGCCACGCTCCGAGAGCCCACCCGAGCCCGGACCCGTCCGCCGGTCGAGGCCCTTTCGGAGCGCAGGTCCACTCGCAGCCACAGCGACGCAGCAGCAAGCGAAGACCCAGCCACAGCGACGCAGCAGCAAGCGAAGACCCAGCCACAGCGACGCAGCAGCAAGCGAAGACCCAGCCACAGCGACGCAGCAGCAAGCGAAGACCCAGCCACAGCGACGCAGCAGCAAGCGAAGACCCAGCCACAGCGACGCAGCAGCGAGCGGGGACCCGGCCGAAGCGACGCACCGACGACCGACCCCCACTCGAAGGAGGACGGCCGAGGCCAGGCGGCCCGGCCGGCCCAGGCGGCCCAGGCGGCCCGGTCCGCCTGGCCTCATGCCTCAGCCGTCGGACCTCAGATCAGACGCCGGTCGCTCGCCCACTTGGTGAGCTCGTGCCGGCTCGAGAGCTGCAGCTTGCGCAGCACGCTCGAGACGTGCGTCTCGACGGTCTTGACGGAGATGAACAGCTCCTTCGCGACCTCCTTGTAGGCGTAGCCGCGGGCGATGAGCCGCATGACCTCGCGCTCGCGCTCGGTCAGTCGGTCGAGGTCCTCGTCGACCTGCGCCACCTCGATCGTCCCCGCGAAGGCGTCGAGCACGAAGCCGGCGAGGCGAGGGCTGAACACGGCGTCGCCCGAGGCGACGCGGTGGAGGGCGTCGACGAGCTCGCTGCCGGAGATGTTCTTCGTGACGTAGCCGCGCGCGCCGGCGCGGATCACGCCGATGACGTCCTCGGCGGCGTCGCTGACCGACAGCGCCAGGAACCGCACGTCCGGTGCGGTGCGGTCGACCCGCCGGATCACCTCGGCTCCCCCGCCCCCGGGCATGTGCACGTCGAGCAGGACCACGTCGGGACGCAGCTCCAGGACGGCGGGGACGGCGGTGTCGACGTCCTCGGCCTCGCCCACCACCTGGAGCCGGGGGTCCTTCTCGAGCTCGGCGCGCACCCCGGTGCGGAACATGGCGTGGTCGTCGACGATGAGCACGCGCAGGGGCGCGCTGCCTCCGGGCCGGCCGGTCGGGGGACGGTCGTCGGTCATGGGGCCTCCTCGGCCTCGGGTCGAGCAGGGTCGCGGGGTGCCGGATCGGGTCGCACCGAAGAGGTCTCGCCCGCAGCGGGCGCCGCGCGTCGGGCGAGGGTGAGCGCCACCTCCGTGCCCTCCCCCGGCGTGCTGCGCACCCGGGCGGTGCCGCCATGACGCTCCATCCGGCCCACGATGGAGCCCCGGACGCCCATCCGGTCGTCGGCGATCAGGTCGGGGTCGAAGCCGGTCCCGCGGTCGCGCACGAACACCTCGACCTGCGTGCTGCCGACCTCGGCGTACACGTCGACGCGATCCACCTGGGCGTGCTTGGCGGCGTTCACGACGGCCTCGCGCGTGGCGCGGACGAGCGCCACCAGGTCGGCGTCGAGCGCCGTGTCGCCCACCACCACCAGCTCGACCACCAGCTGGTGCGTCTCCTCCACCTCGCTGCGGACCTCCCGCAGGGCCGCAGCCAGGGAGTCACCCGGGGACTCCTCGTCCCCGTAGAGCCAGGACCGGAGCTCGCGCTCCTGACGTCGCGCCAAGGTGGCGACGGCGGCGGGGTCGTCGGCGTTCTTCTGCAGCAGCGCCAGCGTCTGGAGGACGGAGTCGTGCAGGTGCGCGGCCACGTCGGCGCGCTCCTGCGTGCGGATGCGCTCGCGGCGCTCGCTCCCGAGGGCCGTCACGAGCGAGATGATCCAGGGCCCGAGGAGCAGGAGCAGACCCACGACCGCGATGGCGAGGGCCGACCCGAGGTCGCGCACCGCGGACAGGCCACGCTCCTGCGTCACGAGGTACACGGCGCCGAGGGCGACCAGGCCGAGCCCGACCGCGACGCGGGCCACGAAGCCCCACCCTGTCGTGCGGGTGAGCCAGGTCTGCCAGGCGGCGTCGTCGATCTGGCGCCAGATGACCGCCACCCCGACCACCACGATGAGCAGCGGGATCAGCAGCGACCCGGTGAGCCGACCTCCGCCCTGCACGAGGAAGAGTACCCCGACGCCCACGGCGAGCACGGCGACGGTCTGCACGATCTCGAGGACGCCGGGGCGGCCCGCGGCGCGCATGCCACGACGGCTCGCGGACTCCAGCCCGGGCGACAGCTCCGGTCGGCGCAGTGGCATGAACCGCCACAGCAGCAGGTAGGCCAGGACGCCGACGCCGTTGAACCAGGTGGTGACCACGAAGCCGACGCGCACCCACAGGACCGGCACGTCGAGGTGCTCGGCCAGCCCCATCGCGACCCCGCCGACGACGCGATGGTCCGCCGGACGGTAGGCGCGCCGCACCCGAGGGCGGTCGGAGGACGGACCAGGAGGGGTCCTGGCTCCGCGGGCGGTCTGGCTCACCTCGGCATCGTCACACGTGCGCGCGAGCCGGCGCCACCAGGTGTCGCACCCGTGGTCCCCCGAGGTCCCCCGGGTTCGGGAACCAGGGTCGGACCAGGGTCGCGCCCGATGGTGCCGCACGCCCTGCCCGGCCGACGATGGAGCCATGACCACGCAGCCCCCTCCCACCGACCAGGCGCCCGACCCGGGCGCGAGTCCCCACGCACCCGGCCCGCGTCGCGGCTTCCGTGCCTTCTCCGAGGTGCGCCGCAGCTCCGACGACCGGATGCTCGCCGGCGTCTGCGACGGCGTCGCCCGCCGCTTCGACATCGACCCGGTCGTCGTGCGGGTGCTCACGGTCGTCCTGTGCTTCGTGGGACTCGCCGGCGTCATCCTCTACGTCGCAGGGTGGTTGCTGCTGCCCGCCGACGACGAGCCGCGCAGCCACGTCGGTGAGTGGTTCGGGCTCGACACCAGCGAGGCGCAGGTGCGCGACACCGGACTCGTGGTGGCCGCGGTGCTGGCCGTGCTCGGTGTGCTCGGCGACGGTGGCTGGGGCTGGGGCGGGGACGGGGACGGGCTCTTCTGGGCCGCGCTCGTCATCGGCGGACCTGTCGCCCTGGTCGTCTGGCTGGTCCGGCGCGGGGGCCGGCGGCGCGGGCACGAGGGCCACGGCGTCGACACCGGGTCGGACCCCGCAGGCTCCAACCGCCCGACCGTGACCGATCCCGCCACCACGTGGTCGTCGACCCCCACCGACACGGTCGTCCTCGACACGGCCCCCGGCGAGCACCCGACCGCGGGCCTCCCACCCACTCCTCCGTCGGAGCCGCGCCGCTCGATCCAGCCCCCGCCCCCGCGGGAACCACGTGAGCCGTACAGCTGGATCCCGACGCTGCTCACCCTGTCGTCGATCGCGATCGCCCTCGCCGTGGTGCGCCTCGTGGCCGACCCGACGTGGCCGACCTACGTGGCCGTGGCCCTCGCGGTCGTCGGTCTGGGCCTCGTGCTCTGCACCTTCGCGCGAGGAGGTCTCCCGCTCGTGCTCATCGGGCTGCTCCTGCTGCCCGTGCTCGCGCTGGGCACCCTGGTCCCCACGCTTCGCGGCGGGGAGCTGGACGTCGCCCCGCAGAGCGCGTCGCAGGTCCGCGACAGCTACTCCTTCGGCTTCGGCCAGTTCGAGCTGGACCTGACCGACGTGTCCGACCCGGAGGCCCTGCTCGGGCGGACGATCGAGATCGAGACCGGCATGGGCCAGACCGTGGTCGTCGTGCCCGACGGCGTGCCCGTCGTGGTCGACGCGTCGGTCCGCGCCGGTGACCTCGTGGTCCTCGGGGAGCGCGACAGCGGGGTCGACCGGCGACTGCGGGCCTCCGCCACAGGTCCGGCCCTCACGATCGACGTCGACCACTCGCTCGGTCAGGTGGAGGTGCGTCGCCCATGACCGCCGCGCCCACCCCCGACCCTCTTTCCGACAGGAGCACCATGACCACCTCGCCGACCTCGACCCGACGCCCCCGCGTGCGGCCCTTCAACACGCTCTTCGGCCTGTTCTTCCTCGCCGCGGCCGGCCTGTGGGCTGCGCGGGGCCAGGACGTGCTCGACGGTGACCAGATCGGGCGCGCCGTCGCGGTCGGACTCATCGTCCTGGGCGTCCTCGGCCTGGCCGCGACGCTCGTCGTCAGCCGGCGCGGCCGTGCGCCGCGGGCCGCGGCGCCTGTCGCCCCGGACGTCGCGGACTACGACGAGACCGACGACATCGATCCCGACCGCCGCGACTGACCTCCGGCGACGAGCCAACGGTCACGCGCCGCCACCGCGGTGGCGGCGTAGTCGGTGAACACCCCGTCCACCCCGGCATCGAAGAACGCGAGGTACTCGGCCTCGGCGTCGCCGCGGGCGGCCACGTCGGCGCTGGAGCGGAAGTCGGCGGGCAGGAAGTTGTTCTCGTCGCGCATCGTCCAGATGTGCACGAGCAGACCCGCGGCGTGCGCGCGCTCCACCAGGCCGGTCTCCCCGTCCAGCCAGTGACCCCGTCGCCGCGCGATGACCAGCGTCTTGTTCGGTCCGATGCCGTCGACGTGGCGGGCGAGCTCGGCCAGCTGGTCGCTCGTGGTCAGGTCCGCGTAGGTACGCGGGTCACCGGCCGCCACCAGGTCCCACGGCGCGTCCTTGCGGTCGAGCAGCTGGACGAGCGTGAGCGGTGTGCGCGGCCGCAACCCGCGCAGGTTGGCGGTCTCCATCGACTGGATCACCACCGGGACGTCGGCGTCCGGACGGTTCAGGTCGGCGGCCTCCAGCGCGTCGATCAGCCGGTCGTCCAGGTCGAGACCCAGCCCGCGGAAGTAGGTGGGGTGCTTGGTCTCCACGTAGACCCCCACCCGACGATCGGCCCGGCGGGCGATCTCCAGGACCTCCTCGAACGTCAGCACCTGCTGCGTGCCGGCGAGGGGGAGGTTCTGCGGGCGCAGCTGCGGGAGACGCTCGCGCACGCGCAGGGTCTTGACCTCCTCGAGCGTGAGGTCCTCGGTGAACCAGCCGCTCAGCCAGACGCCGTCGATCCGCTTCGTGGTGCGCCGGTCGGCGAACTCCGGGCGCGCGGCGATGTCGGTGGTGTGCCCGATCTCGTTCTCGTGCCGCACGACGAGGTGGCCGTCGCGCGTGGCGACCACGTCGGGCTCGATGTAGTCGGCCCCCTGCTCGATCGCCAGCTCGTAGGACGCGCGGGTGTGCTCCAGGCGGAGGCCCGGCACACCGCGATGACCGATGACGGCTGGGACGGGTGGCCAGGGCGCCGGACCGCTCATGACATCCAGTGAAGCACTCCCGACGAGCTCGTCGGGGGACCTCGCTGCGGTCAGAGCGTCCCGGCGATGGCCGCGACGAGGGCGAAGAAGGCCAGCAGCGCCGAGATCGGCACGGTCCAGAGCGTGGCGACGACCAGGCTGACCGAGGTACCGATCTTGGGCGGCACGAAGTAGCGGGCGCGCGGGAGGTCGCCCACGCCCTCGATCCACCGCCCGGTCATGCCGACGCCCGACCACACGCCCTTGAGCCGGGACAGCACCCGCCAGCCCCCGCCGCCGGCGATCGAGGTGAGTGCGCCGCGCGTCTCGTCGACCTTGTCGCTCAGGCTCACCGCGATGCCGAGCTCGGTGGCCAGCTGCTCGGGCTCCTCGACCGCCCGGAGCACACGGTGGCGACGCGCCGCGAAGGCCGCGGGCACCAGGGCCAGCAGGACCGCGGCCACCACGAGCACCGTGCCGACGGTGCTGCCGGACGCCAGGCCGAGCGCGAACGTGGCCGCCAGGAACGGCAGGGGTGCGACCGCCAGCAGGAGCGACGGGATCCGCAGCAGCCGCACGGCCGGGACGATGACGGCGACCGCACGGTGCGCGGCGTCGGCCGTCTGCCCGTCGACGCGGGTGGTCGCCCCGTGCACGGCGCGGTTGGTGCGCGCGCTCCAGCTCTCGCGTCGTGGTCCACCGTCGTGCGTCATGGCACCAGCGTAGGTCCCGCGCCCCAGCCGTCCACCGACTGCCGCGGGGATCGCGCACGGTGGCAACGGGACGCACACGCGGTCGAAACATCGTCTCGTTAGCGTCGCGACCCTCACGCACACGAGGAGGGGACATGGCCCAGCAGGAGAAGGCTCCCACCGGAGCCTCCGGGACGGACGCGACCGCCCAGGAGTACCTGGAGAAGCGTCAGCTGAAGCAGGGAACGGCGGGATGGGTCCTGCTGGCCGGGCTGGGCGTCAGCTACGTCGTCTCGGGTGACTACTCGGGCTGGAACTTCGGCCTCGCCGAGGGCGGCTTCGGCGGCCTGCTCATCGCGACGGTGATCGTCGCCGCCATGTACCTGGCCCTCGTCCTCGGCATGGCCGAGCTGTCGTCGGCGCTGCCCGCCGCAGGTGGCGGCTACACGTTCGCCCGGCGTGCGCTCGGGCCCTGGGGCGGCTTCGCCACCGGGACCGCGATCCTCATCGAGTACGCGATCGCCCCTGCCGCCATCGCGACCTTCATCGGCGCCTACGTCGAGTCGCTCGGCCTGTTCGGCATCACCGACGGCTGGTGGGTGTACCTGGCGGTGTACGCCCTCTTCATCGGCATCCACCTCGCCGGGGTGGGCGAGGCGCTCAAGGTCATGTTCGTCATCACCTCCGTCGCGCTCGTCGGCCTGCTCGTGTTCGCGATCGCGGCGATCGGCGACTTCGACGCCTCGCGGCTCACCGACATCGCTCCGACCGACGCCGCCGGGGCCTCGGAGCTCCTGCCCTTCGGCTACCTCGGCATCTGGGCGGCGATCCCGTTCGCCATCTGGTTCTTCCTCGCCATCGAGGGCGTCCCGCTCGCCGCCGAGGAGGCGGCCGACGCCGAGCGCAACGTGCCACGCGGGATCATCGCGGCGATGTCGGTCCTGCTCGTCACCTGCGTCGCCGTCCTCGTGCTCACGCCCGGCACCGGGGGCGCGGAGGCGATGTCGTCATCGGGCAACCCCCTCGTGGAGGCCCTCGGCGACGGGACGGCCGCGACCGTCGTCAACTACGTGGGCCTGGCGGGGCTCGTCGCGAGCTTCTTCTCGATCATCTACGCCTACTCGCGCCAGCTGTTCGCGCTGTCGCGGGCCGGCTACCTGCCGACGGCGCTGTCGGTCACGAACCGCCGCAAGGCGCCGGTGCTGGCGCTCGTCGTCCCGGGCATCGTCGGGTTCGGGCTCTCGTTGACCGGCCAGGGTGCGCTCCTGCTCAACATGGCCGTCTTCGGCGCGGCCCTCAGCTACGTGCTGATGATGGTGAGCCACGTGGTGCTACGGGTCCGCGAGCCCGACATGCCCCGGCCCTACCGGACGCCGGGCGGCATCGCGACCACCGGCTTCGCGCTGGCCGTGGCGGCGCTGTCGGTCGTCGCCACGTTCCTCGTCGACAGCACCGCAGCCCTGTGGTGCGTGGCGGTCTTCACCGCGTTCATGGCGTACTTCGCCCTCTACAGCCGCCACCACCTCGTGGCCGCCTCCCCCGACGAGGAGTTCGCCGCACTGGCCCGCGCCGAGCAGGAGCTGGAGTGAGCGTGGCCGGTCCGGGGGCAGGGGGACCGATACGCCGTCAGAGCCTCGGCGGCACGACCTACCGTTTCGACGGTCTCGTCGACCTCATGGCGAAGGCCACCCCCGCTCGCTCCGGGGACCAGCTCGCCGGGTGTGCCGCCGAGTCCGACGCCGAGCGCGCGGCGGCCGCGTGGGCACTGGCCGACGAGCCGCTGCAGACGTTCCTCGACGAGCACGTCGTCCCGTACGAGAGCGACGAGGTCACCCGCCTGATCATCGACTCCCACGACGCCTCCGCGTTCGCCCCGGTGGCCCACCTCACGGTGGGCGGGCTGCGCGACTGGCTGCTCGAGCAGTGCACCCGTCCCGACGCCGCGACCACCCTCGCGGCCCTGGCTCCCGGACTGACGCCCGAGATGGTGGCCGCCGTCTCGAAGCTCATGCGCAACCAGGACCTCGTGCTCGTCGCCCAGGCCGCGCAGGTCGTCTCGGCCTTCCGCACGACGATCGGCCTGCCGGGGCGGATCGCGACCCGCCTGCAGCCCAACCACCCCACCGACGACCCTGCCGGGATCGCTGCTGCGACGCTCGACGGGCTGCTCATGGGGTCCGGTGACGCGGTCATCGGCATCAACCCCGCCACCGACTCCCCGCAGACCACGGCACGTCTGCTGCACCTGCTCGACGAGCTCCGTCTGCGCTTCGACATCCCGATGCAGTCGTGCGTGCTCTCGCACGTCACGACCACGCTGGACCTCATCGAGCAGGGAGTGCCCGTCGACCTGGTGTTCCAGTCCATCGCCGGCACCGAGGGGGCGAACACGTCCTTCGGCGTCACGGTGCCGCTGCTGCTCGAGGCCAGCGCGGCAGGGCGGTCGCTCGGCCGCGGGACCGTGGGCGACCAGGTCATGTACCTCGAGACGGGGCAGGGGTCGGCTCTCTCGGCCGGCGCCCATCTGGGCACCGGTGGGAGGGCGGTCGACCAGCAGACGCTCGAGACCCGTGCCTACGGGCTGGCCCGGGCGCTCGACCCCCTGCTCGTGAACACCGTCGTCGGCTTCATCGGTCCGGAGTACCTCTACGACGGCAAGCAGATCATCCGGGCGGGCCTGGAGGACCACTTCTGCGGGAAGCTGCTGGGGCTGCCGATGGGCGTCGACGTCTGCTACACCAACCACGCCGAGGCCGACCAGGACGACATGGACACGCTGCTGACGCTCCTGGGCGTGGCCGGCGCCGCGTTCGTCATCGCCGTGCCCGGTGCCGACGACGTGATGCTCGGGTACCAGAGCCTGTCGTTCCACGACGCGCTCTACGTGCGGCAGGCGCTCGGACTACGACCTGCGCCGGAGTTCGAGGCGTGGTTGGCCGGTCTCGGCATGGTCGACGACGCGGGACGGGTGCTCCCGGTCGACCTCGGTGCCTCGCCACTGCTCTCGATCGCGGGACCGTCGTGACCGGCACTCCCCCACCGTCGCGACCCGGCGACGACCCGTGGGACGGTCTGCGGCGCACCACGCAGGCCCGCATCGGTCTCGGACGGGCAGGCAGCTCCCTGCCCACACGACGGGTGCTGGAGTTCCGCGCCGCCCATGCCGCCGCACGCGACGCCGTGCACGAGCCCCTCGACGTCGACGCCCTGGCGGCCCGGGTCAGCAAGGTCGGCCTCGGCGAGCCGTTGCGCGTGCGCAGCCTGGCGGAGGGGCGCGCCGAGTACCTGCGCCGCCCCGACCTGGGGCGTCGGCCCGCCGACCTCGAGCACCTGCGGCAACATCGCGGCGCCGACCTCGCGATCGTGCTGGCGGACGGCCTGTCCCCCCGCGCCCTCACCGACCACGCCATCGGTGTGCTCACGACGCTCGTCGACGCGCTCGGGGGGCTCTACCGGATCGCCCCACCGGTGATCGCCACGCAGTCGCGCGTGGCGCTCGGTGACCACGTCGGCGAGGCGCTCGGCGTGCAGTCGCTGCTCGTCGTCATCGGTGAGCGGCCGGGTCTGTCGGTGGCCGACAGCCTCGGGATCTACCTGACGCACGACCCCAGGCCCGGCCGCAGCGACGCCGAGCGGAACTGCATCTCCAACATCCACCCGCCCGAGGGGCTGGGCTACGACGCGGCCGGGCGGATCGCCGTGGCGCTCGTGCAGGGCTCGCGGCAGCTCGGGCGGTCGGGGGTGGCGCTCAAGGACTCCTCCGCCGCGCAGGCGGTGGAGGCGGCCGAGGCAGCCGCCGTCGAGCACGTGCCGTAGACCTCGCCCCGTGCCCTAGGGTGCTCGCGTGGCCGTCGTCCTGTCCCTGATCTCCGCGCTCGCGTACGGCGTCTCGGACTTCCTCGGTGGGCTGTTCGCCAAGCGATCGGGACCGTGGCAGACCGCCGTCGTCGGGCAGCTGTCGTCGACGGTGTGCGTGGCCGCCGCCGCAGCGGTCGTCGGAGGCACCGCGGTCGGGTCGGACTGGGCCTGGGCGTCGGCCGGCGGCGTCGGGGCCGGCGTGGGTGCAGCGGTGCTGTACCGCGGTCTCGCCGGCGGACGGATGAGCGTGGTGGCCCCGTTGTCCGCGGTCGTCTGCGCCCTGCTGCCCGTGGCGGTCGGTCTCGTCACGGGTGACCGGCCGAGCGCGCTGGCCCTGGCCGGGATCGTGGTGGCCTTCCCCGCGATCGCCCTCGTGTCGCGCGTGGTCGAGGAGGACGCGGTCGCGGCGGCCGCGCACCGCGGGGGCGTCGTCGACGGCCTGCTGGCCGGCGTCGGCTTCGGCGTGCTGTTCGTCGCGCTCGGGCAGGTGGGCGACGATGCCGGGCTCTGGCCGCTCGCCCTCGCCAACGCCGTGGCCATGCTCGCCGTCGTGGCCGTCGCCGTGTCGGTGCGTCAGCCGTGGGTCCCCCGCGAGCCCGCAGCGTGGCGCGCACTGGCGATGGGACCCCTCGGGGCCACCGCCACCGCGGCCTTCCTGCTCGCCACGCGCGAGGGCCTGCTGTCGGTGGTCTCGGTCATCTCGGCGCTCTACCCGGCCGCGACCGTGCTTCTGGCCACGCTGGTGCTGAAGGAGCGCATCCAGGCCTGGCAGGGCGTCGGCCTGGCCCTGGCCGCCACCGCGGTCACCCTCGTCGCGCTGGGCTGACCGAATCGTCCGTCGGCAGCGTCGGTGCACGGGACTCCGCGTGCTGCTTCGCTGCCACTGGGCTTTCGCCTGCTGCTGCGCCGCTGTGGCTGCGAGTCGAGCTGCTCTCCGAAGGGCCTCGACCGGAGCGGTGGGACTGGTCTCGGCTGGGTCTGCGGGGCGCGGCCACGATTCTTCATCTGCGCGTGATCCACGCACGGTTCTTCCTTCTCGTGGACCGTGCCTCGCGAAGGAAGAATCGTGGCGACGACCAGGGGCCCCGGAGGGGCAGTGATTCTCCATCGTCGTGGGACGGTCCACGAGTAGGGAGAATCTCTGCCCACCCGACGCACGAGACGCCCCCGGTGGACACAGGATTCTGCCTTCACGCGCTGAAGCCCCAACGATGCTGCGTTGGTGACGGGATCCCGTAGAGAACGCAGCATCCTCCGCCCTCTCCCTCACGAACGCAGAATCCTGCGTCCCCGGAGCCGCGCTCCGAGAGCCCGGCCGAGCCCGGACCCGTCCGCCGGTCGAGGCCCTTTCGGAGACCGACCCGACTCGCAGCCGCGGCGACGCAGCCGCAGGAGTGGGCCACCCCGACCGACGCAGCCGCAGGACGGGCCCGAACCGGGAGAGCCCGCCTACTTGAGGAACTTGCTCGTGGACCGGTCCTTGAGCGGCTTGCCCCCGGTCTGGCAGGTGGGGCAGTACTGCAGCGAGGAGTCGGCGAAGACGACCTCGGCAACCGTGTCCCCGCAGACCGGGCACACCTCGCCGGCCCGGCCGTGCACGCGCATGCGGGAGCGCTTGGAGTCCTTGAGCTCCGAGGCGGGCTTGCCGTGCGCCTCGGCCATCGCCTCGGCGAGCACCGACGCGATCGCGGCGTCGAGCCGACCGACCTCCTCGGCGTCGAGCTCGGAGGCGAGCGCGAACGGCGACAGCTTCGCGGCGTGCAGGATCTCGTCGCTGTAGGCGTTGCCGATGCCGGCCACGATCTTCTGGTCGCGCAGGAACCTCTTGACCTGCATGCGTCGGCCCTCGAGCAGGGGCGCCACCGAGAAGCCCTCGGCGAGGGGGTCGGGGCCCAGAGCCGCGATGCCGGGCACGTCCTGCGGGTCGCGCACCGCGTACAGCGCGAGGCCCTTGCGGGTGCCGGCCTCCGTGACGTCGAAGCCGACGTGGGGTCCGTCGCCGTGGTCGAGCCGGACCCGCGCGGCGAGAGGGCCGGCACCCATCTTGAGGCGCTTGTCGGTGAGGTGGTCGGACCAGCGCAGCCAGCCCGCCTTGGCCAGGTGGATCACGAGGTGCAGACCGTCGACGTCGAGGTCGACGAACTTGCCGTGCCGGTGCACGCCCGTGACCTGGAGCCCGGCGAGGGCCGAGACGGGCGGGTCGAACGTCTTGAGCACGGCGAACGACGCCAGCTCGACGTCGGCCAGGACGGCACCCACGGCCCGTTCACGCAGGAAGACCACGAGCGCGTCGACCTCGGGCATCTCGGGCACGCTCCGAGCCTACGCCCCGGGACCGACCACGCGGCGCGACCCGACGGCGGTGTCAGTCGGAGTCGTGCCGGGCGTAGAAGCCCTCCATGGCGGGCCACGACGTCCGACGTGCGGCTCGCCCGGTGAGCACGCCCAGGTGCCCCCCGGGCGCCTGGACGAGCTGCACGTCGGGCGATCCCGTGAGCAGGTCCACGAGGTGGCTGACGGCCCCGGTCGGCGCGAGCGTGTCGCCCAGCCCGGCCACCACGAGGACGGGGACGTCGATCCGGGCCAGCTCGATCGAGCGTCCGCCCAGCTCCACGACGCCGGTCGCGAGCGCGTTGCTGCGCACCACCACGTGGTACAGCTGCCCGAACGTGCGCCCCGGGTAGGCGTACATGTTGTCGGTGAACCGGTCCACCGCCTCGAGCTGGGCGAGGAAGTCGCGGTCGTCGGCGTGCGTGAGCATCGAGATCGGCTTCGTCAGGTACTTGTCGATCGCCGAGATCTGGAACCCCAGACGGGTCAGAGGGGCCGGGACCCCGCCGAGCGTGCGGTACGCGGCACTGACCAGACCGCTTGCGACCGCGTTGACCGGACGCGTGATCGCGATCAGCGGCACCTGGGTCAGGTCGAAGGGCGACGCGACCGCGGTGGCCGACGCGAGCGGCAGGGACGGGTCGGACGCAGCCGTGAAGATGGTGAAGATGCCACCCAACGACCACCCCGCCAGGTGCACCGGCCGGTCGCCGGCGTCGGCGTGGACGTGGCGGACCGCCTGCGGGATCACCGTGTCCACCCAGTGCTCGATGCCGAGCTCGCGGTGCTCGAAGCTGACCGGTCCATAGTCGACCAGGTACACGGGACGTCCCTGCTGCACGAAGTACTCCACCACGCTGCACCCGCGACGCAGGTCGAAGGCCAGCGCCGGCGCCGCGAGGGGCGGGACGAACAGCAGCGGCTCGCCGTGCTGCTCGATGCCCGGGTACGGGTCGTAGCGGAAGAGGCTGGCGTGCTCCGTCACCTTGATGAGCGTGCGCGGGGTCGGCCGCAGGTCGGCGATGCGACGTCCCTGCGCCTTGTCCCGCAGGTTCACCGCCGCCCCTGCGAGGTCACGGGGCACGCGGACGCGCGGGACGAGCGGGAGGGACATGACTCGCGATGATGCCAGAGGCCGCCCTCCCCCGCCGGGGAACGCCCCCGGGGGCCGCGGAGCGGATCACGTGAAGGTGAGCACCAGGAGGGAGAGGTTGAGCGCGATCACGACGGCCGCCACGGCGCACGCCGCCACCGTGGTGCCCACCCGGTTCACGTGCTCGCCCATCACGGCCCTGCTCGCGGTGAGGCGCACGAGGGGCACGAGCGCGAACGGGATGCCCAACGACAGCACCACCTGCGACACCACCAGGGCACGGCTCGGGTCGATGCCGAGCACGAGCACGACCAGGGCCGGGATCACCGTCACCACCCGCCGCAGCAGCAGCGGCACGCGGATCCCGAGCAGACCCTGCATGACCTCCGCGCCCGCGGCCGCCCCCACGGCCGTCGAAGCGAGGCCGGACCCGAGCAGGGCCACCGCGAACAGCAGCGCCACCCCCGCCCCGAGCTCCGACGTGACGAGCGCGTGCACCCCCGTCAGGGTGTCGGTGCCCGGCAGACCCTGCAGGCCGGCCGCGGCGACGAGCAGCAGCGACAGGTTGAGGACACCGGCGAGCAGCAGCGCGAGCACGACGTCGGTCCGCGTGGCGCGCAGCAGCCCGGCCACCGACACCTCGCGGCCTCGTGCGCCGAGCCGGCCCGACGTGAGCCCCGAGTGCAGGTAGATGACGTGAGGCATCACCGTGGCGCCGATGATCCCCGACGCGAGCAGCACGCTCTCGGCGCCCGCGAACGTCGGCACGAGGCCACCGGCCACCTCCGACGCGGCCGGTGGGTTGACGACGAGGCCGGCCACGAACCCGACGGCGATCATCGCGAGGAACCCGAGGATCGTGCGCTCGAGCGCACCCTGCCCGCGGGCGTCGCCGATCCTGAGCACGAGCAACGAGACCCCTGCCGTCAGCACGGCGCCGACCACGAGCGGCAGGTCGAACAGCAGGTACAGCGCGATCGCGCCCCCCACCACCTCGGCGAGGTCCGTGGCGATCGCGATCGCCTCGGCCTGCACCCAGTACGCCAGGCGTGGACCCCGACGCAGCCGCTGCCCGACGTGGGTGGCGAGCGACGCCTGCGTGACCAGCCCCAGCTTCGCCGAGAGGTACTGCACCAGCACGGCCATCACGTTCGCGAGCACCACGACCCACACCAGCGTGTAGCCGAACTGGGCCCCGGCGGTGACGTTGGTGGCCACGTTGCCGGGGTCGACGTAGGCGACCGCTGCCACGAAGGCCGGCCCGAGCAGGACCATGCGGCCGCGCAGGGTGGACGCCGTCAGCATGGCCGCAGCGTAGCCACCGCTCGCGCGGCTCCCGCGCGAGGACCGACCCCCGGCGGGGGCGATCCCGCACTACCGTGGTCGGGTGTCGCGACCTTCGCACCGCTCCCCCGGCGTCCTGGCCGTCCTCGTCCTGACCGTCGTCGTGCTGGCGACGTCCGTGCTGGTCGGCTGCTCCGGGCCGGACCGAGCGGACGACGCGCCGGCCACGCGCACGCCGACGCCGACGAGCGCGCCCGCGGAGACCGAGACCGCGCCGACGCCGACCCCGACCCCCACGGCGCCGACGGTCGGCGAGGTCTCCGACGCGCGGTGGGCGGCGATGGTCCGCACCGGCGCCTGGCGGCCCGGGTGCCCCGTCGAGCGGGGCGACCTGCGCGAGCTGGAGGTCACCTACGTCGACTTCGAGGGCGTCGACCGCCGAGGGGTGCTGGTGGCGAACCGCGACGTCGTCGGCAGCCTCGGGCGCATCTTCGTCTCGCTGCACGAGCGCGGCTTCCCGATCGAGCGCATGGACCCGGTCGAGGCCTTCGACGGTGACACGTTGAAGAGCCTGCAGGCCAACAACACCTCCGCGTACAACTGCCGCCGCCCGGACCAGATCAACGCGCCGGTGCTGCAGTCGCCGCACGCGAACGGCCGCGCGATCGACATCAACCCCGACCTCAACCCCTGGATGGACCTGCGCTGCCGCTGCTGGTCACCGCGCGCCACCCACGCCGAGCGGACTCCGGCCCCCGGGAAGATCCTGGCCGACGACGCGACCGTCCGGCTCTTCGAGGACGAGGGCTGGATCTGGCAGAACATCGACGTCGCCGACTACATGCACTTCGACACCGGCTACCCCTCGAAGGCCTGGACGAGCCCCCGCGACTGACTCCTCGACGTCCGCGGACAACTTTCCGGGCCCACCGTGCATCTGGTGGACGTCACCCACCAACCATCGGGAGGAACCATGAACATCCGTCTCCGAGCAGGGCGCCTCGTCGCCCTCCTCGCCACCCTCAGCCTGGCCTGCGGCGTGGTCGCGGCCGGTTCGGTCACGGCACCGCCGGCCGAGGCCGCCACCACGACGATCGTCAAGGGTGCGATCGCCGCTGCCGGCGAGTGGCAGCCCGGCGTCAAGGTCCGGCTGATGCTGCGCGACCCGGACTCCGGGGACAGCTACGCCACCATCGCCACCACCACCACGACCACGCGGGGCGCCTTCAGCTTCCGACCGGCGACCGTGGTGAAGGACGCCCGCTACGAGCTCTGGTACGACGACCCCGACCTCGACCTGGTCGCGGGCTGGCGGATCGTCGAGCCGGTCACGGGCTCGACCGTCACCCGGAACATCACCGCCCGCCGCGCGTCGACGATCAGCGGTCGGGTCGCGTTCGCGAACGGTGCGCAGCCCAGCCACGCCGAGGTCCTCGTGGAGGGCCAGGTGGCCGAGGCCGACGCTCCCACCCGCGGACCCGCGGCCGACGACCAGGTCGTCTACCCCACCACCGTGCCGGTCCAGTCCGACGGCACGTTCCGGGTGAAGGGGCTGCCGCGTGGCGACTACCGCCTCACCTACACCGACAAGACGCACAACTTCTTCGACATCTGCCACGACGGCAGCCGCGAGAAGGTCTCGGAGGGTGACGCCAACCCGTCCTGCCTGCACGTCACGCCGGTGTCCGTGGGCATCGCGCAGTCGGCGTCGGTCCCCCGTCGGACCTTCGTCGACCGGTCGGCGCAGATCATCGGCCGGGTCACCAACGCCCAGGGTGCGCTGGTCGAGGGCATCGCGCTGATCCACCGCGTGGGCGATCCGTCGGAGTTCACCCGCGCCTACACCACCAAGGGCGTGTGGCGTGCGATCGACCTGCCGGCCGGCAGCTGGCAGGTCGAGGTCTCACCCGACGACCAGGCGCGCTACCGCGACCGGTGGTTCCAGGACGCCGCCACGCAGAGCACCGCGCAGACGGTCACGACGACCGCTGGTCAGAAGACCACCAACCGCAACGTGGTCGTACCGAGGCGCTGACGAGAGAGGCCCCGGCCGCCTGCCGGTGAGGCAGACGACCGGGGCCGGTCTCGCGGACGTCAGGAGGCCGAGCGGGCCTGCCCACCGCCGCTGCGGCGACGGTTGCCGCCGGGGCGACCCTGGCCGGCAGAGCGACCCTGGCCGGCGGGGCGGCCCTGGCCACCGCCGCGCGGCGACCGGCTCTGGCCACCACCACGGTTCTGTCCGCCTCGGCCCTGGCCACCACGACCGGATCCGGAACCCGCACGGTGTCCGGCTCCGCCCGGCGTGCGCTCGGGCAGGATGCCGCTGGCGGCGAGCGCCTCGGGCGTCAGCGGCTTCGGTGCCGTGGCGGCATCGTGCTGGCGAGCGGTGACGCCGGCCTTGGCCTGCAGCTGGACGACGTCGCGCAGGTCCTCGCGCGTGGTCATCGTGATGACGGTGCCGGCCTCACCCGCGCGGGCGGTACGACCGGAGCGGTGCGTGTACGCCTTGTGCTCGGCCGGCACGTCGTAGTGGACGACCAGCTTCACGTCGTCGACGTGGATGCCGCGGGCGGCGATGTCGGTCGCGACGATGACGTCGGCCGCACCCTTGCTGAAGCGGGCCAGGTTGCGCTCGCGCTTGGCCTGGTTGAGGTCGCCGTGCAGGTCGACCGCCTCGATGCCGGCCGTGGTGAGCTGACGCGCGAGGCGCGTGGCTCCGCGGCGGGTACGGGCGAACACGATGGTGCGGGGGTTGTCGGCGAGCAGCCGCGCCGCGGTCGCCAGCTTCTCGGTGCGCGAGCTGACGAGCACGTGGTGGTCCATGCGCATCTCGGTCTCCTGCGCGGACTCGATCTCGTGCAGGTCGTGCTGCGGGAGGTGACGACGCACCAGACGGTCGACGTCGCCGTCGAGGGTGGCCGACAGCAGCAGCCGCTGGCTGCCCTGGCGGGTCATGGCCACGAGGGCGTCGACCGGCTTGAAGAAGCCGAGGTCGCAGAGGTGGTCGGCCTCGTCGAGCACCGTGATCTCGACGTGGTCGAGGGTGCACGCGCGGCGGTCGACGAGGTCGGCGAGGCGACCCGGGGTGGCGACCACGAGGTCGACGCCGTCGCGCAGCTGGTGGATCTGCTTGTTGATCGGGGTGCCGCCGAGCACGGTCATGATGCGCAGGTGCAGCGGTGCCGCAAGCGGCGCCAGGGCGCGCTGGACCTGGGTGGCCAGCTCACGCGTGGGCACCAGGATGAGGCCGCGCGGCGCCTTCGGACGGCGGGTGCCGCCGGCCAGCTGGTCGAGAACGGGCAGGCCGAAGGACAGGGTCTTGCCCGATCCGGTGCGGGCGCGGCCGAGCACGTTGCGCCCGGCGAGCGCCGACGGCAGGACGGCCTGCTGGATCGGGGTGGGCTCGACGATGCCTTCACGGGCGAGCGCCTTGACGAGCGAGGAGGGGAGGCCGAGGTCGTTGAACGACGTCAGGGCAGGGGTGGGACGGGTGGACAGCACAGGGCTGCCAGAAGGCTGGTTCACAGAACTCTCAGACGTTGGGTGGCTCGAACCGCTCTGCGTCGGATGACGCGGCCTGTTCGAGCAAGGAGGGGGAGGCCCTCCGAACGTTCCGGGGCTCCCGTGGACCTTCAGCCTAGCAGCCGAGGACCCGCGGCCGACGCTTCCGCTCCCGTGCCCTGCGTCACCCGGCCCGCTTCTCCGTGGTCGCCGAGCGTCGCCCTGCGGCTGCGTCGGTGCGACTCCTGGGCGGGGCTGGTCTTCGAAAGGGCCTCGACCGGAGCGGGATCCTCGTCCTGATTGGGTCTGCGGCGCGCGGTCGGGTTCGCACTCGCTGCTGCGTCGCTGTGGCTACGAGTTCTCCTGCGGCTGCGTCGCTGTGGCTACGAGCCGGGTCGGTCCCCGAAAGGGCCTCGACCGGAGCAGCGGGTCCGGGTCGGCTGGGTCTGCGGGGCGCGGCCACGATTCTCCATTCGAGTGAGATCCACGCACGATGCTTCCTTCTCGTGGACAGTGCCTCGCGAAGGAAGCATCGTGGCGACGGATCTGGCCTCTCAGGGGCAGTGATTCTCCATCGTCGTGGAACGGTCAGGGCAAAGGGAGAATCCCTGCCCACCCGCCGCGCGAGTCGCCCTGTCGGACGCAAGATTCTGCCTTCGCGTGCAGAAGCCCGAACGATGCTGCGTTCGGCACCGGTTCCCGTAGCAAACGCAGCATCCTTCGACCCTTCGCGCACGAACGCAGAATCTTGCGTCCCCCGAGCCGCGCTCCGAGAGCTCGCCCGAGCCCGTACCCGCCCGCCGGTCGAGGCCCTTTCGGAGCGCAGGTCGACTCGCAGCCACAGCGACGTAGCAGCGGGCGAAGCCCACCCCAGCGACTCAGCAGCAGGCGAAGACCCAGCCGAGCGACGCAGCCGCAGGACGAAGCCCCAGCCGAGCGACTCAGCAGCAGGCGAGGAGCACCGGCTGCCTACAGGAACTGAGCCGGGTCGAACTCGTCGATCGGCACCACGCGGATGCGCGGGAGCTCCTCGTTGAAGGCGTGCACGTCGTACTCGAGGTCGTGGAACTCGAGCCCGCGCTCGATGAGCGGGACGAAGGCGCTGCTGCGCATCTCGCGGAACGCGAGCAGACCGACCTTGCGGGTGCCCACGAGGGCGCCGAGCTGCGGGACGAAGTCGCCGTCGTTGCTCGCGAGCATGACGTCGGCGTCGCGCCGGGCCAGCTCCTCGAGGGTGCGCTGGATGGCGATGTCGACGACCTTCTGGTCGGGCGTGCCCGACAGCAGGACGGGCCGGTAGTCCATGGCGGTGAGCGCCTGCACGAACGACATGGGCACGTCGCCGTTCGCGGCGATGAAGAACAGGCCCTGGGCGGGCTGGTCCCACGTGGACTCGGCGAACGCGAGCACCCGGTCCCACCGAGGGCGCTCGTGGGGGTGGGGGCGACGGCCGAAGATCGACTGACCGAGGGTCGCGTCGATGTTCTCCCCGTCGACGAGCACGTAGGTGCGGCGTTCCATGCCACCCACCCTAGTCATGACGGCGCCGCGCGCCGGTCAGAGCAGGGTCAGCAGCCCGAGCACGCCCACGGCGACGCCGAGCGCGAGCGAGACACCGATCAGCACCGCGTGCACGCGGAAGAACGCCGTGGGCCGGCCCTGCTCGTCGCGGGCGCGGCCGTCCTTGGTCACCCGACGCCAGAACTGCGGCCAGATGAACAGGTTCCAGGCTGCCGTGACGAGCAGGACGACGGACCAGCCGACGGGCAGGCTCATGCGCTGGTGAGCGCCCTGACGGCCGAGGTGAAGAAGCCGAGGCCGTCGGTGCCGGGGCCACAGAGGTCCTCGACGGCGTGCTCGGGGTGGGGCATGAGCCCCACGACGTTGCCGCGCTCGTTGGTGATGCCCGCGATGTCGCGCAACGACCCGTTCGGGTTGGTGCCGACGTAGCGGAAGACGACCTGGCCCTCCCCCTCGAGCCGGTCGAGCGTGGCCTGGTCGGCCACGAAGCCACCCTCACCGTTCTTGAGCGGGATGGTGATGTGCTGGCCGGCCGTGTAGTCGGTGGTCCACGCGGTGTCGGCGTTCTCGACCGACAGGACCTGGTCGCGGCAGATGAAGGTGCGGTGGTCGTTGCGGATGAGCGCGCCGGGCAGCAGGTGCGACTCGCAGAGGATCTGGAAGCCGTTGCAGATGCCGAGGACGGGCATGCCGCCCTGGGCCGCCGCCACGACCTCGGTCATCACCGGGGCGAACCGGGCGATGGCGCCGCAGCGCAGGTAGTCGCCGTAGGAGAAGCCGCCGGGCAGGATGACCGCGTCGACGCTCTGCAGGTCGTGGTCGCCGTGCCAGAGTGCGACCGCCTCACCACCGGCCAGGCGCACGGCTCGGCGTGCGTCGACGTCGTCGAGCGACCCCGGGAACGTGACGATGCCGATCTTCATGGCGTGCTCCTCATGGGTGGGGCCCTCAGCCCTCGACGCGGACGGTGAAGTCCTCGATGACCGGGTTGGACAGCAGCGTCCCGGCGATCTTCTCGACCTCGGCCAGCGTGGGCTCGTCGGCCGCGTCGACCTCGAGCTCGAAGCGCTTGCCCTGGCGGACGTCGGTGACACCCTCGAAACCGAGCCGCGGAAGGGCGCCGTGGACGGCCTTGCCCTGCGGGTCGAGGATCTCGGGCTTGGGCATGACGTCGACGATGATGCGGGCCATGTGGGCATCCTATCGGCGTCCTGGCCCGACCCTCTCACTCGGCACCACCGCGCTGTCCGACGTACGGTCGGGACATGCGCGTGAGTGTGATCGGGCTCGGTGCCATGGGCGCCGGGATGGCCGCGTCGGTCCTGCGAGCCGGCCTCGTGACGACCGTCTGGAACCGGAGCCCGGAGAAGTCCGAGCCGTTGCGGGACCAGGGCGCCGAGGTGGCCGCGACCGCTGCCGAGGCGGTCGCCGACGCCGACGTGGTCGTGGTCTCCCTGTTCGACGAGGCATCCGTGCAGGAGGTGCTGGAGCAGGCCCTGGCGGGGTCTGCTCCCTCCGCCGTGTGGCTGCAGACCGCGACCGTGGGTCCCGAGGGCGCGCGCCGGCTGCACGACCTCGCCGAGCAGCACGACCGGGTGCTCGTCGACGCCCCGGTCCTCGGCACGAAGAAGCCCGCCGCCGACGGTGCACTGACCGTGCTCGCCTCCGGACCCGAGGAGGCGCTCGCGGCGGCGCGTCCCGTGCTCGATGCCATCGGGTCGCGCACGCTCGTCGTCGGCGACTCCGCGGGGCAGGCCAGTGCCCTCAAGCTGGCCTGCAACTCCTGGGTCGCCTCGCTCACTGCCGCCGCTGCGCAGGCGCTGACGCTGGCACGGGTCCAGGGCGTCGACCCCGGCCTCTTCCTCGAGGCGATCGAAGGCACGGCCGTGGACACCCCCTACGCCCACGTGAAGGGTCGTGCGATCCTCGCCGACGACCTCACGCCGTCCTTCGCGGTCGACGGCGTCGTGAAGGACCTCTCGCTCATGCTCGACGCCGGTGCGGACGTCATGGACACGTCGCTCCTGGCGTCCGTGCGGGACCGCTTCGCCGCCGCCTCCGACGCCGGGCACGGTGACGACGACATGGCCGCGGTCGTCGCCGGCTTCGAGCCGCGCGGCTGAGCCCGCCGTGACGCGCAGCTACCCGGGCCGACGCTGGGTCGACCGCTCCCTGCGGGAGGTCGTGTCCCGCGACCACCGCATGTCGCCCGCGGCGCTCCGGCGGCGCCAGTGGGTGACCGCCGGTGTCGTGGTGCTCGGCGCCGTCGTGCTCGCCATCTCGTTGCGCGTCGAGCCCGGCAGCCCGTGGTTCTACCCGCTCACGTTCGGGCTCGCCGCGGTCTGGACCATCGGCGCCTTCGCGTCCGGTCGGCTCCACCTGGGGCACATCGTCACCGACGACCCCGACGACGAGGACGGCCTCGTCCGCCCCGTCGTGCAGCCCATCGCCCTCGGTCTGGCGCTCGCGGGCGTGTTCGTCGTGGGCGCTCTCGTCGTGCGGGACATCCCGCTGCTGTCCGACCAGGTCGAGAAGGTGCTGGGGTTCGCGACCGAGGGCACGTTGCCGGTGCTCGTCGTCGTCACCGCCGTCAACGGCGTGGCGGAGGAGCTGTTCTTCCGCGGCGCCGCGTACGCCGCGATCCCCCGGCACCCGGTCGTCTGGACGACCGTGGCCTACACCGTCGCGACGCTCGCCACGGGCAACGTGATGCTCGCGTTCGCCGCGATCCTGCTCGGCGTGGTCGTAGGACTGCAGCGCCGCGCCTCGGGAGGCATCCTCGCGCCGGTCCTCACGCACTGCACGTGGTCGCTCACCATGCTGCTCGCCCTCCCCCCGATCTTCGGGCTGCGCTAGCGAGGGACGAGCGGACGGCCGGGCCCGGGCCTCCCCGGACCCGGCCGTCGCACATCATCGGTCGAGCTGGGCTCAGATCTCGCGCTTGAGGATCTTGCCGGTCGCGGTCATCGGCAGCTCGTCGCGGAACTCCACGATGCGCGGGTACTTGTAGGCCGCGAACTGCTCCTTGCCCCACGCCACGAGGTCGGCCTCGGAGACGTCGTCGTGGTCCTTCTCCTTGACGACCACGGCCTTGATCTCCTCGCCGTGCGACTCGTGGGGGACGCCGATGACGGCGACCAGCGAGACGGCCGGGTGCGAGATCAGCACCTCCTCGAGCTCACGCGGGTACACGTTGAAGCCACCGCGGATGATCATGTCCTTGCTGCGGTCGACGATGTAGTAGAAGCCGTCGGCGTCCTTGCGCGCGAGGTCGCCCGAGCGGAACCAGCCGTCGTGGATGGCCTCCTCGGTGGCCTCGGGACGGTCGTAGTAGCCCTTCATGACGTTGTGGCCCTTGATGGCGATCTCGCCCACCGCGGACTTGCCGTCCTCCTGGACGTCGTCGGGCACGTCGTTCCACTCGTCGTCGATGAGCTTCATCTCCACGCCGGGGATCGGCACGCCGATGGAGCCGACGCGCGGCTCCTCGCCGTAGCGGGCGAACGACGCGACGGGCGACGTCTCCGACAGGCCGTAGCCCTCGAGGATCGTCACCCCGAAGCGCTCGGAGAACTGGCGGTGGATGTCGACAGGGAGCGCCGAGCCGCCGGCTGCGGCGACCCGCAGGTTCTTCGCGATGGTCGCCACGTCGACGCTGTCGTCGAGCGCGCCCAGCAGGCCCCAGTACATGGTGGGGACACCCGCGAAGTAGGTGACCTGCTCCTTCAGCATGAGCCCGAGCGCCGCCTGCGCCTCGAAGCGCGGCAGCATGACCACGGTGCCGCCGAACGCCACCGCGCCGTTCTGGATGCAGGTCTGCCCGAAGGAGTGGAACAGCGGCAGGACGCACAGGTAGGTGTCGGGGTTGGACTCGTCGGCGCCGAACAGGTCGGCGCCGGCCAGCGCGTTGTCGCGCATGTTGCGGTGCCGCAGCTCCGCGCCCTTGGGCTGGCCCGTGGTGCCCGACGTGTAGAGGATGACCGCGGTGTCGTCGTCGTCGCGCTCGACCGTCTCGAACGTGGGCGGCTGCTGCGCCACGAGCGGGGCGTAGAACTCGGGCGCCTCCATGGGCTCCGGGGCGGCGGAGTCGAGCTTGATGAGGAAGAAGTCCTTGCAGCCGTCGACCGCCTGGAAGCCCTCCCACGCGGCCTCGCCGATCGGCAGGTCCGGCGTGCCCTCGAACGCGAAGTAGGCCACCGCGTCGGAGTCGTCGAGGTGGTAGGCGACCTCACGACCGCGCAGCAGCACGTTCAGCGGAACGACCGTGGCGCCTGCCTTGAGGATGCCGAAGTAGATGATCGTGAAGTACGGAAGGTTCGGGCACGAGAGCGCCACCTTGTCGCCCGGCTGGACGCCCCGCGACACGAGCAGGTTCGCCACCTGGTTGGCCGCACCGTTCACCTGCGCGTAGTTCAGGCGGGTGTCGCCGAAGACGATCGCCGTCCGGTCGGCGTACTTCTCGGTGGTGGTCTCCAGCAGGGCGGCGAGATTGGCCACGACGGCTCCTCGGGTCAGGGGGTGTGTGCGACGTCACCCACAGTACCCAGCGCTCGGATACCGCGAGTACGCGACTCCCACCCGGAACGCGCCTCGACCGGCCGTCAGAAGCGGGAGCCGGTGAGCTGCTCGTACGCCTGTACGTAGCGCTCGCGGGTGCGCTCCACGACCTCGGCCGGGAGCGTCGGGGGCGGCGTGTCGCTCGCCCGGTCCCAGCCCGACTCGGTGGTGAGCCAGTCCCGCACGAACTGCTTGTCGAACGACGACTGGGCACGGCCCGGCTGGTAGGTCTCGGCCGGCCAGAAGCGCGAGGAGTCGGGCGTGAGGACCTCGTCGGCGAGCACGATGGTGCCGTCGGGCCGGGCCCCGAACTCGAGCTTGGTGTCGGCCAGGATGATGCCGCGGGTGCGGGCCACCCGCTCGGCGCGGGCGTACACGGCGAGCGTCAGGTCGCGCAGCCGCTCGGCGACCTCGGACCCCACGAGGTCGACGACCGCCTCGAAGTCGATGTTCTCGTCGTGGTCGCCCAGCTCGGCCTTCGAGGCGGGGGTGAAGATCGGCTCCGGCAGGCGCGACCCGTCGACCAGGCCGTCCGGGAGCGGCACGCCGCACACCTGGCCGGTGGCCTGGTAGTCGGCGAGGCCGGAGCCGGTCAGGTAGCCACGGACCACGCACTCGACCGGGTACATGTCGAGCTTCTCGACGACGAGCGCGCGACCACGCACCCGCTCGGGCACCTGGGTGGAGACCACGTGGTGCGGCACGATGTCGGCCAGCTGGTCGAACCACCACAGCGACATGCGGGTGAGGATCTCGCCCTTGTCGGGGATGCCGGGGCTCAGCACGAAGTCGTAGGCCGAGATCCGGTCCGACGCCACCATGAGCAGGTGGCCCGACTCGAGCTCGTAGAGGTCGCGGACCTTGCCGGAGTGCAGGTGCAGGGCACCGGGGACGTCGAGAGGCACGGCGACAGCCTAGGTCCTGAGAGCCGGATGGTCCGACAGCGGACCCGGGACGTCAGTCCGCCAGGACGTCCGACATCACGTGGTCGACGACGCGGGACGCGGCAGCGCCGTCGTCCCAGGGGGCGTAGGTCGCTCGGAACTGTGCGAGCCGCTCGGCCCACGCCGTCCTCAGGCCAGGGACGTCACGCAGGACCTCCAGCAGGGCCTCACCGCTGCGGACCACCGGGCCCGGCGCCTCGACCTCGAGATCGAGGTAGAACCCCCTCAGCTCCCGCTGGTAGTGGTCGAGGTCGGACGCGAGGAACACCATCGGCCGGGCGAGGATGCTGTAGTCGAACATGACGGAGCTGTAGTCGGTCACGAGGACGTCGGACGCCAGCAGAAGCTCCTGGGTGTCGGGATACCTGCTGACGTCGAGAGCCACGTCGGCGTGCTCCTGCAGGCTCGGCCGCTCCCGGACGAGGTTGTGGAAGCGCACCGCGAGCGTCGCCGTCGCGCCGAGCTCCTCGCGCCAGCGGTCGAGGTCGATCTCCAGGTCCTGGCGCCAGTAGGCACCGACGCGCTGGTCGTCGCGGAAGGTGGGGGCGTAGAGCACGAGCAGTCGGTCCTCTGCGACACCCAGGCGCCTCCGGACGAGCGCCCGGCGCTCCTGCGCGTCGGCCCCCACCAGCGCGTCGTTGCGGGGGTAGCCCGTCTCGAGCATCCGTCCCTCGAACCTGAAGGCGCTCTCGAAGCAGGCGCTCGCGTACGGACTGGGCGAGACCAGCACGTCCCACTGACGGGTGAGGTGCGCAGCCTTCTCGTGGTAGTCGTCGCCGCGCCCGGCCATCCGCTCGACGTCGTGCTGCATCTTCTTCAGCGGGGTGCCGTGCCACGTCTGGACGTACGTCGTGCCGCGGGGCGTCTCGACGAGCTCGGGGAGATTCTGGTTCGTGACCCAGTACCTCGCGCGGCCGAGCAGCCAGAAGTACTCGAGGGTGAAGCGGCCGACCTTGCGCCCGGGACCTTCGGCCAGCCGGACCGGGGTGTAGGAGACGTAGACGAGCTCCGCGGTCGACCCGCGCGCCTGGAGGTGCTCGAAGATCGCCCGTGGGCTGTCGCCGTAGCGGGCACCGCGGTCACTCTCGAAGACGACCAGGTCGCGCCGCGGCAGCCTCGCGGCGAGGCCGAACACGGCGCGGGCGAGCCGGACGTAGTGCGGGCCGGCGCGGAAGCGGTCGTAGCCGGCGCGGTGGTCGGCACGGAACCGCCACACCCGGTCACGCCAGCGTGCGCGTCGTCGGACCACGTCGTAGATGCGTCCGCAGGCCCCGGTGTCGCGGTGCTGGAGGAAGCGGTCCGCACGGTCGACCATCTGCGGAGCCATCCCCGCACCGCTCTCGAGCGCCGCCGCGACCCAGGACGCGGTCTCGTCGGCGCTGCGCAGCACAGGACCCGGCAGCTGGGTCTCGAGGTCGATGTGCGGCCCGCGTGCTCCGACGAGCATGCGGGCCTGGTCGAACTGGAAGAACCCCACGGGCCGACGCAGGAACGCCGCGTCCCACGCCACGCTGGAGTAGTCGGTCAGCAGGACGGAGGCACGGCGCAGGAGCTCCTGCAGGTCGAACGTGCCGGCCACACGGACCTCGACCCCCTCGGCCACCAGCTGGTCAGCGACGATCGCGGCGTTCGGGTGGAGGACGAGCACGACCCGCGTGCCCCGCTCCTCGAGCTGACGCCGCAGGTGCGGGTGGTCGAGGACGTCGTGCCACTGGCGCACGTAGTCCGTCGTCGTCGGGTCGTCGGCACTGCGCAACCAGTCGCGCCACGTCGGCATGACGAGCAGCAGCCGGTCGGGCTCGGGCGGGTCGGCCAGCAGGGCGTCGAACCGGGCGAACCCGGTGACCGCGACCTGGTGAGGCGCGTAGAGGTAGTCCTCGACGAAGATCCGTCGCTCCAACGGCGAGCACGCGATCACGACGTCGGACGCGAGCCCCTGGGCGGGTCGTCGTCCGTAGTGCCGCGTCACGTTCTTCATCGCCGTCACGCCGTGCTGCAGGAAGACGCGGCGTCCGCGGGAGCGCTTGACCACCCAGTCGGCGCGCCCGGCCAGCAGCTCACCCACGCCGTGGGTGTAGAGGTACCGGGAAGCCACGAGGGCGAGCCACACGTGCCGCCGAGAGCCCCGCACCACGACCTGGCCGAGTGGCGCCACCCTCGCGTGGCCCTCGGAGCCGGCGTCGGTGACGAAGTAGACGCGACGTCGCGGGTGGTGCGCGCGCACCCACGCGAAGAAGTGGTACCCGTTGTCGTCCGCCCTGCCGCCCGTCTCCCCGACCAGCCACACCCGCGCCCATGGACGGACCAGCCAGAGCGCCCAGGCGACGCGACGCAGTCGGGTCAGCAGGGCGTGGGCGTCGGCGTCGTACGTCTGGACGGACAGCGCGAGCCGCTTGACCCGGAAGGTCACGTACGTGGACAGCACGTGGACCCGTGCGCCGTCGACGACGACCAGCTCGGGCGCCATCTCGCCCAGCGCCGACTCCGGGACGGGGACGTCGACCGGCTCCGCCTCGGACGGGTGGGCGACCGCAAGGACGACATCGATCTGCTCGGCGTCCTGCACGACGTCACGGCACCGCTCGACAGGGATCGTCCCGGTGGCCGCGACCACCCAGTGGCCGGTCGCGCGCTCACGCTCGGTGTCCGCGACCGGGTCGAGCGGCACCGCGACCTGCGCGCCGGTGCGCCGGTTGCGCAGCTGCAGCGTGACCGCGGCGAACGGCTGGTCGGAGCTCGCGAGGTCCGCCTTCACCTGGGCGTGCCCCTCCGCCACGGTGAGCGAGAAGGAGTCGACCTTGTGCTGCGACGGCGACACGTCCGCGAGGACGATGGACACGGTGCTCTTCGCCGTCAGGTGGACCCAGCGCCTCGAGCCTGCGACCGGGACCCCGACGTCGGTGCCGCGACGGACGATCTGCGCCGCTCGCCCGAGGCGCAGCTCGCGCGACGGGTCGTCGGCGGTCCTCGTGTCGAGGAACAGCGCCACCGAGCGTGCGTCGGCGGGCACGAGGTCGGTCGACGCGAGGTCGAGCTCCACGTCGAAGTCACTGCTGGGTACGCACGCCACCCGGACCTGCGACTCGTCGCCGGCTGGACCCCAGCGGGCGACCAGCCCGGTGACCCGGTGCGTCTCGCGCAGCCGCCCCGTGATGCGCAGGACGGTGCCGTCGAGCTCGAGCTCGAGTCGCTGGCGCACCGGAACGCGCGGTGCCGTGGAAGGCGCGCCGCCACCACGTCGCGCGACGGCCCGGCGCAGACGACCGAGCTGCGCGCGCACGGCGGCGGCCTGCCTCACAGGATCGCGCCAGGCGCGTAGGCAGCCGCCTCCGGATCTGCCGAGACGACGGCGTCGACCTGCGCGACGACGGCGGCCACCTGGGCCGTGGCCGCACCGGTGAACTCCAGCGGCGCGGCGACGAGCATCGCGAGGTCGGGCTGGGTGAGCGCCAGGCGCTCGTCGGCGGCCAGGCGGTCGAAGAGCTCGTTGCGGGCCGCGCCCTTCTCGCGCATCTCGAGGGCGACGCCCACGGCGTGCTCCTTGATGACCTCGTGGGCGACCTCGCGGCCGACACCGGCCCGCACCGCCGCCATGAGCACCTTCGTCGTCGCGAGGAACGGCAGGTAGCGGTCGAGCTCGCGCTGGACGACGGCCGGGAAGACGCCGAACTCGTCGAGCACCGTCAGGAACGTCTCGAACAGGCCGTCGGCGGCGTAGAAAGCGTCGGGCAGCGCCACCCGGCGGACCACCGAGCACGACACGTCGCCCTCGTTCCACTGGTCACCGGCCAGCTCGCCCACCATCGAGACGTACCCGCGGACGATGACGGCCAGGCCGTTGACGCGCTCGCAGGAGCGGGTGTTCATCTTGTGCGGCATGGCGCTCGAGCCCACCTGGCCGGGCTTGAAGCCCTCCGTGACCAGCTCGTTGCCCGCCATCAGGCGGATCGTGGTGGCCAGGTTGGAGGGGGCCGCCACGAGCTGGGCCAGCGAGGTCACCACGTCGTAGTCGAGCGAGCGCGGGTACACCTGGCCGACGCTGGTGAGCACGCGGTCGAAGCCGAGGTGGGCGGCGATCCGTCCCTCGAGGTCGGCGAGCGCCTGCTGGTCCCCACCGAGGAGGTCGAGCTGGTCCTGGGCGGTGCCGACCGGACCCTTGATGCCTCGCAGCGGGTACCGGGCCAGCAGGTCGTCGAGCCGGCCCACGCCGGTGAGCAGCTCGTCGGCCGCGGTGGCGAAGCGCTTGCCGAGCGTGGTGGCCTGCGCGGCGACGTTGTGGCTGCGCCCGGCCATGACCAGCTCCGCGTGCTCGGCCGCGAGCCGCCCCAGGCGGGCCAGGGCCGCCACCGCGCGCGAGCGCAGCACCTGCAGCGAGGCACGCACCTGGAGCTGCTCGACGTTCTCGGTGAGGTCGCGCGACGTCATGCCCTTGTGGATGTGCTCGCTGCCGGCCAGCGCGGCGAACTCCTCGATGCGGGCCTTCACGTCGTGGCGGGTGACCTTCTCACGCTCGGCGATCGACGCGAGGTCGACCTGGTCGACCACGGCCTCGTACGCCTCGATCACGCCGTCGGGCGTCTCCACCCCGAGGTCGCGCTGTGCCTTCAGCACCGCGATCCACAGCTGCCGCTCGAGCACGATCTTGTGCTCGGGCGACCAGATGCGGGCGATCTCGGGCGAGGCGTAGCGGTGGGCCAGAACGTTGGGCGTCGTCACGGACGCCATCCTCCCACCGCGGCCTCCCGCGGCTCACCACGGTCCCGGAGCCCGACCAGGAGGCCGGGCCGACCGTCAGGCCTCGATCTCGCCGCGCTGGGCGGCGAGGGCGATGTCGGAGCGGAACTGGGCGCCCTCGAAGGAGATCGCGTCGACCCCGGCGTAGGCGCGGTCGCGGGCGTGCTCGAGGTTCTCACCCACTCCGGTGACCGACAGCACGCGACCGCCTGCGGTGACCAGCCGACCGTCCTCGTCGAGCGCGGTGCCCGCGTGGATCACGTCGACACCGTCGATGGCGTCGGCCGCCCCGACGCCCAGGATCACGTCGCCCGAGCTCGAGGTGGCGGGGTAGCCGGCGGAGGCCATGACCACCGTGACGGCGGTGCCGTCGTGCCAGGACGGCAGGCCGACGGAGGCGAGCTCCCCGGTGGCGGCACCGTGCAGCAGCGACGACAGCGGCGTGCGCAGCAGCGCGAGGATGGCCTGGGTCTCGGGGTCGCCGAAGCGCGCGTTGAACTCCACGACCCGCACGCCGCGCGACGTGAGCGCCAGTCCCGCGTAGAGCAGACCCTGGAACGGGGTGCCACGACGAGCCATCTCCTGGACCGTGGGCACGAGCACGCGACGGGAGACCTCGGCCACGAGGTCCTCGGGCGTCCAGTCGAGCGGCGTGTAGGCGCCCATGCCACCGGTGTTCGGGCCGGCGTCGCCCTCGAGGGCACGCTTGAAGTCCTGGGCGGGGAGCAGCGGCAGCACCGTCTCCCCGTCGGTGATGGCGAAGAGCGAGACCTCCGGACCGTCGAGGAACTCCTCGATGACCACGCGGTCGCACCCCGCCGCGTGGGCGACGGCGGCCTGGCGGTCCTCGGTGACGACCACGCCCTTGCCGGCGGCGAGGGCGTCGTCCTTCACGACGTAGGGCGGGCCGAACGCGTCGAGCGCGGCCACGACCTCCTCG